>CAZSDX010000490.1:0-3001 GCA_964605685.1 uncultured Polyangiaceae bacterium
GCCGCGTCGCCGCGCCGCGCCTTGCCCTCGCTCCGCCTCCCCGAGATCTCCCTGACCCGGCGCGTCCCTGCCCCCGAGGGTCCCCGGGGCAACGGGGAACGCTCCCTCGCCGACGGCGCGCTTTACCTGGGCGTCGTGCCGGCCCGCGGGGTGCTCCGCCTCGGGGACACGACGCCAGGACGCGGAGCCCCCGGGGTGATCCTCTGGCCACCGGCGCCGCTCTGGCCCTCGCTGCGGGAGGGCACCCTGCACCTGGAGCACGGCCTCCTCGCGCCGACCACCTCCTACCGCCTCGATCTCGCCTGGCCCGACGGATCGACCCGGAGCGTCGCCTTCGACACGCTCCCGCTCCACGAGGTGATCGCCCGCGGACCGGGGGCCGGGCGGATCGATCCCCTCGCCCCGGTCTGGGCCCGCTTCGGGGTCGACGTGGACAGGGCCTCCGTCGAGGCCAGCTTCCGCCTGGAACCTCCCGCCCCCGGCTCCTTCTCCTGGCCGGACGACCGGACCCTCCAGTTCCGCCCCGAGCGGCCCCTCTCCTACGGGACGCTCCACCGGGCCTCCGTGGCCGGCCGCGCCCGCGACGGGGCGCCGATCCTGCCCGCCTCCTGGACCTTCCGCCCGCTGATCCCGCCGCCGCTCCGGGTGACCCCGGGGGAGGGCGCCCCGGTGGTCTTCACCTTCGACGACGGGACCCACGACATGCAGCAAGCCTGGGGACTCCTCGCCCTGCTGCGCCAGCACGAGGTCAAGGCGATCCTGTTCCCGACCGGCCGCTGGGCGCGCGCTCACCCGGACTACATCGAACGCGCCATCCAGGACGGCCACCGCCTCTGCAACCACAGCGAGACCCACGCCCGGCTCCCTCGCCTCACCGACGCCCAGATCGCCCAGGAGATCCGCGGCGGCGCCGGCCACGGAGCCTGCAACCTGCTCCGCCCTCCCTCCATGGACCTCAGCAAGCGCGTCGAGCACGTTGCCTCCTCCCTCGGCTACCGCATCTACCTCTGGGACGCCGACAGCCGCGACTGGGAGGGCCTCCCCCCGGAGGACATCGCCAACCGCATCCTCGCCCGGGTAAAACCCCACGCTGTCCTCCTGTTCCACATGCATGCCTGGGGCACCCTGGAGGCGCTCCCCGTGCTCTTTACCAGGCTCCGGAGCGAGGGGTACAGGTTGACCTACGAAGGGGCCCAGGGGGCTCCGCCGGTGCCCTCCGAGGGGCCGCCGGAGTGAGGGCGCCGTTCCTCCGGGGAGGGCGGTGGGGTAGAGGAGAGCCATGCACTTCGACGCCTCCAGCGCCACCTGCCTGGTCTTCACCTTCAAGGAGGGGATGCTCTCGGCCATCGCTCACGATTTGAAGCTCCAGGTGACGCGCTTCGAGGTCACCGTCGAGGGCCTGGAGAGCGGCGCTCCGACGAGGGTGGAGGCGCGCTTCGAGACGGCCTCGCTGCGGGTGGTGTGCGCCATGAAAGACGGAGCGGAGAACCACGCGGCGCTCGGCGAGGGGGACCGGAAGAAGATCGAGCAGACGATCCTCGACGACGTGCTCCCCCCGAAGCGAGCCGCGGAGGTGCGCTTCCGCTCGACGCGCCTCGACGGAGACCGGATCGAGGGGGTGCTCTCGCTCAACGGGGTCGAGCGTCCCCTGGTGGTCCAGGCGCGGCGCGAGGCGGGGAAGGCCACCGTCGAGGTCGAGGTGAACCAGCCGGATTTTGGCATCAAGCCCTACACCGCCGCCCTGGGTACCCTCCGCATCAACCCGCGGGTCCGCGTGCAGCTCTCGGTGCCGCTCCCGGGGTTATCCCTGCCCCGCCGCCCGGCGCTCCGCGGAGACCCCTTCCCTTCCCCCCGAGAACAGGCCCAACGTCTCCGGGATGCTCCCCGTCCTCACCGTCCCGGATCTCCTCGCCCGCCTCCAGCACTCCCTCGACGCGCTCCGGCGCCAGACCCCCACCGCTCGCCCCGTGCTCGCCTCCGACGCCGACGGCACCCTCTGGTCCGGGGACGTGGGGGATGAGGGCTTCGCCCGGATCCTCCGGCTCCGGGCGCTGAAGCCGGCGGTCGCCGCCCCGCTCCGGGAAGCCGCCCGGCGCCTCGGCGTCTCCGAGCACGACGACCCCCACGAGCAGGCGGAGGCGCTGGCCCTCGCCCACGAGCAGGGGCGCATCCCCGAGCGCGACGCCTACATGATCATGGCCTGGATCTTCGCCGGGTTTCGCGCCGACGAGGTGGTCGCCTTCGCGGAGGCGCTCCACCGGGAGCGTGGGGGTAAAGAACGACATCACCCGGAGATGCTGCCGGTCCTCGACTGGGCCCGGCGGGAGCAGGTCGAGTTCTGGATCGTCTCGGCCTCGCCACAGCTCTTGGTCGAGCAGGGGGCGGTCCACCTTTCCATCCCCCGGCGCAACGTCCTGGCCATGCGCCCGAGGCTGCTTGACGGCCACATCGCTCCTGGCATCGAGGAGCCCGCCACCTACGCGGAAGGGAAGGCCGAGGCGCTCCGTCGCTTCTTGCCGGACGCGACCCTGCTGGCGGCCTTCGGGGACAACACCTTCGATGTTCGGATGTTCCGCATGGCCGAGCAACCGGTGGCGATCCGGCCCAAGCCGGCGCTGCTGGCCCACCCGGAGCTGCCCCCGGGCACGATGCAGCTCGCCCCGGGTTAACTTCTTCCCGAGGCCGCCCAGCCGGCTATGCTCCAGCACCTCCAGATCGCAGTCCATGCAGCGCAGCTTGCCCTCGTGCTCCTCCAGCGACCCGAGCGCCCCGCACTCCGGGCAGCGCTCGCCCGCTTGGAGCTTGGCCTCCGCCACCAGCGCCGCCGTGCGCCGCTCGCCCTCCGCCTCCAGCCGGAGCAGCTCCCGCGGGGGGAGATCCGGCCTGTGTTCCCGTTGCTTGTCGCTGGTCATCGCCGTGTCTTACCTCGGCTGCGGGGCGGCGGGGGAGACCTCACCCCCCCAGCCCCCCTCTCCCTCAAGGGCTTAGGCGGGCGCCCCTC
>CAZSDX010000490.1:3011-5561 GCA_964605685.1 uncultured Polyangiaceae bacterium
GCCGGCGCGGAGGGGGCCCCCCCCCCCCCCGGCCCCCCTCTCCCTCACGGGCAGAGGGGGGAGCGGAAGCGAGGCGTCCACGATCTCCTCACCCCCTGACTCCCTTTCTTCGGTGGAGAGGGGGAGTACCTCCGGAGACTCCACATCCATTCCCGCGCCTCCCCCCTCTGCCCGTGAGGGAGAGGGGGGCCGGGGGGGTGAGGTCCTCACCGCCACCCTCCGCCTGAAGAACGCGCCCTTCGGCGAGCACCCGTTCGCGGCGGTGCATGCTCCGCGCTCGCTGAAGCACCTGGAGGCGACGCCGGTGGTGGTCTTTTTCCACGGCTGGTACGGGTGCCTGAAGGTACTGCTCGGCCCGGATCACGCGCCATGCCGCCACGACAAACCGACGCGCTACGCGATGGATCTGGTCAACCAGTTCGACGCAGCGGGAGTGGACGCGCTGCTGGTGGTGCCGCAGCTCGCCTTTGACCTGGCGTCGAGCGCGCCGGGGGGATTCGCCCAGAAGGGACGCCTCGGTGCGATGCTGGCCGAGATCCTGGCGCACCCGCAGCTCGCGTCGCACCTCCCGGTCGGGGCGAGGCCAGGGAGGGTGGTGCTGATCGCCCACAGCGGGGCGTACATGGCGCTGGGGCGGGCCCTGGGGCTGGGGGGCGTCGACGTCCACGAGGTCTGGATGATGGACGCGCACTACCTGGACGTGCCGGAGCTGGCGCCGTGGTTCCGGAAGAACCGAGAAGACTTCCTGGCGGGCCGCCGTCGTATGGCTTTTCTCTACACGGAGGGGGAGAAGACGGGCCCGAGGACGCTGCGGCTGCTGGGGGCGCTGGCCGCGGGGATGAGCGAGGAGGAGCGAGGCAAGGCGCTGTGGCAGGGAGAGCACCCGGAGGTGGCCCCGGCGGAGGTGCTATCGAGGCCGCTGGTGGCGCAGCAGACGGGGGTGTCCCACGAGAAGATCCCGCGGCGCTTCCTGGTTCCGCTGCTGAGGACCGCGCAGCTCCCGGGGGGAACTCACCAGGGGGATTGATCGAGGTAGGAGCGCGCCACCATGGCGGCGAAGCGGTGGGAGGACTCCTCGACGGCGGTGTAGCATCCTCCCCGGAAACCGGGCGAGGCGAGCCCGCGCTGCTGGCGCTCGCAGATGGTGCGGTCCTGGGCGTTGACCGTATCCCAGAAGGAGAAGACCGGCGCGGGATCGAAGGAAGGATCCGCGGCGCTGGAGGGAGCGAACCAGATCTCGGAGGTGATCCGGGTGAGGTCGGCGGCCTCGGGCCAGAGCCGGTAGACAAGCAGGTAGTCAGGCTGCACGCTCAGCATGCACGAGGGGAAGATCAGGTAATCCCGGACCGTGCGGGTCGAGGAGCCCAGCAGCGGGCGACCTCCGAGGGATCCGCCGGGGGCGACGGTCTCGGAGGGAGGGCGGATCTCCATGGTCCCGCCGAACCAGGCGCCCCGGGGAGGGAGAGTGCCGGCGTGCTCCGTCGGGGTGATCCGCTCCAGCTCCGGGTGGACCGGAGGAAAGTGGTGGGATTCCAGAAAATTCTCCGCGAGCAGCTTCCAGTTGGCGCGGGCCTGGTGCTCGACGCGCCGCCCCAGCCGGAGCCTCCGAAGCGGCGACCGCGCCAGCTCCTCCGAGAGCCCCTCGAAAGCGGACTCGGCGGGGCCCCAGGGCTCCCCCGGGCAGGCAAAGATCAGCCCTGCCACCTCCGCCACTGCGGCGGGTTCCAGGGACCAGGATCCGGGGTGGCCGGCGGGAGGACCGCTCGCTGGCGGGGTCGAGCGTAGCCGGCCGTCGAGGTCGTAGGTCCAGCCGTGGTAAGGGCAGACCAGCCGGGGAACACGGCGGAATCCGGGCTCCCCGAGGCAGGCCCCCCGGTGCTGGCAGACGTCGTGGAACCCCCGGAGCGCCAGGTCGGCGCCCCTGGTCAGCAGCAGCCCGACCCCGGCGACCTGGACGACGAGGGTTTCCCCGGGCAGAGCGAGCTCTTGCTCGCGGGCGACGCAGGTCCAGCTCCGGCGGAGCAGGAAGGCGCGCTCGTGGCGGAGCACGGCGTCGTCCAGGTAAGCGCGGGCGGGGAGGGGGCGGGCGAGGCCGAGGGGGGCGAGGGTGGGAGCGAGCTCCTCCGGGGAGAACATGCAAACAACCACGGCGAAAAATAACGCCAAGACCGCACAAAACACCGAAAAAAAACGCTGTAACTTGCCCTTGACCGGATCGCCACAAACGACCAGAGTGCGCGGCACGCACGGGTCGCGAGGGTAGCGAGTCCGGCGGCGGAGGATGGTCGATGAAGCAGCTCGCTTACGTGTTCAGTGCAGGTCTCGCGGTCTCGATGCTCGTGTTTGCCTGCGACAGCAGCAGCAGCAGCGGAGGCACGGGGACGTTCGGGGGCTCCGCCGGTGCGGCGGGCGGTAACAACGCGGGGAACGGCAACGTGGCGGGCACCACCTCCCAGGCGGATGGAGGCTCCGGGGGCGCGGCGGGGAGCACCGCGGCGGGCGCCGGCGGGACGGAGCCCTTCGGCGGCGGTGGGACGGCGGGCAGCGGCA
>CAZSDX010000491.1:0-5550 GCA_964605685.1 uncultured Polyangiaceae bacterium
GGGCGGCGACGCGGGCGCGGGCGGCGACGCGGGCTCCGCAGGCGCAGGCGGAGGGATAAGCGACGTATGCCAGGGGTGCATCGCGGAAAAGTGCGATAGCGAGTTCAACGCCTGCGCCGCCGACGAGGCTTGCCTCAAGTGCGCCACGGAGAACCCTGCGGATCCCGCCTGCCAGAGCAACGCGAATTTCCTCGCGGCGGTGACCTGTGCTTGCAAGGCGGATAGCTGCGGCCTCTCGGGCTGCGGCGGGGAGTGTGCGTTGCTGGGCGTCCCGGTGTGCGGAAACGGACAGAAGCAAGGCCCCGAGCAGTGCGACAAGGACGCCACCGACGGCGCCACCTGTACGACGGCCGTGGGGAAGCCTGCGAACGGTGATCTCGGGTGCAAGGACGACTGCACCTTCGACACCAGCGCCTGCCTCTACTGCGGCGATGGCAAGATCAACGGGACCGAGGAGTGCGACGCCACCGAACTGGGCGACAAGACCTGCGAGACCGAGGTGGGCGCCGGAAGCACGGGTATGTTGAAGTGCAAGGACGATTGCACCCTCGACGTGAGCGAGTGCAGCCCCCCTCCGACCTGCGGCAACAACGCCATCGACGGCAACGAGGAGTGCGACGGCGCTCTCTTCGGGGGCAAGACCTGCAAGACGCTCAAGGGCGACGACGCCACCGGCACCCTCTCCTGCACCGAGCAGTGCACCATCGACGACAGCGCCTGCCTCCACTGCGGCGACGGCACGAAGAACAACACGGAAGAGTGCGACGGCAACGACCTGAACGGCAAGACCTGCAAGACCGAGTTCGGTGACGATGCCACCGGCACGCTGTCCTGCGGCAATGACTGCAAGATCGACACGAGCGCTTGCCTCTTCTGCGGCGATGGCAAGAAGAACAACGCGGAAGAGTGCGACGGTAGCGTCTCTGGCGTCACCTGCGTCGAGGCCACCGGCAAGCTGGACGCCACCGGCCCGCTATCCTGCGGCAACGACTGCAAGATCGACACGAGCGCTTGCCTCTTCTGCGGCGACGGCAAGAAGAACAACACCGAGGCCTGCGATGGCAACGACCTGGGCGGGCTCAAGTGCGAGGACGAAGGGTTCACCGGCGGCATGCTGAAGTGCAAGAGCGATTGCACCCTCGACACCAGCGCGTGCACGAACTGAGGCGCTCCCCCCGGGAGGAAGGGATCCCGGGTCACCAAGACCAACCATGAGCGAATCCCCTCCCTCCGCGGAACACCAGGCGCACCTCCGGGGGCTGCTGGAGGCCTACATGGCCAAGAAGGGGCTCCGCTCCACCGAGCAGCGGCGCCTCATCGTCAACGAGTTCTTCAAGGCCCCGGCGCACATCACCATCGAGGAGCTCCTGGCCCAGGTCCGCGCCATCGATCCTCGTGTCGGCTACGCCACCGTCTACCGCACCCTCAAGCTCTTCGCCGAGTGCGGCGTCGCCCACGAGCGCCGGTTCCACGATGGCGTCACGCGCTACGAGATCGCCAACGAGGACGAGCACCACGACCACCTGATCTGCGTCGAGTGCGGCGCCATCACCGAGTTCGAAGAACCCGCCATCGAGCGGCTCCAGGACGAGGTGGCCGCGCGCCACGGCTTCACCGTGCGCTCCCACAAGCACGAGCTGTACGGGGTCTGCGCGAACTGCTCCGCCCGCTCCCGATAACAGGAAGCCGCCGCACTGTCCTTCGCAGAGGCAGCCGGCCCCCGCGCAGCACAGCGGCCCCGTCCCCTGGCAGGAGGCCAGGCACGATTTGCAGGGCAGATCATCCTTGGGGTTTCCTCCCTGGCACGCGCCGCACTGACCTGCCCTGTCCTCGTAGCAGCGCCCGTCGGAACCGCAGAGCCCGCAGGGACAATCGGCGGCGTTCCCGCACCCCTGGGCGGCGTTCCGGAAGGCGCAGCGGCCCGCGAAGCAGACCCCGTCGCCGTTCGATCCCGGACCACAAGGCACCGGGGCCGCCGGATCGCAGGGGGCCTCGTCCAAGCAAGCCAGCGCGAGGCAGGCGCCGGTGACGTCCCGGAAGCCCTGGCAAGGGGCCGCCCCCCCCGCGCCAGAGGCCCCCGACGGACCGGCGGCGCCCCCGGAGCCATCCCCCAGGGTGGGGGCCATCCCATCGCATCCGGTCAGCCCCCCGAGCGAGCTACCCCCCAGCAAGACCAAGCAGATCAGCCAGCGCATCGCCGGTCTCTTGCCAGCGGGCGGCTCCCTGGGCCAACAAACGGGCCATGAGCTGGCTGACGGTGTTGAGAGTTGTGAAGTACAGCGGGGTCTGCGCGCTGGTGGGGGGCTCGCTGGCGCTGGCCCTCTGCCGCGCCTTCGAGGATCGCCGGAGGCTGGGCTTCGGGCTCATCCTGCCGGGCTTCGGCACCACCTGGACCGCGGGGTTCCTGCTGGCGCACCAGGTCTCCATCTCGCTGATCGCGCCGTGGATCCTGGGGGCGATGGGGGCGTCGATGTTTTCAATTCTGGTGATGCTATTTTCAATCTCGAAACCACATCGAGGGACCGCACTGCCCAACCTGTTGATCTTGCTTCCGCTCCTGGGGGCGATCTTCTTCATGATTGCCAGGCCCGAGTTAGGTTGCCCTGGGGCCTGGATGGCTTAAAAGCCCCACCTGACCATGAACGCGAGGCAATGGCGGCGCGCAGCGCCTGGAGTCCTGGGGTTGGTGTGGGTGACGGCGGCGTGGGCCCAGAAGCCACCGGCGCCCAGGCTACGCCAGGTGGGCCCGGCGGCGAGCGCGGCGGCAGAGGCGAGCGCGACGCCGGCGGCGAGCGGTTCGGGCCGGGTGTCGACGATGGAGGCGAGGATCGCCCGGATCCTGCCCACCGCGAGCGGCTGGACCGCGGAGCAGGCGGGGCAGCGGGCGCGCAAGGTGAACTACGACGTGGCGGCGAAGAACGAGGCGCTGCGGGCGGCGGCGGCCAAGGTGGACCAGGCGACGCTCAACTATTTCCCCCGGCTGACGGGGACGGCGAGGTACACGCGCCTCTCGCCGATCACGCCGCCGTCGCTGGGAGGAGGAAGCGGGAGCCAGGTGGTGGCGGTGGGGCCGAACGTCGTCCCCGGGCAGCCGCTGCCGGCGAACCCGGTGCTGATCGCGGCGCCGCCCTTCACGTTCCCGGTGATCCTGGACAATTACTTGCTCCAGGCGACCCTGGCGGTGCCGATCTCGGACTACTTCTTCCGGATCTCTCACGCGCATGCCGCGGCCAGCCACAGCGAGGAGGCGGCCAG
This sequence comes from uncultured Polyangiaceae bacterium, assembly GCA_964605685.1. GTDB lineage: Bacteria > Myxococcota_A > Polyangia > Polyangiales > Polyangiaceae > JANWXX01. The sequence continues at coordinate 3,256 of CAZSDX010000491.1, forward strand.
GCTCGACGTGCAGGCGAGCGAGTCGAAGGCGTTCGCCGACGGGAAGATCGCGTTCTACAACTGGGTGAAGGCGCTGGGGCAGTACGAGGTGCTCCAGCAGGCGCAGGAGGCCGCGCGCGAGCACGGCAAGGACGCCGAGGCGCTGTTCAAGGCAGGGATGGCCTCGAAGGCAGACGTGCTCGGGATCCAGGCGCAGATCGCCCAGGGGGAGCTGGCCATCGCCCAGGCGGCGGAATTCGTCCAGCTCGCCGCGGAGCAGCTCCGGCTGGCGGTGCAGGCCCGACCCGACGAGGTGATCACCCTGGGCGAGGACGTGACCGAGGCGCTGCCGCCGCTGAAGCTGGACGCCGCTGCGCTTCGCCAGGAGGCCCTGAGCCAGCGGGCCGAGCTGCGGTCGTTGCTGGCGGTGGAGCAGAGCCTCACCCGGGTCGCCTCGATCAACCGCGCGCAGGCGTGGCCCCAGCTCGCCGCGGTGGGCAACTACACCTACGCCAACCCCAACCAGCGCTTCATCCCCCAGGCGCAGGAGTGGCGCGGCACCTGGGACGTGAGCCTCCAGCTCACCTGGTCCCCCAACGATTTCTTCCTGGGACACGCGGCAGGGAGCGAGGGAGACGCGAGCGTGGCGAAGCTGCGGGCGCAGCGCCAGCAGCTCCGCGACGGCCTGATCCTGGAGGTGACCCAGGCGATCTCCTCCTCCCAGACCGCCGACCTGGCGGTGGAGACGACCCGCGTGGCCCACACCGCCGCCGAGGAGGCGTATCGCGTGAGGAAGGAAATGTACCGCGTGGGCAAAGCGACCAGCGTGGAGCTATCGGACGCGGAGGCAAACCTCTTCCGGGCGAAGCTGGCGGCGGTTTCCGCGCGGATCGACCAGCGCATCGCCCGGACCCGCCTCGATCACGCCACCGGGCGTGCCCTCAAGCCACGCTTAGGATCGCGTTGTCCCGGGGGGTGAGCTAGCATGATGGGGTCATGAGCGGTGTCCACTCCCTCCAGCCGGGCGGCCTCTTTGCGGGGCGCTTCCGGGTCGTGCGGGTGCTGGGGCACGGGGGGATGGGGACGGTCTACGAGGCGGTGCACGAGGGAACCGGCGCGGCGTGGGCGCTGAAGCTGATGCTCCCTCAGTTCGCGGAAGATCCCCGGTTCCTCCGGCGCTTCTCCCAGGAAGCACGGATCAGCGCGCTGATCGACAGCGACCACGTGGTGCAGGTGCTGGACGTGGGCTTCGACGAGCCCACTCGCACGCCGTACCTGGTGATGGAGCTCCTTCGGGGCGAGTCGCTGGCGGGCTACGTGCTACGCAAGCGCTGCCTGAGCCACGCCGAGTTCCGGGCGATCTTCACGCAGCTCTTCCACGCGATCTGCGCGGCGCACGACGCCGGCGTCGTCCACCGGGATCTCAAGCCGGAGAACATCTTCCTGGCCCGGACCCGGCAGCAGGGCGCCCCGTTCACCGCGAAGATCCTCGACTTTGGCATCGCCAAGATGATGGCCGAGGCGCAGGCCACGGCGACGGTGCGGCTGGGGAGCCCGCTCTGGGTCGCGCCGGAGCAGACCGAGGCCAGCCAGAACGTCCACCCGTCCGTCGATCTCTGGGCGCTGGGCCTGCTGGCCTTCTTCTGCCTCACCGGGCGCTCCTACTGGCTGCGGGCCAACGAGGAGGGCTTCTCCATCCCCGCGCTGATGCGGGAGCTGCTCTTCGACCCGCTGGCCCCGGCCTCCGAGCGGGCCGAGGCCCTCCATGCCGGTGGGCTGCTACCGCCCGGCTTCGACGCCTGGTTCCATCGCTGCGTGAACCGCGCCCCGGCAGCGCGCTTCTCCTCCGCCGCCGAGGCCCGCGACCACCTGCTGGCGCTGCTTCCCCAGGACGACGGCGCCTCCATCGAGCCGCTTCCGGAGATGACCGGCACCTTCGCCCGGGCCCAGTTCCCTCTCGACTTCCTCCAGGCCCCCGAGCCTTCTCCCTCCCCGGGGCCTTCCTCCTCTCCCACGGGCACGACCCAGCCGCCGGCGCTCTCGCCTCCCTCGCGGCCTTCGCTCCGGGCGCTCCCCACCGACACCCTGACCGATCTGGAGCGCCTGCGGCCCTCCCGCCGTTACCTCCCGGTGGTGGGCGGCGTGGTGGCGCTGGCGGGCGGTGTGCTGCTGCTGGGGTTGCTCCGATCGACCACCGAGGAAAAATCCGACAGCGCCTCGCGCACCACGCCCGCGGCGTCGTCCCCCGTGGCGGCGACCGCTGCGCTGCCTGATCGAGTGGCCTCCGCGGCCCACTCGGCGGCCCCGCCGGCCCCC
>CAZSDX010000492.1:0-5545 GCA_964605685.1 uncultured Polyangiaceae bacterium
GAGCACCTTCTGGGTGGACCTCAGGCGGGCGCGGCTCGAGCCGGGCGCGCCGCTGCGCCGGCGCGCGGGGGCGCGGCACGCCGGCCCATTTCGGCATCCGCTCCGATCGGCTGATTTACATGGCGACGCTGGGCAAGGCGGCGACGCGGGGAGCGCGGGCGATGCAGGCGCGGGTGGGGCCGAGCCGTGTGGCGGGTGCAAGGAGGGTTTTTTGTGCAAGTACGGCGTGTGCGTCCCCAACCTGGGGGCCTGCGCCTTCGACGACGACTGCCCGGGGGATAGCTACTGCGACCCCGACGACTTCACCTGCACGCCCTACGGGGTGCCGCCGGACAAGATCAACGATCCGACCTGCGAGAAGCCGAAGATCCCGGTGGACGTGACGCCCGCGGTGCAGTGCGAGTGGACGGGGCCGCCCGCGGGCGATCCGACCTCCACCATGGTCGAGACCTACTCGATGCCCGTCGTGGCCGACCTGAACCTGGACCTGGACCCGAAGAAGATCCAGCCGTCGATCATCCTCAACACCTTCGACTTCAGCTACCAGGGCAAGGGACGCACGGGGATGCTTCGGGTGTTCGACGGGCGGACCTGCGAGGAGCAGATGCGCATCGGCGGCCCCGACGATCCGGACGTCGCCAGCAACCGCCCGAGCTACGTGGGCGGCTGGGCCGTCGGCGATCTGGACGGGGACGTGGGTACCCCCAACGGTCACCCGGAGATCGTCGGTTTTCACCGGATCGGGTTGAACTCCAACAGCGACCCCATCACTGTCATCGCCTTCGGCATCGACAGCAGCGACCCGGCCAAGCCGAAGCTGGTCCGCCGGTGGACGGGCCGCAATTGCAACACCAACCAGCCCGTCACCTTCCTCAACCAGCTCGCCAACTTCGCCGTGGGTCTCCACGACCTCGACGACGACGGCAAGCCCGAGATCGTCGTGGATCGCCTGGTCTTTGACGCGGAAGGATGTGCCCTCAACCCCTCCGTCGCCTCCAGCCTCACCAGCTACGATCAGCTCGGCATCATCAACACGGTGGCCGACGTCGACTTGGACGGCAAGCCGGACCTCGTGCACTTCGACGGTATCTACGGCTGGGACCCGGCGGCCAAGAACTGGGCGCTCAAGCCCTGGGCCGTCGCCTCCCCGGCCCTCACCGCAGGAAACGTCGCCCTGGCCGACGTGGGGTACTACTCCGAGATCCCCGGGCACCCGAAGACCGACCCGCTGCCGGAGATCATCGTGACCGCCAACGGAAAGATCCGCGTCCAGACCCTCACCGGCGAGATCGTCTTCGGTCCCTTCAACGTCTACCAGGGGGGCCGCGGGGGGCCGCCGACCGCGGCGGACTTCGACGGCGACGGCCAGATCGAATTCGCCACCGCAGGCGCCAGCGCCTACACGGTCTTCGACCCCGACTGCGTCGCCAGCCCGGACGCCGCCGCCCGCCCCGGCGGCGTCTGCGAGAAGAGCAACGCCAACCTCCCCGAAGGGATCCTCTGGTCCCAGCCTTCCCAGGATCAATCCTCCAACTGCACCGGCTCGTCGGTCTTCGACTTCAACGGCGACGGCAAGGCCGAGGTCGTCTACCGCGACGAGTGCTTCGTCCGGGTCTACGACGGCAAGACCGGCAACGTGCTCTACAGCTCCCCCGCCTCGTCCGGCACCGGCTACGAATACCCGGTCATCGCCGACGTCGACGGCGACTTCGCCACCGAGATCGTCGTCCCCCGCACCAAGGGGATCTCCTGCCCCGCAGGCCCCGACAAGCTCTTCCCCGGCTCCGGTGACTTCAAGCTCTCCTCCGGCTTCTCCGTGCTCCGCGACCCGGAGGATCGCTGGGTCTCCTCCCGCCCCATCTGGAACCAGCACGCCTACTCCATCACCCACGTCACCGACGACGCCCGCATCCCCAAGTCCTCGGAGGTCAAGCGCAACTGGGAGCAGCCCGGCCTCAACAACTTCCGCCAGAACACCCAGGGCGCCCTCGGAAAGCTCGCCATCGCCGACCTCACCGTCGAGCTCCAGGACGCCGATTCCCTCTGCTCCGGCCAGGCCGGCACCTTCTCCTTCAAGGCCAAGGTCTGCAACCGCGGCACCAACCCCGTCCAGGACGGCGCCGAGGTCCTCTTCACCCAGGGCAAGAAGGGCCAGGCCCCCGCCCCCCTCTGCGCCTCCGTCACCGACACCCTCCTCCTGCCCGGCGACTGCACCATCGTCGAGTGCACCGGCGAGCTGGAGGCCGACAACGACGTGCTCGTCGCCGTCGATCCGGACAAGAAGATCGCCGACTGCCACCCGGGCAACAACCAGGGCGCCTCCGCCCGCCTCCTCTGCGGCAAGCCCTGAATGCGCTGCCCCCGCCGGTCTGCGTGGGGCGCGGCGCTGGCGGCGCTGCTCCTCGCCCGATCCTCCCTCGCCCAGCAGGCGGACCCCTGGTGGGGCCCCGACAAGCGGCTCCACTTCACCTTCTCCGCCGCCATCGCCGGGGCCACCTACGGAGGAGCAGCCCTGACGTATCCTGACCGATCTTCGCGGCTGCTGTGGGGAGGGGCGGTTGCCGCGGGGGCGGGGATAGGCAAGGAGGTGTACGATCTCTCGGGCCGCGGGGATCCTTCCTGGCGCGATCTCACCTGGGACGCGCTGGGGGTGGCCGCGGGGCTCGGGGTGGCGCTGCTGATCGACCTGGCCCTGAGGGGACCGACCCCCGCGACGACCCCTGCACGATGACGGTAAAGCTCCAATTTCTGGCGGGAACCCTGGAGATCCGGGGCCTCCCGGAGAGCAACGAGGTGCTCCCGGCCTCGGTGCGCTGGGATCCACGGACCGGCTGCCATCGCGCGGCGGCCATCGCCTACGCGGACGTGATGCGGGCACTGGTGCGCCGGGGGGTTCCCTTCGAGGACGACGCGAAACGGTACAACGAGCTACCCCACGGGGCGTTGGCCATGCGCGAGCTCCGGCCCTACCAGAAGGAGGCCATCGACGCCTGGCTGAAGTACCGCTCCAGCGGCGTGGTGGTGCTGCCGACGGGGGCAGGGAAGACCATGGTGGCGATGGCGGCCATCGACAAAAAGCGGCGCTCCACCCTGGTGATCGCCCCGACGCTGGACCTGGTGCGCCAGTGGTACGACCAGCTCAAGGCGACCTTCGGCGGAACCGTGGGGGTCATCGGCGGCGGCGACTACGACGTGCAGGACATCACCGTGTCCACCTACGACTCGGCCCACATGTACATGGAGAACCTGGGCAACCGCTTCGGGCTCCTGGTCTACGACGAGGCCCACCACCTGCCGGGGCCTGCCTACGCGCTGTCCGCACGCTTCGCCATCGCACCCTTCCGCCTCGGCCTGACCGCCACCCCGGAGCGCACCGACGGCCGCGAGACAGAGCTGGTCGAGCTCATCGGACCCACCGTCTACCGCCGCGATATCATCGAGCTGTCCGGCGACTACCTGGCGGACTACGAGACCGTCCGGATCACCGTCAGCCTCACCCCGGAGGAGCTGGCTCTCTACCAGGAAGAGCGCGCCATCTACCGGGGTTACCTCGACGAGAACGGCATCCGCTTCTCGTCGCAGAAGGGCTGGAGCAACTTCATCATGCAGGCGTCCCGCACCGCCGACGGACGCCGCGCCCTCCAGGCCTACCGCCGCCAGCGCGAGCTGGCCCTCGCCCCCTCCGGGAAGCTCGACGTGGTGGCCCGCCTCCTCCACGACCACCGCAACGACCGCACCATCCTCTTCACCCAGGACAACGCCACCGCCTACGAGATCTCCCGGCGCTTCCTGGTGCCCACAATCACCCACCAGACCAAGGTGAAGGAGCGCAGCGAGATCCTCGCCCGCTTCGCCGACGGATCGTACAACGCGGTCGCCACCTCCAAGGTCCTCAACGAGGGGGTCGATGTCCCCGATGCCAACGTCGCCATCGTCATCTCCGGATCGGGCACCGTCCGCGAGCACGTCCAGCGCCTCGGGCGCATCCTCCGCAAGAAAGATGGCAAGCGCGCCACCCTCTACGAGCTGGTCTCCGCCGACACCGTCGAGACCTTCACCAGCGACCGCCGCCGCGAGCACTCGGCCTACAGGGGAGCCTCCCGTGCCGATGGCTGACAACGACCTCGCCTCCGGGGGGGCCGCCCCTTGCTGACCGCCGACCTGGTCCGGGTGCGCCGCCGCAAGGGGGAGCTCCAGGTCATCGACCTCAAGGACGAGGCTCTGGAGCGGGCCACCTCCCTGGCCGCGGTCTACCTTGGGGTCGCCGAGGAGCACATCGGCAAGACCCGCGAGCAGCTCGAAGAAGCTCTCGATGAGATCGAGGTCGAGCCCGGCGAGCAGAAGATCGCCCAGGGGATCCGCAAGCTCCTCGAAGACCGCTGCCAGTTCGAGGAACCCCCCACCGCCTCCCCCGAGGAGCTGCGCCGCGAGGTCTTCCTCAAGACCGTCGAGGTGCGCCGCGCCGCCGGCGACCACGAACCCTTCGACCGGGACCGGATCCTCGCCGAGGTCGCCCGCGCCCGCGGGCTCGACCCGCTCGTCCTGGAGGCCGGGCTCTACGCGGACCTCCGTAGCTCCAACCTGCTCAAGGGCATCGAGCCCACCTCCCCCGAGGGCCTCGTCGAGGCCTACCGCGCCGCCTTGCCCCAGGCGGTCCTGCTCCGCGCCGTCCGCGTCTCGGTGCTGGTCCGGTGCAGCTCCCCCGGGGCGTACCGCGCCCTCTTCCACAAGCTCAAGTTCCTGCGCCTGCTCTACGATATCCACCCCGAGGAGGACGGACGCTACCGCATCGAGATCGAAGGCCCCTTCAGCATGTTCGAGGCGGTCACCAAGTACGGACTCAAGCTGGCCCTGATGCTCCCCCACCTGGAGGCCTGCGCCGAGTACGAGCTGACCGCCGACGTCCGCTGGGGCAAGGAGCGAGAGAAATTCCTCTTCCGCCACCGGGGCGGCAGCAGCATCGACGCCGCAGGCCTGGAGCCCCCACGCCTCCCCGACGAGGTCGCCTCCCTGGTCGACGGCCTCCGCAAGCTCTCGACCGTGTGGAAAGTCTCTACCTCCTCGGCGCTCCTGTCGCTCCCTGGGGTCGGGCTCTGCGTCCCCGATCTGGTCTTCGAGCACGGGGGCACCGGCGAGCGCGTCTTCCTGGAGGTGATGGGCTTCTGGAGCCGCGAGGCGGTCTGGCGCCGGGTCGACCTCGTGGAGAACGGGCTCAGCGAGAAGATCCTCTTCGCCGTGAGCGAGCGCCTCCGGGTCAGCGAGGAGGTCCTGGGCGAGACGTTGCCTGGCGCCCTCTACGTCTACAAGGGCGTGATGAGCCCACGGCTCGTCGTCGAGCGCATCGAGGCGCTCCGCTCGCGCCAGGGAGCTCCACCGCAGGGGTAGGGTAGGGGAGCGCTCTCGCTTCCGGCGGTCGCGTGGGGTTCCTCCCCGGAAACGGTGGGGAACGCCGAGGGCTGGCGCCGCCCTCGGGCTCCGGCGGCAGGGGCTCACCCCGCCCCTGCACCTGGGGGCAAGGGGGGCGGGGGTGGGGGGCCAGTGCCGG
>CAZSDX010000493.1:0-5541 GCA_964605685.1 uncultured Polyangiaceae bacterium
TGCTCCGGCTGCTCAACGAGCCCACCGCCGCCGCCCTGGCCTACGGCCTGGAAAAGAAGCAGAACGGCCGCTTCGCCGTCTACGACCTCGGCGGCGGCACCTTCGACATCACGATCCTGGACCTCGATAACGGAGTCTTCCAGGTGCGCGCAACCGGCGGCGACAGCGCCCTCGGCGGCGACGACTTCGACCGCGCGCTCGCCGAGGCGGTGCTGCTCCCCGCCATGAAGGTCGACCTGGCCGCCCCCGAGCCAGCCCTCCTCCGCCTCGCCATGGACGCCGCGCGCCGCGCCAAGCACGCCCTCACCGACGCCACCTCCGTCGCGTTGACCCTGCCGGTCCGCGGTGGCGGCGACACCTCGGTCACGATCCACCGCGAGGCCTTCGAGGGTCTCATTCGACCCATCGTGGAGCGAACCGGGGTCGCCTGCCGGCGTGCGCTGCGGGACGCGAGCTGCTCCCCGGAGGAACTGGACGGGGTGATCCTGGTGGGCGGGGCGACGCGGGTGCCGCTGGTGAGGCGCTACGTGGCGGAGCTTTTCCGCCGGGAGCCGCTGGGGGACATCGATCCGGACCAGGTGGTGGCGCTAGGGGCCGCGGTGCAGGCGGACCTGCTGGCGGGCGAGGGCGGCGACGACGTGCTGCTGCTGGACGTGCTGCCGCTGTCGCTGGGGATCGAGACCATGGGCGGGGTGGTGGACAAGATCCTGCCGAGGAACACGACGATCCCGACGGCGGCGCGCTCGACCTTCACCACCTACGCAGACAACCAGACGGGCTTCGACCTGCACGTGGTCCAGGGGGAGCGGGAGTTCGCCGCGGACTGCCGCTCGCTGGCGCGCTTCACCCTCAAGGGGATCCCGCCGATGCCCGCGGGGATGGCCCGCCTGGAGGTCACCTTCCGGGTCGATCAGGACGGGCTGTTGCAGGTCTCCGCCCACGAGCTGACCACGGGCCTGGAGCAGCGCGTGGACGTGAAGCCCAGCTACGGGCTCACCGACGAGCAGGTCGAGGACATGCTTCTGGCGGCCCTCGACCACGGGGAGGAAGACCTGGAAGCCCGTCGCCTGGCCGAGGAGCGCGTCGAGGCGCAGCGGATCCTCCAGGCCATCGAAAAGGCGCTGCGGGGGCCCGACGCGGCGCTGCTGCTGCCCGGCGAGCGCGAGCGGATCGACGCGGCCATCGGGGCGCTCCGGGCCGCCTGCGAGGGGAAGAGCGCGTCCCGGGTGCACAACGCCGCCGAGGCGCTGGACGACGTGTCGAAGGGCTGGGCCGGGCGCCGCATGGACGCCGCCATCGCCCGGGCCATCGGCGGAAAGAACCTGGGCGAGATCGAGGAGAGCGTCGCCCACGCTCAAGGAATCGAGGCCCACCTTCCCCCCGAGGAGCGCGGTTGATGCCCACGGTCCGTTTTCTCAAGCAGAACATCGAGGTCACCGTCCCTGCCGGGACATCCATCCTGGAGGCGGCGCGTCTGTCCGGGGCCCCCGAGGGCAGCGCCTGCGGCGGCGTCTGCGCCTGCTCCACCTGCCACGTGTACGTGCTCGCCGGGGGCCGCCTGCTCTCGGAGCCGGAGGACGAGGAGGAGGACATCCTCGACAAGGCCTTCGACGTGCGGGCCAGCTCGCGCCTGGGCTGCCAGGCGAAGGTCGAGCGGGAAGGCGTGGTCGAGGTGGAGATCACCCGCGAGTCCCTCGACGCCTACTACGCCGAGCACCCGGAGCACCGCTGAGGCGACCCTCAGGCCATGGCGCGCTCGGCGGCCAGTTCCCCGGCCTTCACCGTGTCGGGGACGCCGACCCCCCGGAGCGCGTTTCCGGCCAGGGCGAGCCAGGGGAGCAGGGCGGCGCGCTCCTCGATGGCGGCGGCGCGCTCCAGGTGACCCACGTGGTAGTGGGGCATCGCCTCGACGTAGCGGCGGGTGACCACGACGCGGGGGTCCGCGTCGACACCGAGCAGGGAGCGTAGCTCGCGCCGGGCGACCCGGAGCAGCTCGTCCTCGTCGGCCTCCTCCGCGAGGTTCTCGCCCAGAAAAACCCGGATCAGCTCGCAGCCCTCGGGGGCGCGGTCGGCCCACTTGCGGCTGGCGAAGGTCATGGCGATGGAGGGCCTACGCTCGATCGCAGGGACGACCACGCCGTAGCCGGTGAGCCAGGGGAAGCGCCGGTCGAAGCCCAGGTTGACCAGGGCGCAGGATCCGTGGTCGACGCGGGCCAGGCGGCGGGCGAGGGAGGGGTCGACCGGGGCGAGGAGCCGGGCCGATGCCTTCCCGGGGAGGGCGAGGATCACCCGATCCACCGCGATCCACTGGTCGCCTGCCCGCAGCGCCGCGCCTCGCTCGGTGGGGGTGAGCTCCTCCACCGGGGCGCCGAGGCGGAGCGCCCCCGGGGGCAGCGCGTCGATCAGCGCGTCGACCAGGACCTGCATTCCCTTGTCGAAGCTGGCGAAGAGGGCGTAGCGGGCTCCGTGGGCGGTCTGGGCGGCGCGGGCCGCCTGGCGGCGCAAGGCCAGGGTGACGCTGCGGGAGGAGCGTTCCGCGTCGAGGAAGCGAGGCATCGTGGCCCGGAGGCTGAGTAGCTCCGGGTCGGCGCCGTAGATGCCGCCGACCAGCGGCTGGGCGAGGCGCTCCAGGACCTCGGAGCCGAAGCGCCGCCGGACGAAGGAGGCCAGGCTCTCGTCCTCCCGGGGAGCGCCCCGCGGCAGCAGCACCTCGCCCATCGCCCGGAGCTTGCCCCGTGGCGACAGGAGCGGGGAGGCGAGGAAGGCGCGGAGCCCGGTGGGCGCCATCATGGAGAACCCCTCGGGGATGGGGAGGAGCTTGCCGTCCTTGACGACGGAGGTGCCCTGGCGAGAGGGCTCCGGGCGGATCAGACGGTCCTCGATGCGGAGGCGACGCGCCAGGTCGAGGAGGGCAGGCTTGTCGGTGATGAAGCCGTCGGCGCCGCGCTCGACGCGGAAGCCGTCGATCAGGTCGGTGCCGATGGCGCCGCCGGGGCGATCGGTGGCCTCGAAGATGACGAGATCGAGGGGACGAGCCTGCTTCCGGGCGATCTCCTGGAGGTGGAACGCCGCCGCCAGCCCGGAGGGGCCAGCCCCGATGACCGCGACCTTCACTGGGCGGACCCCTCGTGGACCATGGAGACCAGGGCCTTCACCGTGTCCACGGGGGTTCCAGGCAGGATGCCGTGGCCGAGGTTGAAGATGTGGCCGCGGGCGCCGTCCATCGCCGCCAGGATCTCGTCCACGCGCCGCTGGAGCTCGGAGATCGGGCCGAAGAGGCACACCGGGTCGAGGTTCCCCTGGAGCACCTTCCCCGGGAGCCTGCGCCGGGCCTCGCCCATCTCGATGCGCCAGTCGATGCCGATCACCGGAGCGCCGGAGGCGGCCAGCTCCTCCAAGAAACCGCCGGTGCCGGTGCCGAAGGTGATCACCGGCGTCCCCGGGCGGACGGAGGCGACCAGGCGCTTCATGTGGGGCAGCACGTGGCGGCGGTAATCCCCCGGGGAGAGGGCGCCCACCCAGCTATCGAAGAGCTGGACCGCCTGGGCGCCGGCCTCGATCTGGGCGTTGAGGAAGCGTCCGGTGGCCTCGGTGAGTTTTTCCATCAGCGCCCGGAAGGCCCCCTCGTCGGAGTACATCAGGGTCTTGGTCTTGACGTAGTTCTTCGAGCCGCCGCCCTCGATGGCGTAGGAGGCGAGGGTGAAGGGGGCGCCGGCGAAGCCGATGACGGGCTTCCGGGGGAGGGTTTTCCGGAACTTCTGGATGGCCTCGCAGGTGAAGGCGAGGCTGGCGACGTCGATCTCGCCGACGAGGGCGTCGATGGAGGCGGCGTCGGTGAGGGGGCGCTCGATGCGCGGCCCCTCGTCGCCGGGGAAGGCGATGGGGAGGCCCATGGGCTCGAGCACGAGGAGGATGTCCGCGAAGATGATGCCGGCGTCGACGCCGAGCTGCTCGACGGCCAGCACGGTGACCTCGGCGGCGAGGTCCGGGGTCTTGCAGAGGTCGAGGAAGCTAACTTTTTCCCGGATGGCGCGGTACTCGGGCTGGTAGCGGCCTGCCTGGCGCATCAGCCAGACGGGGGTGTACGGGACCGGCTTGCCCTGGCAAGCGCGGAGGAAGACGGACTCGGGGAGGTCGCCGGACATGGGCGAACCTTCCGGGATCAGCGCCCGGTACGCAAGATCTCCCGGAGAAACGCACCTCTTGAAGGCGCCGATAGTCAAAAAAATCTTGACGGATAGCTCTGGCTTGTGTTGGCCTCTTCTCATGCGCAACCTGTCTCGCCTCGCCCCCCCCCCGCAAGATTTATGCCAGTGCTCTGATCTGGACCTTCTTTTCCTTGGGTTGCACCCACGGTCCTCTCTCCCAGAGTACCCTGAGCGGTGGGACCCTTATCACAACAACCTCTTCTCAAATCCTCTCGGATCCCAGTGTGCCAGGGGGGCTCGTTGCCAGGGTGGAGTTCAAGGATCTTGACATCACTCCTTTGCGTCAATCGCTGACGGCCCTTTTCAAGTCCAATACACACCAGGCGAACGCTTTGGTGATTTTTAATCCGCAACAAGAAGGGGGAGATTGTCCGCATACGGGAGATCTGCAAGCCTGCCTGCGCCTTGTTCGTGCGCCTGATGTTCAACTTTGGCATGGAGCAGGCGAGTTTCCGCAGATTGGGCTCGTTGGGCTGACGCCTGCTATTTTGAACGAAGCTTTCCCTTTTCTGCCTCTCACGGGTGTAAACGCTGTTCAGGTTGCGTTGCCTTCGCAAGAACCTCCAACGTACGAACCCGAGTTCTGTACGGATAGCATTTATTACGGCGATTGCAAGCTGGCGCATCCTGCCAACTCGGAGATGGAACTCCGGCTTGAGCCAGAAAATACCTATATTTACAAAACCGGGCTCGCTATCCCCTTTCGTTTGAATTTTACCAATGGACCTGTTGGCTACTGGGAAAGTTTTCAATTTTGCAGGAATAACGGGGCTGCTGTGACCACAGGTACTCTCCCCGGAAATCAGTGCAACGAGATCTTCGCGAAGGTAAACAAAAAAGTCGAAGAAGATTATTTTGATCCGGAGTTGTTTTATTTCGATCTCAAGATGAAATTGATCCAGCTTCGTGGGGTGTTGATACTCCAGGCAAGCAGTAACCCTGATTGTTCCATGGATCAAGTGCGCAACGATCTACTTTGGATGAATCGTGTCCCTCAAGGGAAGGATTGGCGGAATGTTGGATGCTTGAACGTCCGAGCTTCGATCGAGATTAATCCCCCCAAAGTTGGGCAAGGAAAGGCTCTTGATGATGATATTATCGTTGAATCTCTTCACTACGGAGTTGAAAGTGTTTTTGCGGATTTGCTCCCTAATTTCCTTATCGAGGATGAGGTATATGCTCAAGCAAACAAGAACATGAGCGCCTTGCTTCCCAAGGAAATTTCTCCTGTATTGGAAGCGCAAATTCTACCTTTCTTCAACTATCAACCCGACGCTCAACATACCCTTTATGCGGAGGCTCCACCGCCGAACGCTTTCTGCCTTCCGTTCAA
>CAZSDX010000494.1:0-5533 GCA_964605685.1 uncultured Polyangiaceae bacterium
GGGGGGGGGGGGGGGGGGGGGGGGGGGGGGGGGGGGGGGGGGGGGGGGGGGGGCTCCGGGAGGGGCTCGGGCCGCGCCGTTGTCCGGGGGGGGCAGCCGGAGAGCGACAGCAGCAGCAAGGCCGTCCCCGGGGGTATCCTGGTCGGACATGCTGGCTGCCTTTTCCAGGAGGTGTTGCGTGGGTTCACGATGTGTTCTCCTGCCTCTGCTCGCCGCGATCTCCCTGGTAGGATGCAAGGGTAGCGCACCTCCGGACCCTCCTGCCGGGGGAACCGCGTCTCCGCCCACCGCCCCACCCCGGACAACGGCCATGACCTCCTCGTCTTCCTCTTCTCCCGCCGCTCCCGAGCCGAAGGTGCTCCGGGGCAAGCTCCGTTTCCAGGAGATCCCGCCCGTCAAGTCGGTGCAGGCCTACGAGGGCGTCGAGTTCACGCTGCTGACGCCCGAGGGCGCGTCGGTGCCGCTGGCGCCGGGGGCCTCGGTCCCTCGCGAGCGGCTGCGGGCGCTGGACGGGAAGGAGGTTTCCCTCCGGGTGCGGCTCGTCGAGCCTCCTCCGCCGTCGCCCTGGGAGCAGGCCCCGATGGGACCGGACGGCAAGGCGCAGCGCCGCACCCCGCGCCACGAGGTGCTGGAGGTCCTGGGGGGCTGAGCCAGGCCAGGGATCAGTTGACGTCTTCGCCGAGGAGAGGAGGGCAGCGCCCCTCGATGTCGGCGACCCGGACCGCGAGCCCGAGGGCCTCGGACACCTTGCGCAGCTCGTCGAGCCCGAGCTGGAGGCTGAGGCCGCGGCGGGCCAGGTGCAGGTGGTAGGCGCCGCAGGTGCACTGGGTGAGGCGGGCCGCCTCGTTGGAGGCGATGGTCGTGTGGGGACCGCACTTGCTCGACTTCGGTTCGCTCATGGACAGCGGTTGTTTTAGCAGATTTTCCCCGCAGAGGGGGCCTGTTCTTGGCCCACGTCCCGCGGCTGTGGTAGCGCCGCGGCATGGCCGTCGTCGTGCAAAAATACGGGGGATCGTCCGTCGCGGACATCGAGAAGCTGCGGAAGGTCGCGGACAAGGTGGTCGCCACCCGCAAGGCCGGCAACGACGTGGTGGTCACCATATCGGCCATGGGCAAGACCACGGACAACCTGCTGGCGCTGGCCCGGGAGGCGGCCTCGTCCGGGGCCGGGGCCGGGGCGCCCTCCCGCCGGGAGCTGGACATGCTGGTCTCCACCGGCGAGCGGGTGTCCATGGCGCTGCTGGCCATCGCCATCGAGGCCCGGGGCGAGCAGGCGATCTCCTTCACCGGCTCCCAGAGCGGCATCATCACCAACGATCGCCACTTCGACGCCCGTATCATCGAGGTGCGGCCCCACCGCATCGAGGACGAGCTGGCCCGGGGCAAGGTCGTCATCGTTGCCGGGTACCAGGGGATGAGCTACCGCCGCGAGATCACCACCCTGGGCCGCGGGGGCAGCGACACCACCGCCGTCGCCTTGGCTGCTGCCCTGGGGGCCGAGCGCTGCGAGATCTACAGCGACGTCGACGGCGTCTACAGCGCCGACCCTCGCGTCGTCCCCGACGCCCGCCACCTGCCGGAGATCGACCCGGAGGTGCTCCAGGAGATGGCGGAGGCCGGCGCCAAGGTGCTCAACGCCCAGGCGGTCGAGTGGGCTCGCAAGGCCCGCATCGCCATCCACGCCCGCAGCACCCAGGATCGCTGGGAGCACACCTCGACCCATCGACAGACCGTCGTCCGCGACCAGCCCCCTGGGAGTCCCCGCGCCCGCGCCGTCGTCGCCGAATCCGGTGTTGTCCTCGGGCACCTGCCCTCCGACGGACTCGCCGCCCTCGACCGCCTCGCTGCCTGCGCCGCCGACCAGGAGATCCCCCTCAAGGATCTCTCCTTCGCGCCCTCCGCGGGTACCTTCGTCGTGCCGCTGCTCAACCTCCCGGACTGGCCCCGCGCCCGCGCCGCGCTCCTGGACGCCGCGGGCCCCGCCCTCTCGCTCCAGGAGGGGCTCTGCGCCGTCAGCGTGGTGGGCGACGGCCTCTCCACCACGGGCCGTCCCCTCGTCGATTTCCTCGACGCCCTGCGCGCCGCAGACGCTCGCCTCCACGGGATCCACGGTACCGCTCTCCGCCTCACCGCGCTCCTCGATGCCTCCGCTTCTGCGCGCGCCCAGCAGGCCCTCCACGCTCGCTTCTGCTCCTGATCCCCGCTGCGTCCCGTAGTATCCTCCCCGGATGGTGCGTCGTCTCCCTTCTTTCCTTCTGCCCATCGCGGTCCTGGGGGCGCCTCTCCTCGTCCTCGCCCAGGATCCTCCGGAGACCCCACCTCCCGCCGGATCCGCTGAGCCTGCCGAGCCTCCACCTCCACCTCCTCCCGGGATCACCTCCACGGATGTGCCCCCGCCTCCGCCGCCCGCCTCTGCCGAGAGCCCGCCTCCGCCCCTGGTCGCCTCGTCGGCGGCTCTCCTGACTCCTCCTCCAGCGACCAGCAGTGCGCCTGCCCGTACCTCGCCTCCTGCGTCGGTGCGGCCTGCTCAACCGCCGCCACCTCCGGAGCAACGCCGCGCTCCGCCGATCGCCTCCGGGGACGACGGCAAGAAGAAAGACGACCGCAAGAAGGACGAGGGCGACAAGGAGCGGGGCTGGGAGTGGCTCTGGCTCTCCGGCGAGGGGGGGGTCCAGCACCTGTCGCTGACCACGCTCAAGTCCGAGGGGACGCTGACCCCGGGGATCGAAAAAGCCGCGGTGACCGGGCCCTTCGGGGGGGTGGCGGCGGGGTTCCGCCTCTGGATTTTGACCGTCGGGGCCCGCGCCCGGGTGGCCCAGTTCGACAAGTTCATGTACTGGAGCCTCGATCCGGAGGTGACGATCCACTTCGGTACCCAGGGGGTCCAACCTTACCTCCTCTTCGGCGCGGGGTACTCGGCGCTGGGCAGCCTCGACCAGGGATCGCTATCGAACCAGGCAGGGGCGAAGATCCGGGGCTTCAACGTCCGCGGGGGCTTTGGCCTGGACTTTTACGTCACCCACACGATCTCGCTTGGGCTCCTCGGCACCGGGGAGGTGACCGCGATGACCCGCCCCGGGGTCTCCACCAGCGACCTCCAGGTGAGCGGCCAGACCGGAGGTACCATCGACACCAGCGACCCCCAGCAAGCGCAGGCGCAGGCCGAGGCGGCCCGCGCCGAGGCAGAGGCCAAGGCTGCCAAGGTGGATGGGTCCGGCGTCGGCCTCTCGGGGGCGCTCTCGGTGGTGCTCGGGCTCCACTTCTGAGGCGCAAACGGCTAGAGTGTGCCTCGGAGGTTCCCTTGATGGTCCAACGTTTTCTGGGTGTTTCTTTGGCCTTGCTTGTGCTTGGCGGCCTGGCTGGGTGCAGCGATGACGACGGGGATGGCGGAGGCGGCGCCGGCGCCAGCGGTCAGTCGGTCGAGCCGAAGCTGTCGGTGATCCAGAAGGAGGTCTTCGACAAGAGCTGCGCGTTCTCCAGCTGCCACGGGGCCAACGCGAGGCCGCCGGAGCTGACGGCGGGGAAGGCCCGCGCCAACCTCGTGGATCGGGATAGCAACGAGGAGGCAGGCAAGAAGTTCGTCGTCCCCGGGAAGCCGGACGAGAGCCTGCTCTACCTGCTGCTCAAGGGGCCGGTCGGCTCCATCGACCAGATGCCCCAGGGGAGCAAGCTGGACGCCGCCAAGGTGGAGGCGATCCGCCAGTGGATCGCCGACGGCGCCCAGGACAACTGACTCGGCGAGGCTCAGCCTTCCTTGCGCGGGAGGGAGGGTCGCTCGACAGCAGTGGGGGCGGCGAGCTGGTTGCGGGTGAGCTGGGCCGCGTAGTAGGGCGCGTGGGGAGGGCGGGGGATGTGGCGCCCGAAGCCGCGCTCCGTCTTGAGCTGGTCGTTCTCCCACTGGACGCGCCCGCGGGTGAGGGTGACCGCCGGGTTCCCGGTGGTGGTCATCCCCTCGTAGATGCTGAAGTCGATCTTCTGGTGGTGGGTTTGGGCGCTGAGGGTGCGGGTCTTGTTCGGATCCCAGATCACCAGGTCCGCGTCGGCGCCGGGGGCGATGGCTCCCTTCCTCGGGAAGATGTTGAAGATCTTGGCCGCGTTGGTCGAGGTGACCGCCACGAACTCGCTGGGGGTCAGCTTGCCGGTGCGGACCCCGTGGTGCCACAGCACCGTCATCCGGTCCTCGACCCCGTTGGTCCCGTTCGGGATCTTTCGGAAATCCTCCAGGCCCATCTGCTTCTGCGGCGTGCAGAAGCAGCAGTGGTCCGTGGCGGTGGTCTGGAGGGTGCCGGACTGCAGGCCACGCCAGAGCGCCGCCTGGTGCTCCCTGCTGCGGAAGGGCGGGCTCATCGCGTGATGCGCGGCGCGGTTCCAGTCGAGGTCGCGGTAGACCGAGTCGTCGATGACGAGGTGCTGCGCCAGGACCTCGCCGAAGACCCGCTGGCCCTCCTGGCGGGCCCGGGCGATGCTCTCCAGCGCGTCGATGCAGGAGGTGTGGACCACGTAGAGCGGCACCCCGAGCACCTCGGCGATGCGGATCGCCCGGTTGGCGGCCTCGCCTTCCACCTCCGGCGGGCGCGACAGCGGGTGGCCCTCCGGGCCGCGGATGCCCCGGTCGTAGATCTCCTTCTGGAGCCGGGCCACCAGCTCGCCGTTCTCCGCGTGGACGGTGCACAGCGCCCCAAGCTCCCGTGCCCGGGAGAAGCTGTTCACCAGGATCTCGTCGTCCGCCATGATGGCGCCCTTGTAGGCCATGAAGTGCTTGAAGCTGTTGACCCCGTGGTCACGCACCAGCACCCCCATGTCCTCGTGGACCGTCTCGTCCCACCAGGTGATCGCCACGTGGAAGCTGTAGTCCGAGGCGGATTTCTCCGCCCACTCTCGCCAGGCCCGGTGCGCGTCCAGGATGCGCTGCTGCGGGTTCGGGATCACGAAGTCGATGATCGTCGTCGTCCCCCCCGCCGCCGCCGCGCTGGTGCCCGAGAAGAAATCCTCCGACGCCACCGTGCCCATGAAGGGAAGCTCCATGTGCGTGTGCGGATCGATGCCCCCGGGGATCACGTAGGCGCCGGAGGCGTCCAGGACGCGGGCCCCCGGGGGGACCTCCAGGTCGGGCCCCACCGCCTCGATGGTCTCCCCGACGATCCGGACGTCGGCGCGCTGCTCACAGTCGGCGGTGACGACGGTCCCGCCCTTGATCACGAGTGCATTCATGGGGTTCCTCCGGAAAGAGGCCCATTATGCGGGAGCACAGGGGGTCAGGTCGAGCGCGCTTTCTGCCGAGTAGGCACTCCCCGACGGGTGGAAGGGGTGCTAAAAAGAAGAAATGTCCTTTCGCCTTCGCTGCGGGTTGCTTGGGTTGATGGTGGTGGTCCAGGGGTGCGGGGAGGAGGACGCCAGAAAGCCCCCCCTGGAACTCGGTGCGGGAGGCTCGGCGAACGCGGGGAGCGGGGGCGCAGGCGGCGGTACCGCTGGCAACACGGGCGCGGGGAACGCCGGCGCGGGGAACGCCGGCGCGGGGAACGCCGGCGCGGGG
>CAZSDX010000495.1:0-5529 GCA_964605685.1 uncultured Polyangiaceae bacterium
CCCCGCGTCTCCCCCGGCCCCCGCCGCAGTCCCGCCGGTCCCCGCGCTCCCGCCTTGTCCGGAACTTCCAGAATCACCGCCAGTCCCCGAGGATCCGCCGGAACCTCCGGAGGCCTGCCCGGCGTCGCCTCCCTTCCCTGCGTCACCCCCCGCCCCGGACGAGCCGCCAGGCCCCTCGGCTGGATCGATCGGATCATCCCCTGCGGAGCTACCCCCCGCGCAGGCTTGCGCCCCGGCGAGGAGCCACAGCAAAGCAATGCCACCGAAACCCACGCGAAGAGAAGTCCTGGCCATGGATGGATTGTGCCAACTTCTCCCGGAAGCGAAACCCGGATCTTGCCCGTTCACGCACCTCCTGCGTGCTGGCGCGGCGCGTTACCTTCCTGCACTTACATGGGCCCACGGGTCCCCGATTTTCCCCCGGAGCGAGGCAGGGTAAAGGCAGCCGCAGAGGTCCGGTGATGGCGACGTGCAAGGTGTGCAACGACGAGGTGGAGACGCTCGTGAGCGTCAAGGTCGGAGGGAAGGCGAAGAAGATGTGCGAGGACTGCGCGGATCGCGCGCGCGAGGAGAGCGAGGTGGCGGAGGCCAGCGAGGCGGTGGTGCAGCAGATGATGGGCTTCAAGGGGAGGCGGTGATGGGCGACCCGGTGAAGGTGGAGCGGCGAGGGCGGGCGGCGATCCTGACCCTGGACCGCCCGGAACGGATGAACGCGCTGTCGCGGGACACGCTGCTCGCGCTCGGCAGGCTGGGGCGAGAGCTGGCCGCGGATCCGGAGGTGCGGGCCATCGTGCTGACCGGGGCCGGTGACAAGGCGTTCTGCGCGGGAGCCGACCTCAAGGAGCGCCAGGGGTTCTCCGACGACGACGTGCGGGCGCAGGTGGGGCTCTACCGGACGGAGCTGGCGGCGCTCGACCGGAGTCCGAAGCCGGTGGTGGCGGCGCTCAACGGGGTGGCCTTCGGCGGCGGGCTGGAGCTCGCGCTGGTGTGTGACCTGCGGGTGGCGGTCCCGGAGGCGAAGGTGGGCCTGCCGGAGACGACCCTCGGCATCATCCCGGGGGCCGGCGGCACCCAGCGCCTACCCCGGATCGTCGGCGAGGCGCGGGCCAAGGAGATGATCCTGCTGGGCAGACGCCTGTCGGCGCAGGAGGCGCTGGCCTGGGGGCTGGTCAACCGGGTCAGCCCCGCCGGGGTCAACGTGGTCGACGACGCGCTGGAGTTTCTGGAACCGATCCTCGACGGGGCGCCGATCGCCCAGTCCGCGGCGCTCCGGGCCATCGACGTGTCCTTCGAGGCCCCGCTGGAGCAGGGGCTGGAGCTGGAGCGGGTGTTCTACGACGAGACCCTGCGGAGCGAAGATCGCCGGGAGGCCCTCCGCGCCTTCGCCGAGAAGCGCAAGCCCGCGTTCCAGGGGCGCTGACGGCTTTCGAGGAAAGCCTCACCCCTCCTCCGGAAGCTCCACCCCCGGATCCCCGGAGAACGGGATGGCGCGGGCCATGGCGACGTAGACGAGGGCGCGGGTGAGGGCCTCCCGGTCCTCCACCTCGGGGAGCAGCGCGTGGGTGCCGTCCCAGAGGTCGAGGCCGATGGCCGACTTCACGTCGAAGCGGAAGCGATCGATCACCGGCCAGTCAAAGCGCCGCACCTTCGGCAGGCCGAAGGCGGCAAACTCGAAGGTCTCGATCCCGTCCGGGTGGATCACGATACCCCGCATGTGCGCCTGGAATACCGCCGCCAGCCCCGAGGCCACCACCGCCAGCACGAACCACTGGAGCGGTATGGCGGGGTTGGCGTGGTCCACGATCAGGTGAAAGAGCCAGCTCCCTCGCGGGGCATGGAAGCCCGCAAACACCAGCGCCACCACCCCCACCGCCAGGGCGCAGTAGGCGTAGGCCCAGGCGCAGGCCCGTGCCGAGGGGCCAAAGCGCTGGGCGTGAAGCGGGCGGTAGGACATGTCAAACCCAGGAGGCCGGGAGTCGCGCGCCATGGCTCACTCGATTCTAGAACGAGCCTTCTGCTTTGTCTCCTCGCGCACGGACGCGACCTCGGACCGGGATGGGTTCAGGATGACCAGGCCGTGGTCGCCGTCCAGCAGCGCCACGTCCCCGTCCGCGGCCCAGCGGAAGAGCCCCCCCACCGCCGTCACCGCCGGTAGCCCCAGCAACCGCAGCAACGCCGCCGTCCGCGGGCTCTGGAGGGTCTCCGCCAGGGCGATCCCGACGGGCTTCCAGCGGGTCGACAGCAGCACGTCGAAGACCGTCAGCTGATCCGCGATCATCACCGCCTTCGCCGGCAGCTCTGCCCGCGGGTCGCTGGCCGACAGCATCACCAGGGCGTCGCACAGATCCTCGATGTCCCGGGCGCGCTCCTCCAGGAAGGCGCTCCGCTCGGCCACCGCCGCCGCCGCCACCCTCCGGGCGATGTCCCCCAGCGCCTCCGCCACCCCCTTGCCGTCCTTGCAAAGCCGCAGCGCCTCCTTCCGCAGTCGCGCGTCGCTGACGATCATCGCGTAGGTATCCAGAAACCCGGTTTCAGGGAGACCCATGGCGGCAGCACGGCCCCGGAGCATCCCGATGGAGCGATCCGCCAGCTCGAAGGCGCCCTTCAGCCGCTCCACGTCGTCGTGGAAGCGCTCTTCGCGGGGCCGGAGCGGGGGGCGCTTGATGGCCGCGACGGCCCCGACCACCCGCCCGCCGAGGGCCGGTAGTCCCGGGAGCACCACGTGGCGCGTGCCTCCGCCGGCCCTGCGGGAGGCGGGGCCCGTGTCGCGGGCGGAGTCCACCAGCTCGGCGGCGCGCACCGCGGCGGACACGGTGGAGGAGAGGGCGGCGAGCAGCTCGACGTCGGCGTCGGAGAAGGGCGTCTGTCCCTCCCGCTGGACGACCACGGCGCCCAGCGGCCCCTTGCGCCCCAGGATGGGCACGGCGCAGAACACCGGGAAGCGCTCCTCGTGCAGCTCGGGGAAGGCGCGGAAATGGTCGTGGGTGGAGGCCGACAGCAGGGAGATGGGGCGGAGCAGCTTCACCGCGGCGCCGGTGACGCCCTCGCCCAGCTTGAGCCGGACCTGCCCCAGCGCCTTCTCCGGAAAGCCGACGTTCCCCCGCATCACCAGGGTCTCGCCGTCGCCTTCGAGGAGGTAGAGCGAGACGACGTCGGCCCGGACGATGGCGGCGAGGCGCCGGGGCATCTCGTCGAGGAGCGACACGAGCTGCGTCGGCTTCGCCGCCCAGGCGAGGAAGTCGAGCACCGCGTCCAGCCTTGCATTTCCTGGCTCGTGGATCCTCGCATGCTCGGGGACCTGACTCCGCGCTGGTGCATCTCTCCGCTGGCTCACGGCGCCGACTCTAGACCATCCCGGGGCGAGCGGGGGTGGCCTTGCGTCGATTCCCGCACCGGCTCCTCGGGGCGAGCAGGTGCAGGCCGATCGCGGGCTGGAAACAGTGTGAAACAGCGATGAAACGGGGGAGGAGCGGCGGGGTGCTACGGGAGCGTTCACGGGGGGAGAGAAAGGGCGCAAGATGGGCTGGCACGGGCGCTGCTCTGACCGGGAGAGCCATGTTCCAGATCGAACCCTTCTACGACCCCGCCACCTACACCCTCACCTACCTCGTGTACGACCCGGAGACCCGGGAAGCGCTCGTGATCGACCCGGTGCTGGACTACGATCCGCTGGCGTCGCAGACCAGCACCGAGTCCGCCGACAAGCTGATCGCGTTCGTGCGAGGGAAGAACCTGAACCTGCGCTGGGTGCTGGAGACCCACGCCCACGCCGACCACCTGTCCGCCTCCCAGTACCTCAAGAACACCCTGGGCTCGAAGGTCGCCATCGGCGAGCGTATCCGGGAAGTCCAGGCCACCTTCAAGGGCATCTTCGACCTGCCGGAGAGCTTCCGCACGGACGGGGGGCAGTTCGACCGGCTCCTCAAGGACGGCGAGGTGCTGGAGGTCGGTCCCTTCCGGGTGGAGGTGATCGCCACGCCCGGGCACACGCCTGCTTGCGTGACCTACAAGATCGAGGACGCGATCTTCACCGGCGACGCCCTCTTCCTGGAGGATTATGGCACCGGGCGCTGCGACTTCCCCCGCGGCAGCGCCGAGGAGCTCTACACCTCGGTCCACGACCGGCTCTACGCGCTGCCGGACAGCACCCGCGTCTTCGTCGGCCACGACTACCAGCCTGGCGGCCGCCCGATGAGGTACGAGACGACGCTGGGCGCGGAGAAGCGCCAGAACATCCAGCTCAAGGCCGAGACCACCCGGGAGCAGTTCGTCGAGTTCCGGACCAGGCGAGACGCCACGCTCCAGCAGCCTCGTCTCCTCTTCCCCAGCGTGCAGGTCAACGTGGACGCCGGAAAGCTCCCGGAGGCCCACGGCAACGGGATCCGGTACTTCCGTACGCCCCTGAACCTCAAGAGGCCGACCCGCGACGATGGCTCCTCCTGAGCGGCGGAGGCGGGCCGCGTGAGGCGGCTCGCGCTGTTCTCCAGGCTCTCCCGGGAGGGGCGGCTGCTGCTGAGCTCCGCCTGCGGCGCCGCGGTGCTCGGGGTCGACGTGGGCAGGACCGACGCCCACGCGCTGCTGCTCTCGGTGGCGGTGCTGTCCCTGGTGTCGGTGGGTTTCTCCTGGGGGTACCCGCTGCGGGGCGTGAAGGCGCAGGCGAGGGCGCCGAGGCGGGTCCCGGTGGGCGAGGATCTGCGGATCTCCGTCCGGGTCCGGAACGACGGCCCCAGGCGCCACGAGGCGCTGCGGATCGAGGGGCCGAGGCTCCCCTGGGACGCGCGCTGGAGCGGCGAATCCCCCACGCTCCCTGCGCTGGGGCCCGGCGAGGAGGCCAGCGCGGAGCTGCGGGTGCGCTACCGGCGACGCGGCGAGCGCAAGCTGGGCCCGACGCGGGTGGCGGCGCTGGTGCCGCTGGGGCTGGCGCAGAGCGAGCCCGTGCTGACCGAGGGGCTACGCTTCGTGGTGGTCCCGAGGGTGGCGCGGGTGACCCGGGTGACGACCCCCACCGCCCGCAAGCACCAGCCCGGCGGGATCGCCCAGGCCTCCCAGGTCGGGGACACCAGCGAGCTGCTGGGACTGCGTCCTTACCGGCCCGGCGACCCCATCCGGGACATCCACATGACGTCGTGGGCGAAGCTGGGCGAGCCCGTGGTGCGGGAGTACCAGCAGGAGTATTTCACCCGGGTCGGCGTGGTGCTGGACACAGGGAAGATCCGGGACGGGGAGCGCTTCGAGGCAGCGCTCTCGCTGGCGGCGGGGGTCATCGCGAGGCTGTGCAACGGCGAGACGCTGGTGGATCTCCTGGTGGCAGGCGAGTCCGTGCACCGGCTTTCCCTGGGGCGGAGCCTGGGGACGCTGGAGCAGGCGCTGGACGTCCTCGCCGGCGTGCAGCCGGGCCCCCCCTTCTCGTCCGCGCGGGTCCTGGCGCGCCTCGGCCCCCACCTGGAGCGCCTATCGGCGGTGGTGCTGATCGCGCTCGGCTGGGGCGAGGAGCGCCGCAGCCTGGTGGCGAAGATCCAGCGGCGCGGG
>CAZSDX010000496.1:0-5528 GCA_964605685.1 uncultured Polyangiaceae bacterium
CCCGGTTTCCGGCCTCCGGCTCCCGGACCCCGGCCTCCGGCCTCCGGCTCCCGTGAGCGGGTGCCGGACACGTAAGCGTGAACGTGAGCCTCCGAGCCTCGCCCCCATCGCCCTGCCGAGTCACCCACCCCCGGGCCGACGGGCTGGCTGGCGGGGCAGAAACCATCTACGAGGGGAAAGGAATCGTCCGGGGGAAACGTTCGTTCGCGTTCACGTGTCCGTGTCCGGGAGCCGCTCACGGAACCCGGAGGCCGGGAGCCGGAGGCCGGAGGCCGGGAGCCGGAGCCCGGGGGCCGACCGGAGTTCTCCCACTCCAACGAGCACGAGCACGTTCACGAAACCCGTCCACGTGGACGAGAACCGTGGACGAGAACCGTGCTCGTGCTCGTGGATCCGCTACGATGGGGGCATGAGAGGTCGTGTCCGTGATGAACCGCAGCCCCCTGCGGCCCGGGTCTGCTTCCACGCCGCGCCGGCCGCACGTCGAGGTCGACCGGGTCAAGCTGAGCGCCTTCGCGCTGGCCGATGATCTTGATGCCTTCGAGGGGGACTGGCACACGCACCGCTTCCACCAGCTCCTGTACGCGGCCGAGGGGGCGCTCTGGCTGGCGACCGACGAGGGAGCGTGGCTCCTGCCCCCGCAGCGCGCCGCCTGGATCAGCGCCGGCGTGCGCCACCGCGTGACAGCGCCTCGGCCGGTGGCCCTCCGGACCGTGTACTTCGGCGCCAGGACGCTGCCGCAGCCTGGGTTCCGCTGCCGCGTGTTCGCCGCCTCGCCGCTGCTGCGCGAGATGGTGCTCGGGGCTGTGCGCTGGGACGAGCGTAGGCCCCCCCGCGATCCGCTGGCGGGCGCCTACTTCGCGGCGCTGGCGGGGCTGGCGCAGGAGTGGGCCCGGAGCCCTGGTCCCTTCCACCTCCCCGCGCCTCGCAGCGACGAGCTGAGCCGCGCCACCGCGTGGATCCGCGAGCACCTGGAGGAGCCGATGACCATCGCCACCGTCGCCCGCGCCGCCCGCACCTCGGTGCGCACCCTCACCCGGCGCTTCACGGAGGAGCTGCGCCTCTCGTTCCGCGGCTACCTGAGGGCGGCCCGCATGCTGCGCGCCATGGAGCTGCTGGCGCAGCCAGGCAGCCGGGTCACCGACGTGGCCCTCGCCGTCGGCTTCGCGAGCCCCAGCGCCTTCACCGCGGTTTTCTCGGAGTTCTTCGGCGAGCCTCCGAAGGATTTCCGCCGGACGCGGGGCGCCGGTGGGCCCGGGTAACAGCGCCAGCGCCAGCCCGTAGACGCCGTACTCCACCAGGTAGGGGAAGGCATGCTCGGGGAAGCGCTGCTGCGCCTTGCCGGCGAGGGCTTTCCAGTGCTCGCCGGCGGAGGCCCCCCGGAGCACCGCGCGGTCGGGGAGCGCCTCGACGTACTCCTTGACTAGCGACTCCAGCGCGCTCAGGTACGCCTTCTGCGCCGGCACGGCCTGCTCGACCGGAGCGACCTGGCCGCGGCCGCCGTGGACCTTGTAGCCCGCGAAGGCCTCCAGCTCGTCGAGGGCCGCGCGCCAGGAGGCCAGGTCGGGCTGCGGCTTGCCGTCGCGGATGCCTCCTTCCAGCCAGGCGTGGGCCTGGTGGTGCACCAGGTCCCCCACGAACAGCGAGCGAGCCTCGGTCACCGCCGCCACCGTCTGCGTCGTGGATACCCCTGCATGCTTGAGCTCCAGGAGGCGCACCGAACCGGCCTCCAGCGGCAGCACGTACGAGCCCTCGAAGGTGACATCGATGGTGGCCTGTTTGGGGTAGGTGTCGGCGGTGAACATCCTGGCGGTATCGACGAAGTAGGCCTTCTTGTAGGCGTGAACCCCGGGGAGCGCGGCGGCGGTGGATTTGCTGGCCACCACCCTGGCGCCGATGGCCTGGAACGCCGGGGCGCCGTTGAACTTGTCGGGGTTCGGGTGCGTCACGACCAGCCACCGGATGGGCGAGCTGGTCCTGGCCCGGATGGCCGCGATGGCCTGCTCGGCGAGCTGCGTGGTGAACTGGGCGTCGAAGACCACCACTTCCTTGCCCGTGTCGTAGTACCAGGAGTGGGTATCGAAGCCGCTCGCGTCGCTGGTGAAGACGCCCACACCGTCCGCGCCTCGCGGGGCCGAGGTCTCGGTCTGGGCCGAGGAGCAGCCGGCAGCGAGCGGAGCCAGGACGACGGGGACAAGGGAAACAAGGGCGGCGCGGAGGAATGCGTGGATCATGGTCGGAATCTCCCTGAGACAGGGGCCAACCTAGGCGACGGTCGCTCGGCTCGCTTTCGCGAATCTGCCAAAAATCGTCGCGAACAGGCCAGGCCACCTCCAGGCAAGAGGGGGGTTGAGCGCCAGGGGCACTCTCCGCATCATGGAGGCATGGACGCGACGACCTTCGTGCTCGGAGGGTACCAGACCGACTTCGCGCTCTCCTTGAGCCGGCGAGGGGGGACGCTCTTCGATCTGCTCCGGGAGGCGACCGAGGGCGCCCTGGGGGACGCGGCGCTGGATTTCTCCGAGATCGAGACCGCCCACGTGGGCAACTTCACCGGGGAGCTGTTCGCGAGGCAGGGGCTCCTCGGAGGGCTGCTGGCGTCGGTGCATCCTGACTTTGCGGGGCTCCCGACGATGCGCCACGAGGCAGCCTGCGCCTCGGGGGGCGTCGCCTTGCTGGCGGCCACGGCGGAGATCGAGGCGGGGCGCTACGACGTGGCGCTGGTGGTCGGCGTGGAGCAGGAACGCAACGTCTCTGGAGAAGAGGCCGCACGCAACCTGGGGGTCGCCGCCTGGTCAGGCCAGGAAGCCGAGGAGGCGCGCTATCCGTGGCCTTACCTGTTCGACCGCATCATCGACGCCTACGAGCGGCGCCACGGGATCGACCCCCGGCACCTCGCCCGCATCGGCGAGATCAACCTCACCAACGCGAAGAACAACCCGCGCGCGCAGACGCGAGGGTGGCGCTTCTCCGAGGCCAGCTTCCGGCAGGACGACGAGGCCAATCCGGTCGTCGAGGGGCGTATCCGCCGCAACGATTGCAGCCAGGTCACCGACGGCGCCTGCGCGGTGATCCTGGCCTCCCCGCGCTTCGCCGAGGCGTGGGCGCGGCGCCGGGGCCGCTCGCTCGATGCGACGCCGCGCCTTCTTGGCTGGGGTCACCGCTCGGCGCCCATGCGCCTGCGAGACAAGCTCGCCGCGAGCGAGGGGCAACCTCTCCTCTTCCCCGTGCTACGCCGCACGGTCCTGGATGCCTTCCGCCGCGCTCGGCTGCCGGGGGTCGAGGCGCTCCAAGGGCTCGAGGTCCACGATTGCTTCACCATCTCCGAGTACGCGGCGATCGATCACTTCGGGCTCACGGCCCCCGGCGAGAGCTGGAAGGCCATCGAGGACGGGCGCATCGAGCCCGGAGGCGCTCTCCCCATCAACCCGAGCGGCGGGCTCATCGGCGGGGGGCACCCGGTCGGAGCCACGGGGGTTCGGCAGGTGCACGACGCGGCCTTGCAGGTGAGCGGTCGCGCCGGCGCGTATCAGGTCCCGGGGGCGCGGATCTTCGGGACGCTGAACATCGGGGGATCTGCGACCACCTCGGTGTGTTTCCTTGTGGGTCGACAGTGAGGAGGGTTGGAGTCCTCGTCGGATGCAGGTAAAGGAAGATGTCGATGATCGAGCGGTGTCGTCTCGTCAATTTTCGCAAGCATGCGGATATTTCTGTCCCGTTGTCCCGGTTCGCACTGCTCGTGGGGGACAACGGGGCCGGCAAGACCTCGGTGCTCCAGGCCGTCCACCTCGCGGGGCAAACGTTCTGGCCTTGTTCAGAAGTCCGACCACGGGCCCGCCGATGAGGTCGCCGGGGTGAACCCCGGCGCCGGGACGTGGAGGGGAGGAAACGAGGAGGGGAAGCCCTCCTTTGAGGGCTCGCTTCGGCACGAATCGAGGCCGCTTTGGCGGCCTTCTCCCTGCCGTCGCCCTCCGGCACCCGTTCCGGCGCCGGGCTTGAGCCCGGTGGCCTCGTCGGCGAGAACCGCCCCCGTGTGGACGGTCTTGTGAACAAGGCCCACAGCCTCAAGGCGATCGCAGCTTCGCCGGAAGATGTAGTCGCTCCCGTGCGTGTGCTCGAGCGCAGGATGCTGCTCCTTGTCGTAGGGCGCGAGAGTGCCGACGGCGATCTCCGCGTCGTCAATATACGAGCACGAAGTTGGTCTTCAGCGGCCGCACATCACCTCCCGCGTCGTCGCACACGACTCGACGGCGCTCATCCTCTCACCGCGGTCTTCGTGGTGCCGCCGTGGTGGGTCACGCGCGGGCGGCAGCGGATCTTCACCGCGCTCTTCGTGAATGCCTCGTCTGTCGCCTTGCTCGACCAGACGAAGGCCTCGCCCGGGCGCAGGTTCGCCATCTTCTCCGACGTCAGCGAGCCGAGCGCCGCGTTCGCCTTCTGGATGTGCTTGAGCCACGCCGGCGAGTTGAACTTGTGGAGGATGACCTGGCTCGACAGCTCGATGAGCGAGATGGGCACCGAGGGGGGGTCCTGGCTCGCGACCATGATGCTCGTGCCCTTGTGGCGCATCTCGCGCACGACCTCGATGAGACCAGCCACGAGGTCGGGGCTCTCGATGTACTTGTGGGCCTCATCGAAGACGACGAGCTTGTTGAACGAGTGCTCCGCGCCCTGCGCGTCGCGGTACTTCGCGTCCGCAAAGAGTTGGAGGAGCACGACGAAGAGGCCGAGGGCTTCGTCCTTCTCGATGAACTCGTCGCGGAGGTCGACGATGATGAGACGACCCGGGCGGACCTCGTCCTTCAGGCGAACCGAGTCGTCGATGTACTCGCTTGCGAGTTCGAGACGCATCTTCGCCATGCCTTTGAGGTGGTCGGGCAGCGATGAGGCCTCGATGCCTTGGTTCAGCCCCTCGAGCGTGAGGTTGTCGCGAAGCGACTTCATCACGCGGTTGAGCTGCCGAATGTACGTCGCCTGGTTGCCCACCGCGCCCATGAGGAAGCGCCAGTGGCTCGTCTGCAGCTCCGCAGCGCCGAACTTCAGCGGCCGCACTTCGATGTCCGGGTACTCCTGCTTGCGCTCGTCGAGCTTGTCGGCAGGCGCCAGAAGCAGCACATCGGAGAGCGCACGGGGCTCGGCACCGAAGGTCTCTTTCAGGGCCTTCACCTGCGCGGTCTCGCTGTTCGGCGCGGCCATCGACGTGAACTCCGGCCGGTAGTCCATCGTCGGGCTGTAGTGGAAAATGACCGTCGCGAGCGGATTCGGCAGGACATTGATGTTCGGGATGACCAACGAGGCCATCTCCGCGATCGTGCCGAGGGTGTAGCTCTTGCCGCCACCCTGCACGCCGAAGAGGCTGATGGTGTGTGTCTGGTTCAAGTCGATCGCAACTCGACGACCGGAAACGTCCCCGAGGATCCCGTACTGCGGTGAGTCGCCGGGGACACCGAGCATGATGTCGTAAGGCACGGCGTTCGCAGTCTTCGCCTCAGGGCTCAGCGCGAGCGGCGGCTCCTCGGCCGCCGGGG
>CAZSDX010000497.1:0-5495 GCA_964605685.1 uncultured Polyangiaceae bacterium
GCTCCAGCGCCTCCGCCGGATCCGGCGCCGCGGCGGGCTCGCGCCCCTTCTTGCCCGCCTTCGCCGGGGCCTTCTCCGCCGGCTTCTCCTCGGCCTTCGCCGGGGCCACCGCCGGCGGAGCCGGGGTCGCCGGGGCCTCGGGGAGGGCAAGCTGACGCGCGGCCTTGTCCTTCGGCGCCTCGGCCTTCTCCGGGGCCTTGCTCTCCTCGGCCTCGGCCCTGGCTGCCTTCGGCTCGCTGCCCTTGCCTGGGGTGCGGGTAGGCCTGGCGTTCTCGGCGGGTTTCGCTTCCGCGGGTTTCGACGGGGTTGCTGGCTTCTTCTGGTTCGCCATGGGGGGCAGGCTACCAGCGGGCCGCTCCCGGGAGAAAGCGAGACCTCACCAGGTGAGGTGTAGCCCCCCGAACTCCGCCGGTTCACCACCCCTGGTGAAATCCCCCGCGCGGTTCACCGCCCCGGGTGACCCCGCGCCGCGGCGGGGAGGCCCCGGGCTCTGGTACCATCCCTGCCATGGCCACCACCAAGCCCGCCCGGGCAAAGCCTGCTCCTCTCTCCCCGAACGGCCTCTGGGTCCCCTGGCTCCAGGCCTGATCGCCACGGCGGAAAGCATGAGCAAGCGAGGCGAGAGATCGACGCTCCTCGGCGGACTGACGGAGGAGGAATTCTGCGAGCAGTACTGGCAGAAGAGGCCGCTGCTGGTGCGGGGGGCGCTCCCCGGGTTCACCGGGCTGCTGAGCCCCGACGAGCTGGCGGGGCTGGCCTGCGAGGAGGACATGCAGTCCCGGCTGGTGCGCCGCTGCCGGGGCCGCTACACGCTGGAGAACGGCCCCTTCGACGAGGCCACCTTCGCCCGGCTCCCGGGGCGGGACTGGACCCTGCTGGTGCAGGGGGTCAACCACGTCCTCCCGCCGGCGGAGCGGCTGCTGCGGCGCTTCCGCTTCCTGCCCCACGCGCGCCTCGACGACCTGATGGTGAGCTACGCCCCGCCCGGGGGCGGGGTCGGGCCGCACTTCGACTCCTACGACGTGTTCCTGATCCAGGGGCAGGGGCGGCGGCGCTGGGAGATCAGCGCCCAGGAGGACCGGACGCTGGTGCCCGGGGCGCCGCTGAAGATCCTCCAGGATTTCCGGGCCGAGGAGCGGTGGGATCTGGGCCCCGGTGACCTGCTCTACCTGCCTCCCCGCTACGCCCACCACGGGGTCGCGCTGGACGGGTGCATGACCTACTCCGTGGGGTTCCGGGCGCCGTCGGCGGAGGAGCTGATGCACCGGTTCCTGGCGTGGCTCCCGGAGCAGCTCGCGCCGCGAGGGATGTACGAGGACCCCGGGCTGCGCCCGGCCAGACACCCGGCGGAGATCGACAGGGCGATGGTGGAGCAGGCGGCGGCGCTGCTGGCGCAGGTGCGCTGGGACCAGGAGCTGGTGGGGAGGTTCCTGGGCCAGTACCTCTCGGACCCGAAGCCCCACCTGCGCTTCGAGCCACCGCGGAGGCCGCTGGGGCTCGCGGCCTTCGCCCGGAGGGCGGACGAGCGCGGGGTGAGGCTCTCGCTGGCGAGCCTGATGCTGAGCCGGGGGGGCGTTTTTTACCTGAACGGGGAGGAGATCCGGGCGGAGCGAGGGGAGCGGCGGTGGATGCAGCGCCTGGCGGATGATCGGAGGCTGAGCCCGCCGGTGGGGGCGGCGGCGGGGAGGCTTCACGGGTGGTACCGGGTGGGATGGATCGAGGTGGGCGCGGAGGCTTGAGAAGGCGACGATCTGGCCCTAGCGGCGTGATCGCCCACGGAAAATGCACCGCTATCCCCCGCGGCTCTGCTAAGGGGAGCGACGACACCCTTCCCACCGAGGTTTCGTAGCTCATGTTGAAGGCCGAACCCCTCCCCCTCCTCGCCACCGGCGCCGGCAAGAAGGCCGCCGTGGCGGTCACTGGCCTGGTGCTCTACGGCTTTGTCTTCGTCCACGCGCTGGGCAACCTCCAGGTGTTCCTGGGCCCCAAGGCGATCAACGCCTACGGCGAGATGCTGCACTCGTTCCCGAAGGCGCTGTGGGGCGCCCGGGCGGTGCTGCTGCTGAGCCTGCTGGTGCACGTGTCGCTGACGCTGAACATCGCGGCGAAGGCGAGGGCGGCGAGGACGGGGCGCTACAAGGTGAGCGCGCCCATCGCGGAGCAGGGGATCCTCCAGCGCTACGCGCGGCAGACGATGGTGCTGACGGGGCCGATCCTGTTCGCGTACATCGCGTTCCACCTGGCACACCTGACGGCGGGGGTGGTCCCGGGGCTGCCGTTCAAGGAGGGGGATGTGTACGGTAACCTGGTGGGGGGGTTCCAGAACCCGGCGGTGGCGGGATCCTACATCGTGGCGAACCTGCTGCTGGGGGTCCACCTGTACCACGGGGGAGTGGCGCTGTTTCAAACCCTGGGGCTGAGGCACCCCCAGTGGGACGCTCGGATCCGCCCCGCGGCCTTCCTGGTGACCGCGGTGGTCACCCTGACCAACGTCATCATCCCGACGTCCATCGTCGCGGGGCTTATCAAGTAACGAGCTTCGGAGAGAGAGGTAGCGATCATGGAACTTCGGAGCAACGCCCCCACAGGCCCCATCGAGACCCGGTGGGAGCGGCACAAGGCCGAGATCAAGCTGGTCAACCCGGCGAACAAGCGGAAGTACGAGATCATCGTCGTGGGCACGGGCCTGGCGGGGGGCGCAGGCGCCGCGTCGCTGGCGGACCTGGGCTACAAGGTCAAGGCGTTCTGCTACCAGGACAGCGCGAGGCGAGCCCACTCCATCGCCGCCCAGGGCGGCATCAACGCGGCGAAGAACTACCAGGGCGACGGGGACAGCATCTACCGGCTGTTCTACGACACGGTGAAGGGCGGAGACTTCCGGGCCCGGGAGAGCAACGTCTACCGGCTGGCGCAGGTGTCCGTGGACATCATCGACCAGTGCGTGGCGCTGGGGGTGCCCTTCGCCCGGGAGTACGGGGGGCTCCTGGCCAACCGGAGCTTCGGCGGCGCGCAGGTGTCCCGCACCTTCTACGCCCGGGGGCAGACGGGGCAGCAGCTGCTGCTCGGGGCCTACTCGCACCTGGCGCGCACCATCGCCGAGGGCAAGGTGGAGCTCCACGAGCGCTGCGAGATGATCGACCTGATCGTCGAGGACAACCGGGCCCGGGGGATCGTGACCCGGGACCTGGTCACCGGCAAGATCGAGGTTCACCTGGCGGACGCGGTGGTGCTGGCGACCGGCGGCTACGGCAACGTGTTCTACCTGTCCACGAACGCCAAGGGGTGCAACGCGACGGCGATCTGGCGAGCGCACCGCCGCGGAGCGCTCTTCGCCAACCCCTGCTTCACCCAGATCCACCCGACGTGCATCCCGCAGGCCGGCGAGTACCAGTCCAAGCTGACGCTGATGAGCGAGTCGCTCCGCAACGATGGGCGCGTGTGGGTGCCGCGCAAGAGGGAGGATTGCACCCGCGACCCCGCCTCCATCCCGGAGAAGGACCGGTTCTACTACCTGGAGGAGAAGTACCCGGCCTTCGGCAACCTGATGCCCCGGGACATCGCCTCGCGCCAGGCGAAGTTCGTGTGCGACCAGGGGCTCGGGGTGGGCCCGGAGATCCACGGGGTCCGGCGGGGGGTCTACCTCGACTTCGCCGACGCGATCAAGCGGGACGGCAAGCAGGCCATCGCCGAGCGCTACGGCAACCTCTTCGACATGTACCAGCGCATCACCGGCGAGGATCCTTACCGCGTCCCCATGCGCATCTACCCGGCGACCCACTACACGATGGGCGGCCTGTGGGTGGACTACAACCTGATGAGCAACATCCCGGGGCTGTTCGTCGCGGGCGAGGCCAACTTCAGCGACCACGGCGCCAACCGGCTGGGCGCCTCGGCGCTGATGCAGGGGCTGGCGGACGGGTTCTTCATCCTGCCCTACGTGCTGGGGAATTACCTGGCCCAGGCCGGGAAATCAAAGACCAGCGAGAGCAGCGGGGCGGTGACCGCCACGCTCCAGGAAGCGCAGGCGAAGTTCCGGAGGCTCGTGGAGATCGGTCAGAAGGGCTCCCGCACCGTCGACGACTTCCACCGGAAGCTGGGCACCCTGATCTGGGACAACTGCGGCATGGCCCGCGACCCGGGGAACCTCAAGAACGCCCTGAAGCAGATCCCCGAGCTGCGGGAGGAGTTCTACCGCGACGTGAAGATCACCGGCTCCGGCGAGGCGCTCAACCGGGACCT
Source organism: uncultured Polyangiaceae bacterium (assembly GCA_964605685.1). GTDB lineage: Bacteria > Myxococcota_A > Polyangia > Polyangiales > Polyangiaceae > JANWXX01. The sequence continues at coordinate 4,240 of CAZSDX010000497.1, forward strand.
GGAGAAGGCCGGGCGGGTGGCGGATTTCTTCGAGCTGGGCGAGCTGATGTGCCGCGACGCCCTGGAGCGGGACGAGAGCTGCGGGTGCCATTTCCGGGAGGATCACCAGGCCGATGGCGAGTGCGTCCGCGACGACGGGCGCTTCGCCCACGTCGCCGCCTGGGAGTGGCGCGGCCAGGGCCCCGAGGCCCGCGACGGGAACCACGCACGGCACCGGGAAGAGCTCTCCTTCGAGTACGTGAAGATGGCCCAGCGTTCGTACAAGTGAGGCAACCGTGGCAGAAACGATCGATCTCAAGCTGCACGTCTGGCGTCAAAAAGGCCCCTCTGACCCGGGGAAGTTCGAGGACTATTCCCAGCACGCCAAGGGAATCTCGACCCACGCCTCGTTCCTCGAATTCCTGGACGTGGTGAACGAGCGCCTGGTCCTCGCCAACCAGGAGCCCATCATGTTCGACCACGACTGCCGCGAGGGGATCTGCGGCATGTGTGGCCTGGTCATCAACGGCGAGCCCCACGGCCCCCAGAAGGCCACCACCACCTGCCAGCTCCACATGCGCACCTTCCGCAACGGCGAGGAGCTCTGGGTTGAACCGTGGCGCGCCACCGCCTTCCCCGTGATCCGCGACCTCGCCGTGGACCGCAAAGCCTTCGAGCGCATCATCCAGTCCGGCGGCTACATCACCGCCCGCTCTGGCGCCGCTCCGGACGCCAACTCCATTCCCATCCCCAAGCGCCTCGCCGACGAGGCCATGGACGCCGCCACCTGCATCGGCTGCGGCGCCTGCGTGGCGGCCTGCCCCAACGCCAGCGCCAGCCTCTTCATGGCCGCCAAGATCGGCCACCTCAACACCCTCCCTCAGGGCCAGGCCGAGCGCGACAAACGCACCCTCGCCATGGTGGCCCAGCACGAGCGGGAGGGGTTCGGCGCCTGCTCCAACCACTACCTCTGCGAGGCCGCCTGCCCCAAGGAGATCAGCGTCCAGTGGATCGCCCGCATGAACCGCGACCTGCTCAGGGCCGCGGTCGCCTACAAACCCGAGCAGCAGCGGGCCGGCGGCGACGGCTGAGCTACCCCACCCAACGCGCAGGCATCCGGGGACAAAACAACAACCCCCGGCGCGAGCGCAACCGGGGGTCGAGGGAGGGTCGGAGGAAGCGATAACCAGCGCTGGCGCCGGTTGTTGTCCCGGCTGCCGCCGCCACCGCCGCCACCGCCACCGCCGCCGCCGCCGAAGCCGCCACCGCCGCGGCCA
>CAZSDX010000498.1:0-5487 GCA_964605685.1 uncultured Polyangiaceae bacterium
CAGCAGCTCGCCTCCCCGGCCGCCCCCCGCGCGCTCCCTGCCCCTCGCCGCGAAGGCATCGGCCGCGCCGCCGCCGGGCAGCTCTTCGTCCTCTTCCTGATGGTCCTGGGCGGCAGCGCCATCCAGGCCAGCGCCCCGGGCGCGGACGCAGGCTTCGACCGCCACGACGTCCTGGAGCTCGTCCCCGATCGCCCGGCCTCCCTCCGGGTGCTCGCCCGCCCCTGGGCCAGCGTCTACGTCGATGGCCAGTTCGTCGACGTGACCCCCTTTGCCCGCCCCATCCCGCTCCGCGCTGGCGAGCACGAGATCCTGCTCCGCCACCCTGCGGCCCCCGAGGAGCGCCGCTTCATCAAGCCCTCGCTCCACGAGACCGTCCTCGTCGAGGTCGAGATGAAGGTCCCCGCCCCTCCTCCTCGCCCTTCTTCCTCCGCCCCTTCGCTCCCTGCCGTCAGCTCCTCGCCGGGCCCCTGAGCCCTTCGCCTCACCGCCGCGCCGAGAACCCAGGCGACCGGGCGATGGATACCAGGAGCTCCCGGACGTCGTACCCCGACGCGGCGAACTCCCCCTGGAGATCCTCCAGCGGACACAGGTCCACGTCCTGCTCCAGCGCCCCGTGGGCGAAGCGGTACGCTTGTCGGGTGAAGCACCGGTGGAACGCCTCGCTCCCCGCCACGATGGAGGCCAGCTCGGGCAGCGTGTCGTAGAGCCCCTTGGTCCCGGTCCCCAGCCCCTCCACGTCGTTCATGTTCCCGTCCGGAGGGATGGGCTGGCCGTTCTCCTCCAGCCGGTGGCGCCCGATGGCGTCGAAGCGCTCCATCCCGAAGCCTACCTCGTCGATGTACTGGTGGCAGCTCCGGCAGAACGGATCGCTCGAGTGTTGCCGGAAGCGCTCCCGTGTGGTCGCGTTCGGATCCACCTCCGGCACACCCCCTGCGTTGGGTGGCGGCGCCCCGAGATCCTGGCAGAGCAGCCGCTCCCGCACAAAAAGGCCCCGCCGGATCGGCGACGATTGATCCGAGTGGGCCGTGCTGGCCAGCACGCTCCCTTGCCCCAGCAGCCCCGCGCGGCGCTCCGGCGGGAGCTGGGTCTTCGCGAACCCCGCCCCGGGCGCGCCCACGCCGTAGATCGGGGCGAGCTGGGCGTCGACGAAGGAGTAGTCCGCGGTGAGGAGCTCGTCGAGCCTGTGGCTACCGTCGAAGATCACGTGCTCGACGAAGCGACGGGTCTCCTCAGCCATGGAGGCGCCCACGGAGGCAGACCAGCCCGGGTAGAGGACGGCGCTCCGGGTCAGCTCGCTCACCGCGCTGATGCCGAGCCACTGCTGGCTGAAGACCCCCAGCGTGACCCGGGCGCGGGGGCTCGCCAGCAGCCTGCGGGCTTGCGCCTCGATGTCCTTCGGATCGGAGAGCTTGCCCTGGTCGGCGGCGCTGGCCAGCTCGTCGTCCGGCAGGGTGCCCCAGAAGGTGTAGGAGAGCGCGGTGGCGATCTCGTGGCCGGTCAGCCGGAAGCTCCCGTCCGGCTGCGCCACGCCTAGCTCGGAGCGGTAGAGGAAGAACGGCGACAGCACCATCGCCCGCACCACCGCCTCCACCGCCTTCTCGTGGGAGGGCTGCCCCTGGGCCAGCTTCTCGTAGCGGGCCACCTCGGCCCCGGTGAGCGGTCGACGGAAGGCCCGGCGCCCGAAGCCCTCGACGAACTGCTTGCTGCACGCCCCCTGGTGGACGCTCCCGCAAGGGACGAGCTGCCCCGCGTTGCCCAGCGCCAGCTTCGCCACCTGCGCCGATGCCTTCAAGTACTGCTCGACGTGGACCGACGTCACCAGCCCCGCGTCCGCGTTGTTGTCGTAGCTGAACCCGGTGGGGCGGCTCTCCGCCGGGAAATTCTTCGCCAGATCCACCACCGGACCGGTGCCCTCTTGCCCCTCGCCTCCGCCCTCGCAGCTCACCTCCAGCAGCGAATTCTGCCCGCCGAAGCCGTCCGGTTCTCCCTTCGGATTCGCTGGATCGGGGATCCAGGTCGTCTCGTCCAGCACGAACTTGTAGGCATAGGTCCCGCTGGCGATGGTCTGCTTGGTGACGTAGAGGTCCTTCCCCGGGATGTGGGTCATCTTCCACCCTCCCGCGGCCACGGTGCCGGGCCAGCCGTTGAAGCTCCCGGCGACGTGGACCGACTGGTAGGTCTTGCCCTGCGCCGGGTAGACGAAGGTGCGGACGTTGCACGGATCCTTCTGGCAGGCTCCGGCCACGCAGGACTCGGTGGCGATGGCGCAGTCGGCGTCGGTGGCGCAGGTGGCCCCGGCGGCGGACCCCCCGAGGCGGAGCAGGTCGCGGACCGTGGCGTTGTACTCGCGGCGGTTGAGCAGCCGGAGCCTCCGGGGAGGCAGCTCGTTGCCCTTGCAGTCGAGGGGTTCCGCCTTGAAGTTGGCGAGGATGTAGGCGGCGACGTCCGCGGCGCACGAGCCCTGGCAGGCCTTCGGATCCTGGGGGGGCATGCGCAGGTCGATGGTGGAGACCAGCTCCGCCTGCCCCTTGGTCCACCCCTTGAGCTTCTTGCCGGAGCTGCCCTCCCCCGCGGGGCCGTGGCAGGAGGCGCAGTGCTGCTTGTAGAGCGCCGCGCCGGAGGTCACGCTGCCGGAGCTTCCGGCGGCGCCCTGCACCCCACCGGGCGCGGTGCCCAGGTCATCACCGCAGGCCGCCGCAAGCGCCGAGGCGGCGAGGGCGGCCGCCAGGAGCCAGCGGGGCAAGGGAGCGAGGAGTCGCACGGCGGACATCGGGGCCATCCTCCCCCCGGGGGCACCCCGCGGCAAGCCGTGTAACTTGATGACGGCGGCGAAATCGGCGCTGACGGTGGTCGCTGGAGGGGGTTCAGTTGAGCTTGATGGCGCCGGCTACCTTGCCGCTGGCCTCGAAGCTGGACTTGGCATTGCTGAGGGCATCGGCGGCGGCAGCGACCGCGGGAACCACGCAGAGGGCGGCCTTGGCGCTGAAGTTGGGGGCCTTGGCGGTGACCTTGACGCCGAGTTCTCCCACGGCGGTGCCGGTCTTGACCAGGAGCTCACCGCGAGCCTTGAAGACCGCCAGGATCTTGGGCAGGTTCGCCTTGACGGAGGCAACCCCCTGGGCGGTCAGGTTGCCGGCGGCCTTGATCTCGATGGTTCCAGGGGTGCATTCGGCCTTGGCCTCGGCGGACGCCTTGCACGACCCGCTACACTCGGCAGAGCCCTGACACTCAGCCCGGGGGGGCTTGAGGGTTCCGTTGCACTTCGGGGCCTTGCCCTCGACGGAGCAGGAGCCCGAGCACTCGCCCTCGCACTGGAGCTTGGCCCCCGCCTCGGCCGTGCAGGAGCCGCGGCATTTCCCTGCGCAGGAACCCTTGCAGGAGCCCTTGCAGATCGGGTTCTTGAAGGCCACCGAACACTTGCCTTCGCAAGTCCCGTCGCACTGAGCGGAGCCGCCGTTGGCGGTGGATTTCCCGTTGCAAGTGCCCTCGCAGGTGCCCTCGCAGGTGCCGGAGAGGGTACCCTCGCAGGTGCCCTCGCAGGAACCTTCGCAGGTGCCCTCGCAGGAGCCTTCACAGGTGACCGCCACGTCCGCGGAGCCTTGGCAGGTGCCCTCACAGGAGCCTTCACACTTGACCGAGACCCCGCCCTCGCAGCGAGCCTCGATCTCGCCAGGCTGGAGCTCGCATTCCGCCTTCGCGGAGCACTTTGCCTCGCAGCTCGCCTGGGCGCTGGCGCTGACGGAGCAGCGCGGGGGCTGGATGGATACCTCGATGGAGCCCGCCGCCTGGAGCTTGGCTGCCGCTGCCGCGCACCAGAGGACAGCGCGCTGCCCTGGGTTGGTCTCCTGAACGTCCTTCTCCGAGGCCCCGAGATCGATGGCAAGGGTCTGGCAGGCGTTGGTCAGGTCGAGCAGCACGCCGCTGGCAGCCGCGGAGAAATCCGCCGTCGCCTGCATGAACGCACCGAACTCGACCTTCCCATCTCCCTCAATTTTCCAGTCAACTGCCGTCATGTCGGCACCGACCTTGAAGTCGGTGCAGCAGAGATCTCCCTGGGTCTCCTTGAGCTTGTCAGCGGCCTCGCAGCCGGCGCCGGTCACGACGGGGATCACCAGCAGGGTGGCCAGGCTGAGTTTGCGGATCACGTTCTGCATCACAAGCACTCCTTGGTTTGACGAAGAGGGCCCTGGGGAGGGCTACGGTCGTTGGACGCCTTGCCCGCGGGTTTATTCGATCCTGGTGCAACGTGCTACTTTCTCGGAAACCACCGTGAGAATCTCTCCCCAGCGTCGCGCCAGGGTCGCCGCCGCCTTCGCCAGGCTACGACAGCTCCACCCCGATGCCCACTGCGAGCTGCTCCACGACGGCCCGTTCCAGCTCCTCGTGGCCACGGTGCTCTCGGCCCAGACCACCGACAAAATGGTCAACCAGGTCACCCCCGCCCTCTTCGCGCGCTTCCCCACCGCCGAGGCCCTGGCCCGCGCCGACCCCGGGGAGGTCGAGCCCCTGATCGCCCGGATAGGCTTCTTCCGGGTCAAATCCAGGAACATCGTGGCCCTCGCCCGCCAGCTCGTCGAGCTCCACCAGGGGAAGGTCCCCAACGACTTCCAGGCGCTGGTGGCCCTCCCCGGCGTCGGGCGCAAGACCGCCAACGTGGTCCTCGGGGTCTGCTTCGGCACCCCCGAGGGCGTCGTCGTCGACACCCACGTCCAGCGCCTCAGCCAGCGCCTCGGCTGGACCCGCGCGTCCTCCCCGGAGAAGATCGAGCGCGAGCTGACCGCCCTCTTCCCCCCGCAGGAGCGTGACCTCGTCTCCCACGTCCTCATCTTCCATGGCCGCCGCGTCTGCTCCGCGCTGCGCCCCGCCTGCGACCGCTGCGGCGCAAGCGACCTCTGCCCCAGCGCCGGCCATGCCGAGCAGGTGGGTCGCAAGAAATAACCTCCCGCTCCGGTGGCGGGCCGCCACCCCTCCGCCACCCCTTTCGCCGCCATCCGCCACCTCTCGCCCCTCAAGACCCCCCGTTTTTCCCTTGTTTCTGCCGTGCCCCTCGCTGGCACGGCGCTGGCAATCTCTCCGAGGCGTGACGCGGACAGCGCCGGCCACCTCGCCGACGCCCCTCCCCGCGCCCGGAGAACATCATGGAAACAAGCGCAAAAATGAAGGTCGTCTGGCTCATCACCGAGCGCGGCGATCGCTCCTTCTGGACCCGCATCGGCTTCGGCAACGTCAACCGCGACGGATCCATCAACCTGGCCCTCTCCGCCATGCCCATCGGCCCCGGGAAGATCCAGGTGCGCGACTACACCCCGCGGGACGCGGACGCCCAGGAGCCGCCCTCTCCCTCCCCCTCGCCGCGCCCCCGCCCCGAGTCCCTCGCGGAGCCGGAGCTGTGACCTCCCCGTCGCCGCCTCGCCAGGTGATCCGCGGGATCGCCGTCCTGGGCGGCCTCCTGGCTCTCGCGGCGGTCGGCCTCGCCGAGCGCGACGT
>CAZSDX010000499.1:0-5462 GCA_964605685.1 uncultured Polyangiaceae bacterium
CAGGACGAGGGCGCCGCCACCGAGGCGCCCGCGCCCGACGACGCGCTGGCGGAGCTGGATTTTCGCCTGCCCGTGGAGCAACTCGTGCGGCGGGTCCGTGCCCTGGCCCCGGCGCCGGGGGCCTTCTTCGAGCTGGAGGATCGGCTGGTCACCGTGCTCGAAGCCCGCCCGGCACAAAGGTTCCCCCGGGTGCTCGTCCCCGGAGAGGCCGCCGTGGTCGATGGAGTCGCGGTGGTGCGGGCCGCGGACGGGGCGCTGGCCTTGCTCCAGGGCGAGGTGGACGGAGAACCCCTGGACACGGCGGGGCTGGCGACCCTGGTCGCGTCGGCGTCTGTTCGTGCCGGGGGGAATGATGCTAGCGTCCTCTGACACGGGGGCCGAGACGGCCCCGTTCCTGGAGATTCCATGTCTGAATTTGTCAACCAGGCCAAGCAAGCCCGCGAGACCCTCGCCCGTGCCCTCGGCGCGCTCCAGTCGGATCCGTCGGTGCCCCCCTCGTTGCTCGACGTGGCCGAGCCGGTCGCCATGGCCATGGGATCCCTCCATGCCATCGAGCGGAGCGGGCAGCTTACCACCGCCGCCGCCGCCCGGGACCACGTGCGCCGCGCCCTGGGGATGCTCCAGACCCAGGCCTCCCTCAACCACCCCGCAGTCACCAGCGCCACCGAGTCGGTGGCCTCCTCCCTGGGCCTGATCTTCGGGCTGGTCAAGGCCAGCGAGGCCGCCCCTGTGGCGCCCGCTGCCTCCCTCGATCCCTCCGCGGTGCTCCAGCCCGCTCCGGCGGTTCCGGTGGTTCCGGTCGCTCCTGCGGCGCCGGCCTACGTGCCGCCGGCTGCTCCGGCCTATGTTCCTCCGGTCGCTCCGACTGCTCCGGCCTACGCTCCTCCGGCTGCTTACGTGCCGCCCCAGCCAGTACAGCCCGCTCCGGCGCCAGTACAGCCCGCCCCCGCACTGGTACAGCCCGCCCCGGTGCAGCCTGCCCCGGTCGCCGCGCCGACGGCTGCGGTCAGCGATCCCTTTGCGTCCGCTCCGGTGGTGCCGGCGCCCCCGCCGGCGCGCCCCTCCTCCACGACCCCGATGCGCTTCGAGGTAGCGCTGGGGATCAATAGCCCGACCAACTTTTACAAGGGGCTCTCCGGCAACGATGTGATCGAGCACGGCGGGCTCTTCGTGGCGACCTACAACAAGGTGCCTCCGGTGGGTTCCGGGGTGGCGCTGCGGGTGATGCTGCCGGGAGGGTTCGAGTTCGAGTCGGTGGGGGTGGTGGCCTGGATCCGCGACAGCAACTCGGGAGAGTCTCCCGGGTTCGGTGCCAAATTGACCCAGCTCAACGCCGAGGCCAAGCAGCTGGTCTACCGCTACGTGCGCAACCGGGAGCCGCTCTTCTACGATGACCTCTGATGGGTAAGCGCGCGGGGGCGCTGGCGCTGGCGCTGGCGCTGTTGATCCCGACGAGGGCCGAGGCCATCAACGACCCGTTCCAGGAGTATTTCACCCTGGAAACGACGCATTTCCGCGTCCACTACCCGCGCACGCTGGAGCCGCTGGCGGAGGACGTGGCGGACATGATGGAGGACGTGCATGACCGGCTGGTGCCGGCGCTGGGGCACCGGCCCCGGGACGTGACGCACGTGGTGTTGACGGACGGGACCGAGGCGGCGAACGGGTCGGCCACGGCGCTGCCGTACAACGTGGTGAGGCTGTTCGCCACGGCGCCGGACGACATGTCGCCGCTGGCGGACTACGACGACTGGCTGCTGGAGCTGACGACCCACGAGTACACCCACGTCCTGCACATCGACAACATCAGCGGGCTGCCGGCGCTGCTCAACGTGGTGCTGGGGAAGAGCACGGCGCCGAACCAGCTCCAGCCCCGGTGGATCATCGAGGGGCTGGCGGTGCTCCACGAGTCGGAGCACACCAGCGGAGGGCGCAACCGGTCGTCGGTCTTCGACATGTACCTGCGGGCCAACGTGCTGGAGGGCCGGATGGCGGGGCTGGACCGGATCTCCCACGGGCCGCGGCGGTGGCCCATGGGGAACTTCTGGTACCTCTACGGCTCCCGGTTCCTGACCTGGATCCACCGGACCTACGGCGAGCATGCGATGCGGACCGTCGCCGCCGACTACGGCAAGCAGATCATCCCCTTCGGGATCAACCGGAGCATCCGCCGGGCCACGGGGCGCACCTACGAGGAGCTGTACGAGGGCTGGAAGGAGCACCTGGAGAGGCTCTACCGGGCGCAGATCGACCAGGCGGCGGCGCTGCCCGGGGGGATCCGGGAGGGAACGCGCCTCACCCACCACGGCCGGACCACGGGGCGTCCCCGGTGGGTGCCGCAGGCCGCGAAAAGATCCCCGGAGGGCCCCCCCGAGGTCCTTTATTACCTGGATGATGGGCACCACCGCCCCGGGTTCCACCGGATGTTCGTCCCGTCGGCGAAGGAAGCGTGGGAGTCGGACCGGGATCTGTGGATCCGGACCGTGGGCGAGGGGAGCGCCTCCTTCGCCCGGGATGGAACGCTCTTCTTCTCCTCCATCGAGCCGCACCGGCTGGTGTACGGCTACTCGGATCTGTTCCGGCTGGGGGCGGGGAAGGCGTCGCCGGACGGGGATGAACCGGAGCGGGTGAGGTTGAGCCAGGGGCAGCGGGCGATCGATCCGGACGCACGCTTCGACGGGAGGCAGCTCGCCTTCGGGCTGAACCGGCGCGGGACGCAGTACCTGGCGGTGGCGGACGTGGGGGCAGACGGGACGCTGGGGGAGGCGCGGGTGCTGATCCCGGCGGAGCGCTACCAGCAGGCGTACACGCCGCGCTACGCGCCGGACGGGCGCAAGATCGCCTACTCCTCGTGGTCGCGGGGGGGCTACCGGGACATCCGCGTCGCGGACGTGGCGGCGAGGAGCTTTGTCGAGCTCAACCGGGACCGGGCGATGGACCTCCAACCGTCCTGGGCGCCGGACGGCAAGACGCTGTTCTTCTCGTCGGATCGCACGGGGATCCACAACATCTACGCCCACGACCTGGAGACGGGGAAGCAGTGGCAGGTGACCAGCGTGCGGACCGGGGCGTTCATGCCGGAGGTGTCGCCGGACGGCAAGACGCTGCTCTACGTGGGGTACACCTCCGACGGCTTCGATCTGTTCGGGATGGAGCTGGATCGAACCCGCTGGACCCCCGCGCCGGAGTATCAAGACGACCGTCCGGCGCCGCGACCCAAGGCGCCCCGCCGGAGCTGGACGAAGAAGCCCTACAATCCGTGGCCGACGCTGCGTCCCTTCGCCTACAACCTCCAGTACGGCCCGGGGACCTTCGGGCAGACGCTGACGCTGACGACGGCGGGGCAGGACGCCGCCGGCTTCCACGGGATCTACGCCAGCCTGGCGGCGAACACCGGCCAGGCGGAGCCCCAGTTCTCCCTGACCTACAGCTACGGGCGGCTCCCCTTTGACGTGTCGATGACGGTGTTCCGGGCGCTGGGGCTGGCGCAGCAGGTACGCATCAACGACACCAACCCCACCTACCCGGAGGAGTACTTCGGCGTCTTCTCCACCATCAGCACCAGCATCCCGAGGGCCTTCGACTGGTTCTCCTTCTCGGCGAGCTACGCGGCGACGACCTACGACGCGCGGCTGCCGCTGCGCCGGGACCTGGACCCGCAGAGCCTCAACACCATCCTGCCGCCGTACCAGGGGCTTCTGTCGGTGGTGCGGCTGGGCTTCGCCTACGGCAACCAGGAGCGCTACCTCTACTCGGTAGGGCCCGCGCGGGGGACCTACTTCGGCCTGAGCGCCGACGTGGCCTCCCGGGAGACCGGCTCGGACTACAGCATCGCGACCTTCAACTCGATCGTGCAGCGGGTGACGCAGATGCCGTGGCACCCGGACCACTCGCTCAGCACGACGCTACGTACCGGGCTCTCCACCGGCAACCTGGGGTTCCGGGGGACGTACTACGTGGGCGGCTACGTCGACCTGCCGCTGCTGGATGGGCTCACGCCCAACCTCTTCCAGGGCGGGTTCCTGCTGCGGGGGTACCCCCCGGGGGCCTACGCGGGGCGCCAGTTCCACCTGGCCACGGTGGAGTACCGGCTGCCCCTGTGGCACCCGGAGCGAGGCATCTCCACGCTCCCGATCTTCCTCAACCGCCTCTCGGCGCAGCCCTTCCTCGACTACGGCGGCGCCTTCAACGACCTGAACCTCCGGCGCTGGCGGGACCAGTTCCACACCGGGTACGGCGCCGAGCTGCTGGTGGACTTCACCTTCAGCTACTTCTTCTCCCCCACGATGCGCCTGGGCTACGCCCGCGGCGGCAGCACCGAGGCCTACGAGGGCGGTAAGGTCTACATGGTCCTCTCCGGGCCCCTCTGACTCGACTTTCGCTGTTCTGTTCAAGGTTTTGTCGAGGGGATCGGAGGCAGCCGGGGTGAACCCCGGCGCCGGAACGTGTGTGTTTCGAGTTCGAGGAGGTCAAGGCCGCCAGGGCGGCCTCGCTCCGTCGTCTCCTGGCGAGCCCTCCCTGGAGGGCTTTTTCCCTCCGTTTCCGGAAACACACGTCCCGGCGCCGGGGTTCACCCCGGCGCCTGAACGTTCTCGAACAAAACGGCGAAAGTCGAGTCTGACCGGGGCGCTCCCCAAAACGGTTGCACCCCGCCGCGAGGGGGTGCTATGAGCCCGCCTTGCCTCTACCGGAGAGGTGGCCGAGTGGTCGAAGGCACGCGCTTGCTAAGCGCGCGAGGTCTAATCCACCTCCGAGGGTTCGAATCCCTCCCTCTCCGCACAACCCCACGCCGGATCGTGCTACCCTGCTCGGAGCATGTTCCAGCGTAGGTTCTTTTTGTCCCAGATCCTCGGGGCCGCCTTCCTGGCCTCCCCGGCGATCCAGGCGGCCTCCCGCAGGGATCGGGGGTCCACCCGGCGGCTCCCCTCCAGCTACCAGAGCTCGGTCACCGTCTACGGCGCCGACTGGTGCGGCCCCTGCAAGCGGCTTCAGCAGGGGCTCCGGGACCAGCAGATCCCCTTCGATTACGTCGACATCGACCAGAACCCCTCGGCCCACGAGCGCGCCCGGCAGGCCACCGGCACCGCCGCCATCCCCGTCACCAGCGTCGACCGCGGCGGCAACGATGTCGTCTGGATCATCGGCTCCGACGTCAACGCCGTCGCTCGCGCCTACCGGGGACAGTGACCGCCGTCCTCCGCCTCCGTCAGCGCCTCTTCGCCCTCCTCGGGCTGCTCTCGCTCCTCTGCTCGGTGCTCCTCCAGGGGCGCCCTTATATCCGCTGCACCCTCGACGGCACCCTCCACTTCGTCGCCTGCTGCCAGGCCGCCCGCTGGGACGACGGCCGCGCCTTCGACGACGCCTCCTGCTGCGAGCAGATCGAGCGCGCTGACCTGGCGCCCGCCGCTCCCTCGTCCCCCTCCCCTCCCCTGCCCTCGCCGGACGCCGCGCCGCCGCTGCCG
>CAZSDX010000500.1:0-210 GCA_964605685.1 uncultured Polyangiaceae bacterium
GCCCAGGCCGCCGGGGCCGCCCTGGCCGCCGCCGGGGCCGCCGCCGAGGGCGCTGCTGGCCAGGCAGTCGGTGATGGCGCACTGGATGCCGTCGACGCAATCCGGATCGTTGTAGCAGGCGTTGATGGAGTCGCCGCAGTTCTCCTGGAGGCAACCGACGCACTCCCCCACGGGCCCGGAGTCGGGGAGCGGGAAGGGCAAGGCGTCGAA
>CAZSDX010000500.1:255-5451 GCA_964605685.1 uncultured Polyangiaceae bacterium
CGCTGGAGCCTCCCGCTCCGCTGGTGCCTCCCGCCCCGCCGGGGCACCCCTGGCAAGGCCCGAAGCCCTTGCCGTCCTGGGAGCAGACCTGCACGCCCTTGAGCGCGGTCCCCGGGCAGGCGCACTCGACCTGCTGCCCCGGGACACAGGCCCCGGAGGTCGCCCCCGCCGAACCCGCCGCGCCAGCCCCCCCGGCGCCTCCTCTCCCTGCCGCACCGGCGGCCCCGGCGGCGGACTCCAGCAGGAAATCGATGTCGCTGCGGCCGCCGCCGCAGGCAAAGATCAGGAAGGGAACGGCGGCGGCAGACGCGGCGAGCCACAGGTGACGCAGGTTCATGGGGAGCACCTCGGGAGCGGTGCGCACCCTAGCAGAACCGGAGCACACCCGCTTACCGCGAACACCTCCCCGCGCTATAGCAGGCGCACAATTGGAGAAGCCAGAAGAGAAAATTGCAGCGACACTCCCCGCCGCTCCCCTGGTGCTGCTGCTGGGGGCCGGGGGCGTGGGGACGCCAGCGGCGTTGGCACTGGCGCTCTCGGGCCGCTGCCGGCTGCGCGTGGTCGACGACGACGAGGTGGAGGTGAGCAACCTGCACCGGCAGATCCTGTACGGAGAAGGCGACGTGGGGAGAACGAAGCTGGAGGCGCTGCGGGGCGCGCTGCTGGCGAGGGCGCCAGGCGTCGAGGTGGAGGCGATCCCGGGGAGGTTCCTCCCGGAGACCGCGGAGGATCTCCTGCGGGGGGCGGCGCTGGTGGTGGACGGGAGCGACAACTTCGCGACGCGCTTCCTGGCGGCGGACGCCTGCGCGCTGGCGGGGGTTCCGGTCGTCCACGGGGCGGCGCTCCGGTGGCGGGCGACGTGCTTCGTGGCGGGGCCAGGGGGGCGCCGCCCCTGCTACCGCTGCCTGTTCGAGGATCTCCCGGCGGGACCGGCGCCGGACTGCGGCACCGCCGGGGTGCTGGGGCCGGTGTGCGGAGTGTCCGGCGGGCTGGCGGCGGACGCGACGCTCCGGTGGCTCGCGGGGGACGACGGCGTCGCCGGGACGGTGGCGTCCTTCGACGGGCGCAGCGGGAGGTTCCGGAGGACAAGGGTGCGGCCCCGGGCAGGGTGCCCGCTCTGCGGGGAGGCGGCGACGATCCGGGATCTGAACCGAGCGCGCTACGGCGGGGCCCGGTGCGAGGCGTGAACCGGGGGGCGCGAGGAGACCGGCGCTGCCCTTGCGGGCCCGAATTCTGGTAAGAGGAGGCGAGATGTCGACCGCGGTGGACCGACGACGCTACGCGAGGCACCTGACCCTGCCGGGGGTAGGCGAGGAGGGGCAACGGCGGCTGGGCGTGGCCTCCGTGGAGGTCCGCGGGCGCGGGCTGCGGGGCTGGGTGGCACGGCGCTACCTGGAGGCCGCCGGGGTGGGCGAGGTCCGGGGAGGAGACGGCCCGGACGAGGGGCCCGCCTGGCTGGGCGAAGCGCTGCGGGAGGAGGCCAGCCGGGAGGTCACCGCCGGCGCGCTGGAGGCGCTGGCGAGGCTCCGGGAGGCGCTGGGGCCGCGATGATCTCGTTCCGCAACGTGAAGAAGTCGTTCGGGCCGAAGACGGTGCTCAAGGGCGTGTCGTTCGACGTCCACGACGGGGAGGTGTTCTTCATCATCGGGGGCTCGGGGGTGGGGAAGAGCGTCCTGATCAAGCACCTGATCGGCCTGCTTTACCCGGACGACGGGGAGATCTTCCTCGACGGGGAGGAGGTGAGCCGCTTCGACGAGCAGCAGATGTACAAGGTGCGGATGAAGTGCGCGATGGTCTTCCAGAACTCGACGCTCTTCGACAGCATGAGCTGCGCCGAGAACGTGATGCTGCCGCTGAAGAAGCACAAGAACATGAAGGACCGGGAGGCGCGTGGGGAAGCGATGCGGCGGCTGGAGCAGGTGCACATGGCGGAGTTTGCCGACCGGTTCCCCGCGGAGCTGGGGGACGGGATGCGCAAGCGGGTGGCCATCGCCCGGGCGCTCACGCTGGACCCTAGCTACGTGCTGTTCGACGAGCCGACGACGAGCCTGGACCCGGTGAGCGCGCGGCGCGTGGACAAGCTCATCCGCGAGCTGAGCGACCGGATCGGGGTGACCAGCATCGTCGTCTCCCACGACCTGGCCAGCATCTTCTCCATCGCGGATCGGATCGTCATGCTCTACAAGGGCGAGGTGAAGATGCTGGGCTCGCGGGAGGACTTCCGCCGGTCGGCGGACCCGGTGGTGCAGCAATTCATCACCGGACGGGCGGACGGGCCCATCGAGCTTTGACCGGGCGGAGAGGGCAGATGGCGGTTGACGCGGGGGGGCCGCGCGCGTTCATTCAAGGGGGCGAGAATGGCGAATCCGAAGTCGATCGAGGTCAAGGTCGGGATGCTCATCCTGGTGGCGGTCAGCATCCTGGCCGCCTTCGTGCTGATCATGGGCGGGCTGAACTTCCAGCCAACGTACAACATCTTCGTCGACTTCGATAACCCCGGCGGCATCCAGACCGGCGCGCCGCTGAAGATCGCCGGGGTGCGCATCGGCAACGTGTCCGAGATCCAGTTCCGGGGCGTGGTCATCAACCCCACGACCCAGCGGCGTGACCCCCTGGTGCGGCTGCGGGTGTCGGTCGAGAAACGCTACCGGGAGGCGATCCGCGAGAACGCGTCGTTCTACGTGACGACCCAGGGCGTGCTGGGGGAGCAATTCCTGGCGGTCGACCCCGGCAGCCAGGATCGCCCCGCGCTCAGCGACGGCGCCGTGGTCCGCGGCCTCGACCCGCCGCGTCTCGACATGCTGCTGGCGGAGGGCTACGAGCTGCTCCACACGACCATCCAGGCCATGCGGGAGAACCGCAAGGACATCAGCGACGCCTTCGACGGGCTGCGGGACACCCTCAAGGGCACCGGCCACTTCTTCAACACCAACCGCGACCGCCTCGACCGCATCGCCGCCAACGTCGAGAAGATCACCGTCGACACCGACGAGCTGATCCGGGCGGGCAAGAGCAAGTACGTCGACAACCCCCGGATCGACCGGATCATCGGCAACGTCGAGCGCACCACCGCGGTCATCAACCGGGACGCCGACGCCCTCCTCAAGGACACCCGCGAGACGATGGCCAACGTCAAGCGCCTGTCCGCCGCCGTCGGCAGCGAGGAGGAGACCAAGCGGCTCAAGAAGACCCTGGCGGACGTCTCCGAGGTCGCCGCTAAGGCCAAGCTGGCCACCGCCGACGCCCAGTCGGTCATCGCCCACATCAAGAAGGGCGACGGGAGCGTCGGGAACCTGGTGATGAGCGAGCAGCTCTACGATGACCTCCAGGAGCTGGTGCGGGACCTCAAGCACAACCCCTGGAAATTCTTCTGGAAAGAGTGAACTAGCCGAGGACGACCAGCACGTCCCCCTCGTTCACCGCCTGCCCCTCGGCGATCTTGATCTCCGAGACCTTCCCCCCCTCCGGGGCCTCCACCGGCATCTCCATCTTCATCGACTCCAGGATGACCAGGGTCTGCCCCTCGGAGACGTCATCTCCGACCTTGACCTCGATCTTCCAGACCGTACCCGTGATGTGCGCGCTAACGTTGGTCGCCATGGCAGGTCGGACCTTAGCGCAGCCCCGCGCACCCCAGGAAGCCCCCGCGCGATAGGCATGAAAGTTTGTTGAGCGCAGGGGGGGTGGTTGAGGCTATACTCTCCCAGAACGGGCAAGCCACCCCCCCGAGGAGCCCTCCCGAATGTCCTCAGAGAAGCAAGAATCGTCGGTCCTCTTCTCGCTCAAAGAACTGATGAACCTGGAGGAGGATCGCCTCCGCCAGGAGGAGCAAGATCGCCAGCGGGAACGCGAGGACGAGGAGCGCCGTCGCCGCGAAGAAGAAGAGGCCAGGCTCCGCGCCGAGCAGGAGCGCCTCCGCGCCGAGGACGAGCGCCGCCGCCAGGAAGAGCAGCGCAAGCGCGAGGAAGAAGCGCGCCTCGAGGCCATCCGCCTCGCAGAGATCGAGAAGAAGCGCATCGAGGCCGAGCGCGCCGCCCAGCTCGAGGCCATGGCCAAGCAGCAGGAGCACGCTCGCCAGCTCGCCCTCATCCAGCAAGACCAGTCCAAGAAGAAGCTCCGCAACACCCTCATTGGCGTCGGCGTCGGCTCCTTCCTCCTCATCGGCGGTGGTCTTGGCCTCTACTTCGGCAAGATCAAGCCCGAAGCCGAGGCCAAGGCCCTCGCCGCCGAAGAAGATCGTCGCAAGGCCGAGGAAGCCGCCGAAGCCGCCAAGAAAGAAGCCGCCGCCAGGGAAGCCAAGATCAACGAGCTCCTGGAGGCCATCAAGGTCGCCAAGGACGAGAAAACTCGCCTCGAACTCGAACAGAAGCTCAACGAAGCCAGGGACGCCGCCAACAAGAAAGCCGGCGTCGGTGGCCCCGCCCGCCCCAACCCCGGCCAAAACACCGGCCCCAAGCCCCCCAGCGGCGGCGGTTGCCAAAAAGGCGACCCCATGTGCGGTCTCTGATCCCCCTCCCCTCATGACCCACGGCGACGCCCTCGCGCCTTTCCCCCTCGCGCGACCCGCCCAACGCGTCGCCTTCGCCCTCGACTTCCCCTCTTGGAGCGAGGCGCTCCCCTCCGCCGAGCACCTCGCCCCCGAGATCGGTTGCCTCAAGGTCGGCCTCGAGCTCTTCCTCCGGGAAGGCCCCCAAGTCGTCCGTGAAGCCGCCAGGCTGGCCCCGGTCTTCCTCGACCTCAAGCTCCACGACATCCCCCAGACCGTCGACCTCGCCACCGCCTCCGCCCTCGCCTCCGGCGCTCGCCTCCTCACCCTCCACGCCGCCGCTGGCCACGCCGCCCTCCACCGCGCCGCTCGCCGCGCCGAGGGCTCTCCCCTCACCCTCGTCGCCGTCACCGTCCTCACCTCCCTCGACGCCGAGGACCTCCGGCGGATCGGGGTTCAAAATGACCCCACCCAGCAAGTCCTCTGCCTCGCCCGCCTCGCCTGGGAGGCCGGCATCCGGGCCTTCGTCACCAGCCCCCGGGAAGTCGGGCTGCTCCGCCAGCAATTCCCCGGCGCGCTGCTGATCACCCCGGGGATCCGCGCGGAGCCGGGCAGCGACGACCAGCAGCGCACCGCCCGGGCCCGCGACGCCATCGCCGCAGGCTCCGACCTGCTGGTGGTGGGGCGGCCGCTGCGGCAGGCCGCCGATC
>CAZSDX010000501.1:0-984 GCA_964605685.1 uncultured Polyangiaceae bacterium
TCCTACGGGGGGAACTTTTGCCACAAGGTAGGAGAGATCCGGGCAAAGCGTAGGTGCTGCTGGAGGACGACGAATTCACCCGAGGGGTGCTGGGCAACCACCTGCAATCCGGGGGCTACCGGGTCGCGGCCTTCTCCCGGGGGACCGATCTGCTCGCGGGCTTCCCCGAGGAGGCGGCGGTGGTCTGCCTCGACCTCGGTCTGGAGGACATCCCGGGGCACCACGTCCTGCAGCACCTGCACGCGCGCCGCCACGACGTCCCGGTCATCGTGGTGACGGCGCAGCAGTGCGTGGACACGGCGGTCGAGCTGATCCGGGCGGGGGCCTACAATTACCTGACCAAGCCGGTGGACAGGGGGCGCCTGCTCCGCGCCGTGGAGGAGGCGGTGGCCCGGCACCTGCAAATCCTCCAGATCAGCCCGCAGCAGGAGGCCAGCGATCTCATCGGCAAGTCCGCGGCGCTCCAGGCGGTGCGGCGCCAGATCGAGCGCCTGGGGGACAGCAACGCCTCGGTGGCCATCCAGGGGGAGAGCGGCACCGGCAAGGAGCTCGTCGCCCAGGCGATCCACCGCCGCGGCAAGCGCCGCGCGGGCCCCTTCGTGGCGCTCAACTGCGGGGCCATCCCGGCGACGCTGCTGGAGGCGGAGCTGTTCGGCTACGAGAAGGGCGCCTTCACCGGGGCCACCGGCACGGGGCGGGGGCGCTTCGAGCGGGCCCACGGCGGCACGCTGTTCCTCGACGAGGTCGGGGAGATGAGCCCTCAGGGCCAGGTCAGCCTGCTCCGCGCCTTGCAGGAGCGGAAGGTGCGCCGCGTCGGTGGCTACCAGGAGATCCCCTTCGATGCCCGGATCCTGTGCGCCACCAACCGGGATCTGCAGCAGGAGGTGAAGGAGGGTCGATTCCGGGAGGATCTGTACTACCGGCTGGCGGTCTTCCCGCTGCGGGTGCCGGCGCTGCGCGAGCGCCGGGACGACATCCCGCTGC
>CAZSDX010000501.1:999-5443 GCA_964605685.1 uncultured Polyangiaceae bacterium
CTCGCCCAGCTCCAGGAGGATGTAGGCGGCGATCTGCTCGGCGTGAGCTCCGAGGTCCTCCTGGCGCTCCAGAGGCACGACTGGCCGGGCAACGTCCGGGAGCTGAAGAACACGATCCACCTGGCGATGCTGATGACCGACGGCCCGCAGATCGAGCTCCGGCACCTGCCCCCTCACCTCCAGGAACGCCTGCTGCCGGCGATCCCCGCCTCTCCCTCTGGCCCGCCCCGGCCCGCCGAGCGGGACGACGACCCGGTGCTCCCCTTGCGGGAGCTGGAGCACCGGGCGCTCCGGCAGGCCCTGCGCAAGACCAGCGGCAACATCTCCAAGGCCGCCAAGCTGCTCCAGATCGGCAGGGCGACGCTCTATCGACGTATCCAGGAGCTGAACATCGATCCAGAGGACCCATGCCCCGAGCGTTGATCTTGTGCGACGACCCCCTGCTCCGGCGGCCCCTGCTGAGGGCGCTCCGCGGGCTGATGATCGAGCCGGTCCCCTGGGAGGCCGTCGCTCCTGCTGGCGAGGAATCCCTCCGGGGTATCCTCGTGGCGCTCCTGGACCTGCGGCACCCCCACTACCTGTCCGCATCGACCGCCGCGCTGCGCAGCCGCCCGCCCCTGCCCCGGGTCTTCCTCTGCGGGGATCTGGCGCCGCCCGCGCTCCACGAGGCCGACGCCGTGCTGGCCGGGGCCTTCTCCTTCACGGATCTCCAGGCCATCCTCCAGCCCATCCTGCTCAACCCACCCATCCAGCTTCCCCCCCGGGTCTTCGATCCTGCCCGGCTCCTCGACTGCACCCGGGGCGACGCCGACGAGACGACCGCCATGGTCGAGCTGTTCCTCCGGAGCGCCGAGGGGCAGCTTGCCGCCGCCGAGGCGGCCCTGCACCAGGGGAGGAGCGACGCCGCCCGGGAGGCCTGCCACCGCCTCTGTGGGGCCGCCGCCACCGCCGGGGCCGAGGAGCTCGCGGGCCTCTGCCGCGAGACCATGAACGCCCTCGAAGCCGGCGAGCGCGGGGTGAGCGTCGCGCCCCTCGCCGCCGCCCTGCGCCGCTTCCGCGAGGCCTACGGGCCCTGGTTCCGCCAGGTCTTCTCACCTCCGGGGGATGATCCCGAAAAAATACAGAGCGCTCCCCCCTGTCCCGAGACGGACACCAGTTCCTGATTTTTCCTTGGATCCCTGCCCTTCGTCCTCCCGCTCCGACCCCGGCACGGGCCTTGCTCTCCGGAGAGACCATGCAAACCGGCGAACTTCCCCTCGATGATCTGCTGGCGCGGCTCGATCTCCCCAACACGCAGCACACCTGGCGTGACACCACGGAGAGGGCGGCCAACGAGGGCTGGTCTTACCAGGAATTCCTGGCCGTGCTCCTGGTCCAGGAGCTGAATTTTCGCCAGGTATCCCGGCTGCACCGGCTCTGCAGGGAGGCGCAGTTTCCCTTCCAGAAGACCTCCGAGGACTTCGATTTTGCCCAGGTCTCGGCCTGCTGCAAGGAGGTCATCAAGGGGTACATGGACCAGAGCTTCGTGGCGGCGGGGCGCTCCCTGCTGCTGGTCGGCCCCGAGAAGAGCGGCAAGACCCACCTGGCGGTCGCGATCGCTTACCAGGGGATCCAGAACGGCTTCGACGCGCTCTACACCACGGCGGGCAGGATGCTCCAGGAGCTGGATCAGGCGGTCGAGCAAGGCAGGTGGCGGGAGGGCCTCGCGCGGTTCACCCGCCCGGACGTGCTGATCGTCGACGAGATCGACGAGACGCTCCCCCGCCTGGACCGGCTCTACCTCGTGCTCAACGAGCGCTACGCGGCCCGCCGCTCGGTCATCCTGGCGACCCGGACGCCGCCCGGGCAGTGGGCGCTACCCCAGCGGGAGCAGATGCTGCTGGCGTCGATCCTCGAGCAGGTCATCGAGCGAGGGCAGATCCTGCACCTGGAGATCGTCGCGGAGGATCCTGACCCGGAGCCGGAGGTGCTGTCGGTGGAGGATCTGGCCTCCTCGCTCCCGCCGCCCCCCCCCCTCGAGACCCTCGACAGGACAACTCCGCCCGCCCCCCAGCCGCCCCGCGTCTCCGGTGTCCAGGAGCGGCGCGTTCACCGGAGGTATTCGGCCAACTTCGAGGTCAACGCCACCAGCAACCACAACTTCTTCACCGGCTTCTGCCAGGACATCTCCGAGGGCGGGATCTTCCTGGCCACCCACGACATCCGCCCGGTGGGGGAGCTGGTGGATCTCCAGTTCTCCCTGCCCTGCGGGCACACGGTCCGCACCGCAGGGATCGTCCGCTGGCAGCGGGTCTGCGCCACCGAGGAGGGCGCCTGGCCCGGCATCGGCGTCGAGTTCCTTGCCCTGAGCCCGGAAGACCTGCGGGCCATCCAGGCATTCTTCGCCCAGCGCGAGCCCCTGTTCCACGTCTGAGAGGCCCCATGAACACCCCCCCCCGCGGCAACGCCCCTTCCCTCCTCGAATCCCCCACGCTGCGGCCCCCCGCGAGCCGCGCCGGGGCTGTGCGCGCCGACAACGACCCCGAGGAGGATGCCCCCCGGGAGGAGCAGCGAACCTCCGCCACGGTCCTGGTGGCCGCCCCCCAGCCGCCCCCGATCACCTCCCGGCGTGTCCTGGTGCTGGAGGATGACCCCTTCTGCGCCCGGACCTACACCCTCGCGCTACGGGAAGGAGGCTTCGAGGTGGACGCCACCGACAGCGGCGAGCGGGCCCTGCAGATGCTCCTCGAGGCGGACTACTGCGCCGTCGTCGCGGATCTCCACCTACCGGGGATGAGCGGGCTGGAGCTGCTCCGCTGCGTCCGCGTCCACGACCTGGACGCCACGGTGCTGCTGGTGACCGCCGCGGCGGATTTCTCCGCCGCCACCGAGGCGCTCCGCCACGGCGCCACGCAGTTCCTCCTCAAGCCCCTCCACTCCCGCCAGCTCCTCGGCGAGGTCCAGCGAGCGGCGCGGCTCCACGCGCTGGCGGTCCAGCGCCGCCAGGCCATGAGGCTCCTGGCCGCCGACCAGGAAGAGGAGTCGTACCAGCGAGAGCAGCGCGACCGGCTCACCCGAGGGATCGCCGCCCTGCGCATGGTCTTCCAGCCCATCTTCGACGCCGGAGGGAAGCTCCGCGGCCACGAGACCCTGCTCCGCAGCGGAGATCCCTCCTTCAAGGGGCCCCTCGACCTGCTCGAGGCCGCGGAGAAGCAGCGGCGGCTGCACGAGCTGGGGAGGGCCTGCCGGCGCCGCACCGCGGAGGAGTTCAAGGCGGCCGCCCCGGCGGATCTTCTCCTCTTCGTCAACCTCCACGCCCAGGATCTCCTCGACAACGACCTGCTCGACCCGAAGAACCCTCTCGCGGACATCGCCCACCGCGTCATCCTGGAGCTGACCGAGCGGGCCCCGCTGGGCGAGAACGAGGAGGTCCCACGGCGCATCCAGAAGCTCCGGGCCATGGGCTTCCGCATCGCCATCGACGACCTCGGGAGCGGCTACGCGGGGCTCACCAGCCTCGTGCAATTCGAGCCGGAATTCGTCAAGCTCGACATGGCCCTGGTCCGCAACCTCCACCAGAGCTCCGTGCGCCACAAGCTTGTCTCCCTGCTCATCGACACCTGCCGGAGCCTCGGGAGCCAAGTCGTCGCCGAGGGCGTCGAGATCCCCGAGGAGCACCGGGCCCTCCTCGCCCTTGGCTGCCCTCTCTTCCAGGGCTACCTCCTCGGCAAACCCGGCCCCCTCCCCGCCCCCTGACCGCCTCCGGGTGGTCGCCCTTGCCGGGGCAAAAATCACCCCATTATGCCTGTCACCTCGCGAAACACCATCCCCTTCCACGTCCTCGAGAGCCTGCTGGAGGGCTGCCAGGTCATCGGATTTGACTGGGTGTACCTCTACATCAACCCAGCTGGCGCCGCCCACGGGCAGAGGGCAAGGGAGGAGCTGATCGGGCGGACCATGATGGAGTGCTACCCGGGGATCGAGCACACCCCGATGTTCGCCGAGCTACGGCGCTGCATGACCGACCGCTCCCACGGGGGCATGGTCAACGAGTTCACCTTCCCCAACGGGACGCGGGGCATCTTCGACCTGCGCTTCCTCCCCATCCCCGAGGGGCTCTGCATCCTGTCCTTTGACATCACGGCCCAGCGGCGCACCGAGGAGCAGCTCCAGCAGGCGCAGAAGATGGAGGCCCTCGGCAACCTGGCCGGCGGCGTCGCCCATGATTTCAGCAACATCCTCACCTTGATCCTGAGCTACAGCTCGATGCTCCTCGACGGCTTGCGGGCCGACGACCCGATCCGGAGCGACCTCCAGGAGATCCACGACGCGGGGGTGCGCGCCTCGGAGCTGACCCGCCAGCTCCTCGCGCTCGGGCGGCGCC
Source organism: uncultured Polyangiaceae bacterium (assembly GCA_964605685.1). Lineage (GTDB taxonomy): Bacteria > Myxococcota_A > Polyangia > Polyangiales > Polyangiaceae > JANWXX01. The sequence goes on from CAZSDX010000501.1 coordinate 5,363, forward strand.
AGCACCTGCAGGTTGTGCCCTGCAACCTGAGAGGTTGTCTGGGACAGAAAAATGTGCTAGAAAAGGAAGAATCATGCAGGT
>CAZSDX010000502.1:0-5438 GCA_964605685.1 uncultured Polyangiaceae bacterium
CTACGTAGGCTGTTCCAGAAGAGGGTCGCTTTTGCAAGTTAGAAACCCTCTGAGAGGAGGTCACTGCCCCTGCCCCAGGGAGAACCCCGGAACACCGTCGAAGGAGTAGAGATGCTCGGTCTTGACGAAGTCGAGGCCTGCCTCGGCCAGCCGATGAAGCAAAAGCAGGATCTGCTGGTGCTGAACAGGCGCAGCCGCCTGGAAACGAGCCCGCCAATGATCCGTACAAAAGGTCTCGGAGAAGCCCTCGGGCCACACCTTGACTCCCCGGTTGGTGATCATCCGGAGAGGCAGCCGGTCGTCCGCGAGTGGCAGGATCTTCTCCGCGAGCGTGTTTGGGTTCCGTTTCTCCTCGTCCCAGTGAAAAAAGACATCGACCCCCAGCAATTCCTTCCGGGCTCGGGGCCTCGGCGCGAACGTGAGGGGGATCTTGGGGAGCCGAGCATCTCCCTGGGGGGCTTGCGGCAAGTTTCGCGGGACCTGACCGAGCCGTTCAACGACCGCCGTGGCAAACTCCGACGTTCCGACGCGGCGAACCGTGTGCTGGGTCGTCGCGATATCCCCCGTGTGGAGGCCATCCTCCAGCACACAGAGCCAGGCGTTCTGGATGCGGCGGGCTACCTCTCCCTGGTCGATGTGCCTCAGCAGCAGGATGGCTGCCCCGAGCAGGCCCGAAGGGTTCGCCACTCCCTTGCCGGCGATATCCGGCGCGGAGCCGTGGATCGCCTCGAACATGGCGCCTTGCTCGCCGATGTTGGCGGAGCCAGCCATGCCAACGGAACCTGCGACCTCCGCGGCCACGTCACTGAGGATATCGCCGTACAGATTCGGCAACACGATCACGTCGAAGCGCTCCGGTGCCGCTGCGACCCGCGCCGTGCCGATATCCACGATGAGATGTTCTTTCTGGAGTTCCGGATACTCGGCTCCGATCTCGTTGAACAGCCGGTGAAACAGGCCGTCCGTGAGCTTCATGATGTTGTCCTTCGTCAGGCAGGTTACCCGCCTTCGCCCTTTGCTACGGGCGTACTCGAAGGCATACCGGATCAGCCGCTCGGATCCCGGACGGCTGATCAACTTGAGGCACTGAACCACCTCATCGGTCTGCTGATGCTCGATGCCTGCGTACAGGTCCTCCTCGTTCTCGCGGATGATAACGAGGTTCATCCCGGGGTGCTTCGTGGGGACATAAGGCGCGTACGCCGCGCACGGTCGCACGTTCGCAAACAGCCCCAACGCCTTCCTCAGGGTAACGTTCAGCGACTTCACCCCACCGCCCTGGGGTGTTGTGATCGGCGCCTTCAAGAGGACGCCTGTCCGCCGGATGCTCTCCCACGCCTCCGGTGCGATCCCGGAGCTGATCCCGGCGCGGTACACGGCCTCCCCCATCTGCACCTCTTCCCACGCGACCTGTGCCCCTGCCGCATCCAGCACTCGCAGCGTCGCCTCCATGATCTCCGGCCCCACCCCGTCCCCCCTCGTAAATGTCACCGCCCTTCCGCTCATCTTCGCTCTCCTTGCTTGGCGTCGGACGCGTAACACACGAAAACTACTGCATCAATTCTGGCGATATGCACCCGGGGCTCCCTCAACCAAGCCGGACGAGCTGCTTGCCGAGGTTGCGCCCCCGGAGCAGGCCGAGGAAGGCGTCCGGGGCAGCGTCGAGGCCGTCGGCGATGGTCTCGCGGTAACGGAGCTGACCGGAGGCGACGAGGCGGGTCAGCTCGGCCAGGGCCTCGGGCCAGAGGTCGAGGTGCTCGCTGATGAGGAAGCCCTCGATCCTCATGCGGTTGAGCAGGATGAGCTGGGGAGCGGCCATGGGGATGGGCTCGCCGTTGTAGCCGGCGATCATGCCGCAGAGGGCGACGCGGGCGAAGGGGTTGGCCCGGAGCATCACCGCGTCGAGGAGGGACCCTCCGACGTTCTCGAAGTCGCCGTCGATGCCGCCGGGGCAGGCGTCGGCCAGGGCGCGGGCCAGGGAGGGCGCGTCCGGGTGCTGGCGGTGATCGAGGCAGGCGTCGAAACCGAGCTCCTCGACGACGTGAGCGCATTTCTCCGGGCCGCCGGCGACGCCGACGACGCGGGCTCCGGCCAGGCGAGCGAGCTGCCCGGCGGCGCTGCCGACGGCGCCGGCGGCGGCGCTGACCACCACGGTCTCGCCGGGGCGAGGAGCGAGGATGCGGCGCACGCCGTACCAGGCGGTGACCCCCGGCATGCCCACGACCCCGAGGTACGCCGACAGCGGGATCTCGCGGGTATCCACCCGCCGCAGGGCACCCGGCTGGTCCCCCTGGACCACCGCGTACTCCTGCCAGCCGCCCATGCCAACCACCGTGTCCCCCTCGGAAAAACCTGGACACCGGGAATCGACGACCTCCCCCGCAGTGCCGCCCAGCATCACCCGACCAAGGGGCTGCGGCGGGGCGTAGCTCTTGCCGTCGTTCATGCGGCCGCGCATGTACGGGTCGAGGCTGAGGAAGCGGTGGCGCACCAGCACCTGCCCCCCGGACAGCGGCGGGGTTTCCTCCTCTTCCATCCGGAAGTTCTCTAGCGAAGGCCAGCCGACTGGCCGGCTGGCCAGGACGATCTTTCGATTCTTCACGCGCATGATGCCGGGAAGAACTAGCATCGAGGGATGACGCTACGGTGGCACTTTTTCGCGCTGTACCTGGCGCTCCTGACCTTCTTCCTGGGTGGACCGTCGGCGCTGGCGTACACGCCGCCACCCTTGGTGGGCGCGGTGAACGACGGCGCGTCGCTGCTGACCCCGGGGGAGCGCTCCACGCTGGAGTCCCGCCTCAAGGCGCACCGGGACGCCCACGGCGACGAGATCGTGGTGTTCACGGTCCCGTCGCTGGGGGGAGAGTCCATCGAGGACGTGGCCTACAGCACGTTCAACACCTGGAAGATCGGGCAGAAGGGGAAGGACAACGGGGTGCTCCTGGTCGTCGCCCCGAAGGAGAGGAAGACCAGGATCGAGACCGGCAAGGGGATAGGTCATAAAATAACCGATCTCCAGTCGAAGCAGATCCTGTCGGAGCGGGTTGGCCCCAGGCTCAAGGAAGGGAAGAATTACGAGGGGATCACCGCGGGCGTGGAGTCCATCGCCTCGCTGCTGATCGGCGGCCCGCTGGTCCCCCCGGGGGAGGCGCCGAGGCTCCCCTCCGGGCGCCCGGATCCGCCCCACTTCGAGCCGAGCAGCGCCTTCGTCGACGCGGTGGGGACGTTCCCCCGGGCGGAGCGCGCCCGGTTCCTCGCGGCGTACGAGGCCCGGAAGAAGCAGGGAAAGGCCACCTTCGCGGTGGTGATCGTCGACGACGCGCTGGCCGGCGAATTCGCGGGGATCTGCGGCTACAACCTCGACTCCTTCCGCAAGGCGCTCCCCGGGGTGAGGGGGATCGTGGTGGCCACCCGGAGCGGCTCGAAGCTCTCCGAGTACTCGGGCTCGGACAGCAAAGGACCGGGGGTGAAGGCGCTCTCGCAGTCCATCACGGCGCTGGCGGCGACGCTCCCCCGGGCGGGCGGAGAGGCCCGGGACAAGGCCCTCGTCGACGGGCTGGTGAAAGCCCTCGACGGCTACGACGTGGAGATGCCCGGGCTCCTGGATCGCCTGGTGGAGTCCCCGGTCGGCATGGCCGTCTTCGTCGTCTTCCTGGTGGTGATTTTCCTCTGGATCGGCCTGAAATTCGCGCCCAGCGACGGCGGGGGAGGCTCCTCCGGGGGCTCCTCCTGGTCCAGCGGCTCCTCCGGCAGCTCTTCCAGCAGCTGGTCCAGCGGCGGCAGCGGTGGCGGCTACTCCGGCGGCGGCGGATCGTCCGGCGGCGGCGGGGCCAGCGACGACTACTGACCGCCGCCGCTCCTGCGGTCACTCCTTGCGGGCCTTGCGCCGCCGCTCGAACTCCTCGCGAGCGGCGCGGACCCCCAGCGTGTACCCGAGGACCATCCCGATGAGCAGGACCCCCGGGATGAAGACCACGTGGGCGACGGACGGCACGGCTCAGGACCCCCGGGGGGAGGGCTTCTTGCGGAGCGCCCCCTCCAGCTCGGTGATGCGCGCGTCCAGGGCCGACTGCCGCCGCCACCCCAGGTAGACGAACCCCAGCAGCACCAGCCACAGGACCGAGTAAGCCGCGACGGTGTAGCCGAAGTTGCGCATCGGGTCGTCCTTGGAGGGGCCCGTGGCAAAGGCCGTGGAGGGGGTGTCCGCAGGGAGCGTCGTCTGGGTCTGCATGGGGTCGATCAGGCTTCTTCGTCGAGGAGCCCCTGGGAGGCCGCCTCCTCTTCGAGACGGAGCAGGCGGGCGAGGCTGAGGTGGAGCCTCATGCGGCTCCAGAGGAAGGTGACGGCCAGCAGCGTGAAGGCGAGGAACCCGAGGGAGAGGGCGGTCTTCATGTCCGGGTGGCCGAGCCCGCCTCCACCGCTGGAGATAACCCTGGGGTGATTCCCACCCCATTTCTGGACGCTGTAGTGGATGATGGGGAGGTTGGCGGCGCCGAGGACACCGAGGGCGGCGGCGAACTTGCGTTCGGGCTCGCCGTCGCCGGCGAAGGAGCGGAGGACCACGTAGGCGACGTAGATGAGGACCGAGAGGAGGGAGGTGAGGAGGCGAGGCTCCCAGGTCCAGTAGACCCCCCAGATGGGCCTGGCCCAGATGGGGCCGGTGGTGAGGACGACAGCGCCGAAGGCGACGGCGGTCTCGGCGCCGGCTCGGGCGAAGGCGTCGGAGCGGTCGCCGGGCTGGTAGAGGTAGGCCGCGGAGCCGAGGAAGCAGGCGAAGGCGGAGAGGTAGAAGGCGTAAGCGGCGGGGACGTGGAAGTAGAAGATCTTCTGGGCGGCGCCCATGACCGCCTCGAAGGGGGCCCGGAAGAAGGCCCAGGAGAGGGTGGCCAGGAGCGCGGCCCCGGTCGCCATGAGGATCAGAAGGAAGGCACCGCCGCCGCGGTTCGAGGCTGCCATGAAGCGGGCGAGACGGTAGTACCTCGTCCCCTCCGGCACAACCCCCCGCGAGGAAGTGCCCATGTCGGCTTCGATTCTCCCCCAGCGGAGGGGTGATTTTGTTCTAATTGAGGGGATTGATTTCCGACGGCCTGCTCGTACTGGTTGGCACCTACTGCTTCTGGGTGGGTGGGGCGTTTGCGCTCCTCCACGCCGATTTGCAGAAGCACCCGCCTGCGCCGGGCGAGTGGGGGGCCCTGTCGTGGGGGCTCGCCTGCCTGGCGGGGGGTGGGCTCGCCCTCCCCTTCTACTACTGGACCGCCCACGGCACCGGGGCCGCCCTGGTCCGCGGGATCTTCCTGGGCGTCCTGGTCACCGTGCTGGCCCTGGCGGCCCGGGTGGGCCTCTCGCTCTTCCTCCAGGTGCCGCTGGCCTGATGCGCCTCGCGCGGTTCATTCTTGTCCTTGCGCTATCCTGGAGTGCGGGCTGCGGGCGCCCTCGCT
>CAZSDX010000503.1:0-5418 GCA_964605685.1 uncultured Polyangiaceae bacterium
CCAGGGCTCCGGCGCCGCGGCCTTGCTCCTGGCCCTCGCCCTGCTCCGCAGGCGCGCCGCCCGGCGTCCGGCGTCGTTCCGCGATGCATCGAGCCGCCTGGGGGGCTCCTGATTCAAGGGAGTGGCCCGAGGCGCCGCTGCTCCCCCGGCGGGAACATCGCCACCTCGCAGTCGCGGGCGGTGCCGTCCTCGTGCACCAGGCAGGCGAAGTCGGTGACGTGGTCGAGCGCCACCAGCGGCAGGTGCCACACGCCGGGGTCATAGCTGACACCGATCGGAGCCTCGGCGAGAAAGGCGACGAGGGAGGAGAGGTCGGGCTGGTCGCCGCCCTGGGCGACGACGACCAGGTAGCGAGCAGGACCGAGGGGGAGGAAGATCTGGGTGGAGTCGGGGTGGCGCTCCAGCAGGGTGACCTCGAGGTCGTCGAGGGAGCGGGGCTGACAGCGGAAGAAGGCGAGGTTGAGGGGGGCCTCGGGGCGGAGGTTGGTGAGGCGAGCGACGTGGTCGTGGCGGCGGACGAAGCCCTGGTTGACCAGGCGCCCCGGGTTACCGGGGGGAGGCCCGTCGAGGATCTCCCCGAAGGGGGCGTAGGCGGAGCGGGTGAGGGGGAGGATCGGGAGGATCTTGCTCAATCGACGGCTCCTTCCGGGCGCGCGAGGGCCTCGTCGACGAAGATGGCCTCGATGCCCAGGCCGCCGGCGAGCCAGTAGAGGGACTCGCGCTCCTCGGGGAGGACGCGGTGGTCGGCCCAGGCGATGGCGGCGAGGTCCTCGATGAGTTTTTTCCGCCGGATGAGCGGGAGGTGGACCCGCAAGGTACGCTGGAGATCCAGGAGTTTTTCTCCTCGTTCGTCCTCGCTCATGGCGCGGGCCTCGTCGATGGAGTCGAGGATCTTCCCGTCGCCGACGAGGCGCTTGAGGGCGTTGAGTTCGCGGCGGGAGATCCGGTTGTCGGCCATGGCCACCTCGACGCCGCCGTAGACCAGGAACTCGCGGCTCTCCCTGCGGCAGCTGGTGCGCTCGTTGAGCACCGAGGGGTTCATCAGGTCGAGGAGCGAGCCTACCTGGCGCTCCAGCTCCTTCTCGCCGAGGGCCCCGCCGCCTCTGCCCCGCAGCTTGCCGAAGGTGCGCGACTGGTTGAACAGGTCGAGGGCGCGGATCCGCAGGGGGCTGTACGGGTGGGTGGCGAACCAGTCCTCTTCGCTGCTCTCCAGCTCTTTTTCCGTGAGGGAGGTGTACTGCTTGGTGGCGTCCCGAACGTTGCCGAGGAACCGGGGATCGCTGAGCCCGCTGACCATCTTGAATTCGGCCGAGATGGCCGTGTCGAAATCGTCGCAGCACAGCAGGCCCACCCGGTCCGCGGTCAGCTCGGCGTAGCGCATCCAGGCGTAGAGCCGCATGGCGTCGATGGGGGCTAGCCGCTCGTCCTCCTGGAAGAGCAGCAGGGGCCTGAGCGCGTGGTGCTCGAAGATCACGTGACCGAGCTCGTGGCCGATGACGCTGCACAGCTCGCCGTCGTCGAGGGCCTCCAGGGCGGCGCTGGTGAAGCACATGGTGATCCGGCCATCGCGGGAGGGGACCACGAAGGCGTTGCTCAGCGCGTCCTGTTGGCAGAAGGCGTCGATGGGGGTCCGGAGGCCGAGGACAGCGCGGCAGTGCTCGATGCAGGCGAAGAGCCGCGGGGCGAGCCCCGGGGTGAGCCGGATGCTCCGCTTGAGCAGGTCGATCCGCTTGTCAGGGGGCGGCCCCATGGCGGCGATCTCCCGCCAGAAGGCGCCGAGTTCCCGGCTCTGGAGCAGCTGGGCTCGCAGCTCGCTGTCCCCCTCGAAGACGATGGCCTTCTTGTTGAGCGTGGTCTCCACGGGGAGGTTCGGGGGGAGTCTTCGTGGCATCAAGTTCGACCAGTGTAGCTCAGCCGCCCAGCTTTGCGGCCATCTGCGCGCCGAGCTGCTCGGAGCGCTGGGTGGCCGCCTCCACCGCGTCGATCAGCGTGCGGCGCAGCCCCCCGGACTCCAGCGTGTGGAGCCCGGCGATGGCAGTGCCTCCGGGGCTGGTCACCATGTCCTTGAGCGCCCCTGGGTGCATCCCGGTGTCCAGCAGCAGCTTCGCCGAGCCGAAGACCGTCTGCGCCGCCAGCATCAGCGCCGTCTCCCGGTGGAGCCCCACCTTCACCCCGCCGTCCGCCAGCGCCTCGATGATCAGCATGATGTACGCGGGGCCGCTCCCCGACAGCCCTGTCACCGCGTCCAGGAGGCTCTCGTCCAGCACCGTCACCCTCCCTACCGCCTCGAACAGTGCACGCGCGACCTTCAGATCCTCGTCGCTCGCATGCGTCCCGCGGGCGACGGCGGTGGCGCCGGCCAGCGCGATGGCTGGCGTGTTCGGCATCGTCCGGATCACCCTCGACCCGGGCGGCAGCCTCGCCTCCATCGCCGCGACGCTCACCCCCGCCGCCACCGAGATCAGCAGCGCCCCGGGCCTCAGGTGCTCCGCCACCGCCGGCATCACCCGGTCGATCACCTGCGGCTTGACGCTCAGCACCACCACGTCGCAGGCCCGCAGCAGCTCCCCGTTGTCCCGCGTGGCCTTCACCCCGTGGAGCCTCGCCAGCTCCGCGAGCCGCTCGTCCCGCACGTCGCTCGCCCAGATCTTCTCCGGCGGTAGCGCTCTCGACACCACCAGCCCCTTGATCAGCGCCCCGGCCATGTTACCAGCCCCGAGGAACCCTACCGTGCGGTCTTCCATCGCCCCCTTATGCTCCCGCTCCCGCCCGGGGGGAAGTTCCCCCTCGCCCCGTCTCCCCAGCCCTCCGGATCACCCCGCGAGGGGGGTCTTGTCCGCATCCCGCACGAAGCTGAGGCGCTCCAGAGCCTGCGCCGTGCGAGAAAATACCCGCGACAGCTCCGGGAGTAGCTCCCCCAGCTCCTCGTGTCGCCCGTTCTGCAGCAGGATATCAACGCCCATCAGCAACGATTCAAGCTGGACGGCTCCCAGGAGAGAGGTGGACTTGATCAGCAACCTCGCCAGCTCCCGTGCCTCGGAGAATTGGCCCCTCTTCACGCAGTCGACCATCGAGGAAAAATGTTCCGTTCCCTGCTTGAGGAATTCCGAGATCGACGACATCACGCGGTGATCGCCTTGCTCCTTTCTTGCCATCCTTATCCTCTCCATGTCGAGGATGGAGAAAGATGGCTTCGTCGTCGGCCATTGCATGTCCCGATCCTTGATCGCGCCGAGCAGGTTGGAAAGCGCCGCGAGCTCGATGGGTTTGGGCAGGTAGTCGTCCATCCCCGCTGCGAGGCACCGCTCTCGATCCCCTGGCAAGGCGTTCGCCGTCACCCCGATGATCTTCGGCCTCTGATGCGGCAAGAACTCCGCCTGGATCCTCTCCGCTACCTGGTAGCCGTCGATGCCAGGCAGATTGACGTCCAGGAGGACAACGTGAAAAATCCTGCGCTTCAGCAGCGCCAGCGCCTCTTCTCCCCCCGCCACTGCCTCCGCCTTGTGCCCCAGCTTCTCGATCATCTTCAGCAACACCCGGCGGTTGATCGGATGATCCTCCACGAGCAGCACCTCCAGCATCACCCCGGGTTCCATGGGACCCGGCTCGACCCCCGGAGCAGCCTGCTGCGCCAGGTAACGTGCCAGCGACGCGCGCCCGAGTGGCTTCGGTAGCCTTGGAATCCCCTTGCTCGACCGCTCCTCCCCCTGGGTAAGTCGGCAGGCCAGTTCCAGCAGGCGCGCATCCCTGGGAAGCTTTTTCCGAATACGTTCCAGCAACGATGCCCCTTCCCCGGCGCACGAGGCCGCATCCACCAGACACATCGTCGGCGCTTCCTCCTCGATGGCCCGCAGCGCCTCGTCGGGGCCAACTCCGCGGACCGACGCCCCCAGCGACTCGAAGAGGTGAACCTCGGTCTCCAGCGCCACCTTGTCCGCGTCCACCACCAGCACCCGCTGCCCCAGGAAGGGTTCCCACCGCTCTGTCGGCTCGACAGCCGCCTTGATGGTGAACGAAAAGGTCGAACCGGACCCAGGAGTGCTCTCGACCTGGATCCGACCTCCAAGCAACCCCACCAGCCCCTGGCTTATGGCAAGTCCAAGACCTGTCCCACCATATTCCCGGGCAATCGATGCGTCTGCCTGATAGAAAGGCTGAAAAAGCTGTTTTATTTGATTGCTTTCCATACCGATACCCGTGTCTGCCACGCTGAACGAAATCTCCCAAACATCCCCCTTGTTCACCGCGCGGATCCGCAAAGAAACGCTCCCTTTTGCGGTGAATTTGACGGCGTTGCTGAGGAGATTCATGAGCACCTGGCGGAGGCGTGATTGATCCGAGATGATGCGGCCAGGAACTTCGGCGCCCACGTCCAGGTAAAGCGCGAGGCCCTTGCTGTGCGCCTGGGTCGTCACCAGATCGAGCGCGTCCTCCACGCAGAGGTTCAGATCAAAGGGCCGCGCCTCCGCCTCCATACGCCCCGCTTCGAGCTTGCTCATGTCGAGGATGTCCCCGATCAGATCCAGCAAGGTGTGGCTGCTCTTCGAGATTGTTCGCACGTACTCGAGCTGCTGCTCGTCGAGCCTGGTCTCCACGAGGAGATCCGAGAGCCCGATCACCGCGTTGAGCGGCGTCCGTAGCTCGTGGCTCATGCTCGCCAGGAAGATGTCCTTCGCCTTCACCGCGCTCAGCGCCTTGTCCCTCACCCCCGCCAGTTCCCTCGCCTGGGACTCCAGCCGCGCCGCCTGCCTCCCCAGCTCCTCCGCCTTCCTTCGGGCCTCCTCCTCCTTGTTCTTTAGCTTGGCAAGAACCACCTCACGCTGCCGAGCGAGCCTCACCGACAGCACCCAGCTCGCCACAACCCCCAGACACTGGATCCCCCCGTAGACCGGCTCACCCCGGAAAAAAAGTACAAGACCAACCACCCCAAAAATAACGGAAAGAAGTGTCAAATAAACCAACCACCGAGGATACACCAAGGATCTCAAAACGGACACAGGGACCCCATAACTTTCGCTGTACCCACCTACCCGTCATCCACCTACCCGTCAAGGGTTCCCAAAGAACCCTGACTCGCGTTTTGCCGTGGGGGGGCCGACCGACTCCCGGGCTCCGGCTTCCGGCCCCGGGCTCTGGGTGCCGCAAACGGGAGCCGGACATGGTCACGTGAGCGCGAGCGTCTGACCATTCCGCCAGATTTTACGACATGTAGTGTAAAATCTTACCAAAGGGCACATCCCCTGCGAGGTCGTCTCAATGGTGAGACGCATGCGAAAAAAATCGCCTCCCGTTCGGGTGTGTTGTAGTGTCTGCCCTGGAACGAGGAGCAAGAGGTGATCGGGATTGTCGACGACGACTCGCTGGTGAGAAAATGGATGCTCCGCTTGCTGACGAAGGAGGGACTTGCAGCGCGGGCGT
>CAZSDX010000504.1:0-5418 GCA_964605685.1 uncultured Polyangiaceae bacterium
TCCGCGGCGCTCTCGACGGCGGTGGCGAGCGCGGCGCCTGCGGGGCGAGCCGGGGCGAGGCTGGGGTCCGTGGGGCGGCGGACCTACATCTTCGCGGGGAAAAATCGGAAGGTGGAGCTGGGGGTGATCCGCCCGGGGACGTCGGTGGCGCTCCGGTCGCCGGAGCCCGAGCCCGGAGGCGACTGCAAGAGCGGGCGCTGGTACGCCGTGGAGCCCACCGGGTACGTCTGCGAGGACCTGAACACCACCACGGACCTGGAGAGCGAGCTGTTCCGGGCGCTGGCGGCCCTGGCTCCGGACTTCGAGCGGACGCTTCCTTTCGGGTACGGGTACTCCACGGGGGCGCCGATGTACGGGAAGATCCCGACGGCGGAGGAGGCGAGGCAGGCCGAACGAAAATTCCGCCCCGTGGAGAAGCTAAAGTTTCCGCCAAAACCCTCCGGGCACCTGGAGCTTGCGCGGGAGGGGGCCCCTGCGGCGACGGGGCCTGCCCCGTGGTTCTTCGCGGGGCACCGGGCGGCGCCGCAGATGCCGTGGCAGGCGGACGGGCTGGTACGCAAGACGATCCGGGAAGGGAATTTGCTGTCGTTCCAGGGGGTGATGGAGGACGAAGGAGGGCGGCGCTACCTGCTGGCGACCAACCTGACGGCGGTGCCCGCGGACCGGGTCTGGATCTTCCAGCCGAGCGCGTTCCAGGGGGTGGAGGTCGACGAGAAGAACCCGGCGCCGCTGGCGTGGACCCGGAGGCAAGGGCGCCCGAAGTTCGTCCGGGAAGGAGAGCGGTTTGTGGAGCGAGGGAGCGTCCCGCCGAGGACCGCGGTGGGGCTGAGCGGCAAGCGGGAGGAGACCAGGGGCGGGGCCTACCTGGAGCTACGGGACGGGAGCGGGTGGGTGAAGGAGGAGCACGTCTCGGTGGTGGAGGCGCCGCCGGAGCTTCCCCCGGGGGTGGGCGAGGACGAGCGCTGGATCGACGTGTCGCTGTCCGCCGGAACGCTGACCCTGCTGGAAGGGAAGAAGGTCACGTTCAGCACGCTGATGTCGCCGGGAGCCGGGGGGACGACCCAGTCCGCCAGGCTGAGCATCGACGAGCTGCTCGCCGGGGCCTTCACCCCGCTGGGGCTCTACCGGGTATCCTACAAGTATCTCTCTGCGGTGATGACCCCGGAGGACGGCCCCGAACCGGAGAAGACCTGGATCGATGACGTCCCGTACACGGTCTACTTCCGCCCTCCTTACGCGATCCACACCGCCTACTGGCACGAGGATTTCGGCCACCCCAAGAGCGGCGGCTGCGTCAACGTCTCCCCCCTGGACGCCCGGCGCATCTTCCGCTGGACCTCGCCCCGGGTCCCCGACGGCTGGTACGGCGCCAGCAACCGCCTCCCGGGGGAGCCCGGCACCTGGATCCACCTGCGGAAGTAAATTTTTTACCCACCCGAGCTATAGTCCAGCCAGAAGCACGGGCCGGCCACCAACCTCGGTGACCGTTGCACCCAACGCGCCGCGCCCGTGACCCTTGGAGGTCTCCCATGGCTTGGTCCAGAATCCGGATAACCGCAGGTGGTGTGGCCCTCTCGCTGGGGGCGTGGCTGATCGGCTGTGGCGGTGCCACCACCGACGACGTGGTGGGCTCCGCCACCGGGGGCAGCAACAGCGGCGGGAGCACCGCGGGCAGCAACAACCCCGGCGGCTCCAGCCCGGGCGGCACCAACCAGGGCGGCACCAACCAGGGCGGCGCGGCGGGCGGGACCGGGGGCGTCGCCGGGGGCGGTGTCGGAGGGGGCGGTGTCGGAGGGGGTGGCGTGGGGGGCGGGAGCACCTGCCCGTCAACCCCCCCGCAGAGCGGCGCGTTTTGCGGGTCGAGCGGCCTCTTTTGCAGCTACTCCACGGAGGGGCCCTGCCCGTCGTACACCGAGTGCGCCTGCCTGAGCGGGGCCTGGAGCTGCTCCGGCTCCGGGGCCCCTTGCGAGCCATGCATGGAACCGGCGGTCGCCGGGGGGAAGTGCGAGCTGGAGGGGGTGACCTGCGGAGATTCCTGCGGGAATAGCTGCCTGTGCAACAACGGTAAGTGGTTCTGCGACGGCCCCTGCGAGCCGGGCGGGTGCGCGCCGGGGGGCAAGTGCTCCCCGGGGGAGGGCTGCGGGAGCATCACGCCGGACGGGTGCACGCTCTCCTGCGAGTGCAGCCCGGGAGGGTTTTACCAGTGCTCGAAGGTCTGCGAGAACTCCTGCACGCAGGGGGCCAAGTGCCAGCCCGGGACGGCCTGCGGGGGCGCCACGCCAGATGGCTGCGAAACCAACTGCTACTGCACGGACCAGGGGACGTACCAGTGCAAGACGGTGTGCGGCCAGGTCTGCCCCGGAGGCCCCCAGCCCTGCGGCGGGCTCTGCGCGGGCTACGAGGGGACGAAGTGCACCTGCTTCGACGAGGGGATGGCCGTCCCCTGCGGCTGCACGCCGTCGCCGGGGGGCCCCGTCTGGCAATGCGGGAACCAGCCGCCGCCGGTGTGCGCGCCGGGGGCCAAGTGCAAAGGCTTCCCCTGCGCTACGGAGACCCCGGACGGCTGCAAGACCTACTGCGAGTGCAGCTTCAACGGGGTCTACGAGTGCAAGAAGGATTGCCCCGGCGGGACCTGCGCCCCCGGAGCCCTCTGCACCCCGGGGAGCGCCTGCGCGGTGCCCCAGGGAGAGCCCGGCTGCATCCTCTCGTGCACGTGCAGCCCCGGGGGGCTGTACCAGTGCGCGGCGTCCTGCGAGGGCGGAGGGGCCACCTGCCCGGCGCAGATGCCCAAGCCCGGCTCGTCCTGCGCCCCGGATGGCCCCCAGGAGTGCAAGTACGACGACGGCGGGTTCTGCCTGTGCAGCAACGGGGTATGGCTCTGCGCGATGCCGTGAGGGCTCACGCGCCGGACTTCCGCTCCCCCTCGTAGGCCTCCTTGGCCTCGGCCAGGGTGGCGCCCCGTAGGTAATAGGCGCGGGCGGCGGCGCCGATGGCCATGGTGCCAGCGAAGGCGACGACGCCGGAGACGGCGGCCCCGGCCCCGGGGAAGACGAACTTGGTCAGCGCCCGGGCGACCTCCCGGAGCCCGAAGGCCGCCCCCACGTTGACCCCGAGCCCCCCCAGGAACTCAGCGGCGGCCTTCGTGTCCAGGGAGCGCCCGGCGAGCCAGGCGATGGCGATCACCATGGCGACCTGGAGGCTGGTGATGGTCACCACGTCCGCCACTGGGATCGACAGCATCCCCAGGGCAGCGCAGAGCGCCGCGGTGGCCCGGGTCAGGTTCTGGGCCAGCTCCTCCTGGAGCCGCTGAACCCGGGCGACCCGGGCAAAGATGCCCCGACCGGACTCCGGCAGCAGGTGGAAGATCCGGTCGCAGAGGTCGTCGATGCGCCACCGCTCGTCGCTGCGCACCGAGCCGTCCGCCCGGAAGGACAGGTAGGACGAGATCCCAAGAACCCCCTTGACCTGACCGCGGATCGCCCCCCTCCCCTGGAGCTTCTGCAGCAGCAGCCGCTCGGCCTCCGCCACGTGAGCCAGCTTCTCCTCCAGCTCCTCCGGGTCCTGCCCTTCGGCCAGGTGCAGGGCGACGTTCTTGGGCTCCAGCAGGTCGCAGTGGGTCACCACCCCGAGGATGGGGGGGGTACCGTTGTGGTGCCGCTCCACCTCGGAGGCGATCCGCTCCAGCCCCTCCAGGTCGCCTTCCTGGGCGGCGTCGACCTCCGACGCCTTGACCACGAACAGGATGACATCCGGGGCCTTGCGCTTGAGCTCGACCAGCACCGAGGGGACGGCGTTGTCCACCACGTCCGGCTCCTCCGGCGTCGAGCCCTCCTGGAAGCCCCGCGTGTCCAGGATCTGGAGCGTCCCCCGGGCCCCCACGTAGTCGAACCACCGACCCCGGCCGGTGCGGGCCTTGACGTGGCCGAGCTGCGCCACCTGGGCGCCAAAGAAGGCGTTGAGCAGGGAGGATTTCCCCGCGCCGCGGCGTCCCACCACCGCCACGGCCGGAGGGCGGTGCTCCAGGATCAGCTTCCGGAGCGACCCGAGCCGTTCCCGGAAGGCTTTGAGCATGTCCCCTGGGATGTACACCAACATCTCCTCCACCTGCTTCAGCACGTCGGCGAAATAACGCAGCGGGTTGGGCTCTTCGGGCTCGCTCATGCCCAGAAAGCGTTCCTCGCCGGGGCCCGGGGCGCAAGCCGCAACGACCCGGGACCAATCCCCGCCGACGCGCTACCGTGGCGGACGCATGTCGCAGCCCATCGAGCCGACGTATATCTTCACCTCGTCCTCCTCGACCTCGCCTCCCTCCGGCGACCCACCCCTCCCCCCGGGCTACCTCGCCGCTGGCCGTTACCGCATCGAGGCGCTGCTGGGCGAGGGAGGCATGGGCGCCGTCTACCGGGCCCTCGACACCGAGCTGGACGAGTTCGTCGCCCTCAAGGTTCTCCGGGACGGCAGCGACCCCGCGCTGATCGAGCGCTTCCGCC
Source organism: uncultured Polyangiaceae bacterium (assembly GCA_964605685.1). Lineage (GTDB taxonomy): Bacteria > Myxococcota_A > Polyangia > Polyangiales > Polyangiaceae > JANWXX01. The sequence continues at coordinate 4,491 of CAZSDX010000504.1, forward strand.
GGGAGGTCAAGCTCGCCCGCAAGGTCACCCACCCCAACGTCGCCCGGACCTTCGACCTCGGCGCCTGCAACGACTTCCGCTTCATCACCATGGAGCTGATCGAGGGCACCTCCCTGGCCCGCCGCGCTCCGGGCGCCCTCGCCCTGTCCGAGGCCCTCCGGATCTGCGCCGACATCGCCCGGGGCCTCGCCGCTGCCCACGCCGCCGGGGTCGTCCACCGCGACCTCAAGCCCGACAACATCCTCCTGGCCGGCGCCTCCCCCGACGCTCCCCTCTCCGGCACCGAGCGCGTCGTCATCACCGACTTCGGGATCGCCCGCGCCACCGAGCGCGAAGGCGCCGACGAGCGCCCCGAGAGCCAGCGCGCCCGCAACCTCACCATGGGCGGGATCGTCGGCACCCCGGCCTACATGGCCCCCGAGCAGCTCGTCGGCGAGACCCCCGACGGACGCACCGACGTCTACGCCCTCGGCATCCTCCTCTTCGAGCTCCTCTCCGGGAGCCTCCCCTTCGAGGGCGACACCCCGGTCAACCTCGCCATGGCCCGCCTCACCCGCGAGGCCCCCGACCTCCGCGCCTGCTGCCCCGAGGCCCCCTCCCAGGTTGCCGAGCTCCTCGCCGCCATGCTCGCCCGCGAGCGCCTCAAGCGCCCGGACGCCTCAAGGGTCTTGAATGACCTGATCCGGCTTCGAGGGGAAGGGGGTGGGGTCGAAATAAACCCCATCCGGGATCTGGCCCGGATCCCCACCTCGACGACGATGCTGCGGGAGGGGACGGCGCAGACCATCCGGAGCGTGGCGGTGCTGCCGCTCGCCGCCGCGGAGCCGGCGCTGGCGCCGCTGGGGAGGGAGCTGGGGGCGACGCTGGCGGACGGGCTGGCGCGCTCGCCGCTCTTCCGGGTGGTGCCGCCGCCGCTGGCCGGAGAGGA
>CAZSDX010000505.1:0-5406 GCA_964605685.1 uncultured Polyangiaceae bacterium
ATCTCCGTGAGCGTGGCCTTGCCCAGCCCCGACCCGCGGGCGACGGCGGCACGGCGGGCGACGGCGGCTCCGCGGGCGATGGAGGTTCCAGCGGCGGAACGCCGTGCGACAGCGCCAATCCGTGCCCGACGGATCCGGACGGGTGCTCGACCTCGGTCTGCACCGTGGGGTTCTGCGAGACGACCTTCGCCGCCCAGGGGACGCCGGCGGCCACCCCCGACGCCGAGGGAAACTGCAAGAAGCAGGTCTGCGACGGCCAGGGAAATGCGGTGGACGAGCCGGATCCCTCGGATCTCCCCGATCCGGGGCCCGCGGACGACTGCAAGAAGGTGACCTGCGACGACCAGGGCAACGTGGTCACCATCGCGGACGACACCGACCTGATCGACAACGGGAGCGCCTGCGCCCCTCGCTCCTGCAAGGCGGGCGTGCCCACCGTGGACGAGCTGTGCGGAGGCGCCTGCCCCGCCTGCCCCTCCTTCAAGCCCTGCGCGGGGAACGAGGACTGTCTCAGCGGCGCCTGCGTCGAGGACGTCTGCCGCCCGACGCTGGTGCTGAGCGAGATCCAGACCCGGGGCAGCGCCGGCGGGAACGACGAGTTCATCGAGATTTACAACCCCACCGACGAGCCGGTCACCTTCGACAACAAGTGGGCCGTCGCCGCCCGCTCCGCCGTCGGCACCTGCACCGCCAACAACGAGAGCCAGCGCTTCGCCGGCAACGGCAAGGTGATCCCCCCGCGGAGCCGCATCCTCTACACCCACTCCGGCTACGACGGAACGACCCCCGGCGACGGCACCTACTCCAGCGGCCTCGTCGACGCCGCGAGCGTGGTGCTCAAGTACGACAGCAAGGCCGTCGACGCGGTGTGCTTCTTCTTCAACGACGCCACCAAGAACAACCTGCTCGCCTGCTCCACCCCCTACACCTGCGAGGGCAACCCGGTCAGCAACCTCCCCCACAACAACGGGACCACCGGCCAGAGCAACACCGACGTATCCATCGAGCGCAAGCCCGGCGGCGCCCTCGGCAACGGTACCGACACCAACGACAGCGAGAGCGACTGGGCATCCGGGGTCCCTTCCGACCCACAGAACCTCGCCTCCCCGGCCGCGCCCTGACTGTGCGACCCTCCCGCGCCGCATGCGAGCGGAGCTGGAGCGACTGAGGGACAACCTGGCAACGGCCATCCAGGGGAAGGGGGAGGCCATCGAGCTGCTGCTGGTGGGGCTGCTCGCGGGGGGGCACATGCTGCTGGAGGACGTGCCGGGCTCGGGGAAGACCACCCTGGCCAAGGCCCTGGCCCGGAGCCTGTCGATGCAGTTCTCCCGGGTGCAATTCACGCCGGACCTGCTGCCAGCGGACATCCTGGGTTCGACGATCCTGAGGCCCGGGGACGGCTCGTTCTCGTTCCAGCCGGGGCCGATCTTCACCAACGTGCTGCTGGCGGACGAGATCAACCGGGCGAGCCCCCGGACCCAGAGCGCGCTGCTGGAGGCCATGAACGAGGCCCAGGTGACCGTGGATGGGCAGACCCACCCGCTGCCGTCGCCGTTCCTGGTGATTGCCACGCAGAACCCGGTCGATTTCCAGGGGACGTACCCGCTGCCGGAGGCGCAGCTCGACCGGTTCCTGCTCCGCTTTGGCCTGGGGTACCCGCCGCCGGAGGCGGAGCTCTCGGTGCTGTTCGCCCACCAGGCGGCGCCCCCGCTCGACGCGCTCCGGCCAGTGACGGATCGCGCCGCCCTGCTGGAGATGCAGGCGGAGGTGCGCCGCGTGGAGGTGCGGGAGCCGGTGGCGCGGTACCTGCTGCGGCTGGTGGTCGCCACCCGGGAGCACCCGGAGGTCGAGCTGGGGGTGAGCACCCGGGGGGCGCTGGCGTACTTCCGGGCAGCGCAGGCCCGCGCTTTCCTGTCGGGGCGCGGCTACGCCAGCCCGGACGACGTGCAGCGGCTGGCGGGGCCCGTGCTGGCCCACCGGCTGGCGATGGGGGCCCAGGCCCGCTACGGAGGTCGCTCTGGCCTCGCCTTCGTCCAGGAGATCGTCTCCCGGACGCCCGTGCCCACCTGATGCGCGTCAACCTCGCCCGCCTCAACCACATCTTCATCCCCGCCACCAAGGAGGGACGCGACCGGATTCGCCAGCGCCTCCTCGTCCGCTCCGTTCGGCCCCTGATCTGGCTCTACTTCGCGCTGAGCGAGGAGGGCCGCTTCCTGGCCATCATCTCCTTCCTGGTCGGGATGACCGGCGTCGAGATCCAGTCCACCAGCATCTACCTCTTCTGGTGCGTGATGACGGCGCCGTTGCTGGTCTCCCTCGCCTTCCGCGCCCCCTTCTCCCTGGAGGGCAGGGTTCAGCTCGACCTCAGCGCCCCCCGCCGCGTCGCCGTGGGGGAGGAGCTCCGCGTCGTCCTGGTCCTCACCGCGGTGGGGGATCGCTCCTTTGACGCCCTCCGGGTCCGCGGGCCCATGCTCCCCTGGGATGGCGCCTACACCGGGCCACCTCCCCTCGACGTCCCTCTCGACCGCGGCGCCTCCTGCTCCATCCCCCTGGGGGTCCGCTTCTCCGAGCGTGGCGAGCACCACCTCGACCCCTTCACCGCCGCCGCCCTCGTCCCTCCTGGCCTCGCCCTGGGCCGCCCCGTCGAGAGCCCCTCGTGCCGCGTCACCGTCGTCCCGCGGATCGCCAACCTCAGGAGGCTCCATACTCCTCGCGCCGAGCGGCACCAGCCGGGGGGCGTGGCCCTGGCCTCGAAGACCGGCGAGTCGATGGACCTCCTCGGGGTGCGCCCGTACCGCCCTGGCGACCCGGTGCGGGATCTCCACGCCCGGACCAGCGCCCGGCGAGGGGCCCCGCACGTGCGGGAGTACCAGCAGGAGTACTTCTCCCGGTTCGGCGTGGTGCTGGACACCCACCCGGGCGAGGGTCCGGAGGTCTTCGAGGCGGCGATCTCCCTGGCGGCGGGGGTCGTGGCGCACCTGAGCCGGGGCGAGGGGTTGATCGACCTGCTGGTGTGCGGTGGGCAGCTTCACCCGTTGACGCTGGGGAGGAGCCTGGGACAGCTCGAGCAGGCGCTGGACCTGCTGGCCTGCGTCCGCCCGGGGGGCGACCTGGACCCGGACGAGCTGCTGCGGGGCCTGGCGCCCTTCCTGGATCGGCTCTCCTGCGTGTTTGTGGTGTGGACCACCCTGGACGAGCCACGCCTCGCCTTCCAGGAGCAGCTCCAGCGGCGGCTCCCGTGCCGGGCGCTGCTGCTCCAGCGAGGCTCCGGAGGAGGAGGGGGGAGGCTCACCCCGGTGGACGCCGACGCGGTCCTGCGAGGAGAGCCCCTGGCGCTCTGAGGAAATCGTGGCAAAAAAGAGCTCGTGGATCCCCTACGCCCGAACGCCGCGGCCTCGACCCGATCCTCCGACCCGGAGAAACAATTCGTCGAATTTGTCCGGGACGAGCGCGAGTACGATCAGGAGGCGTTCAACCGCATCACCTACGCCAAGGAGCTGCTCCGGGTGCTCAAGGTGCGGCGGCGCGTCGCCATCTGCGTGGGCACCGAGCGGCTCCAGGTGGAGCAAGGCGGGCTCCCCGGGGCGCCGCACCTGCACCCCTGGGCCATCCTCTCCATCCCGCCAGACGCCTCCCGCGCGCACATCGCCCTGACCGTCCTCCAGCTCGCCAACCGAGCCCGCGATCCGTTCCTCCTCGACCTGATGCTGCGGGTACGCCCCGCCTGAGCCGCCTCACCGGGCGTCGTAAGGGTCCGACTTGAACGAGGCGGGGAGCCTCGGCGGCGCGGGGATCTCCGGGAACGGCCGGTACTCCGCCGGGAGCGACTCCGGAGGCGAGGGCCAAAGCTTCCTCGGCGCCACGGAGGCGACCGGCGCGGGGGCGGGCGGGGGCGCGAAGGCCAGCGACGAGGAGGACGCCACGGGCAACGGCAGCACCTCCGCCACGGACGACGCGGGAGGAGGCGCCGGGATCACCGACGCAGGCGCCGCGCTGACGGCGGCCACCGGGGGAGCAGGGACGGACGCTCGCCAGCCCGGCACCGCGCGGCTGCCGGCCCAGAACAGGGAGGCGAGGGCAGCGCCGGCGAGCAGGGCCAACCCGACCGGGAGGCCAGCGCTCCGGGGAGGCAGCGAGGGGGCGGGCGGTGGATCCCGGAGCTCCTGCGTCCGCGCCAGCGGATCGATGGACTCGGCGCGTCGCTGCTCCAGCAGGCTGATCTGGGCCGAGATCGCCGACGGAGGCACCATCGCCACGGAGACCTCCAGGGCGTCGGAGAGGGCCTCGACGGCGAAGCGCGCGGAGGAGAAGCGCCCCTCCGGGTCGCGGGCGCAGGCCCGGGCGAACCACCCGTCCAGCGCCCGCGGGAGGGCGGGGTTCACGGAGGACGGAGGCGACGCTCGCCCCCGCAGGATCGCCTCCCGGACCTCCTCCACGGTCTCCCCCTCGAAGGGACGGCGGCCGGTGAGGCACTCGTACGCCACGACCCCCAGCGCCCACACGTCGGTCTGCGGCGAGACGGGCTTCTCCAGGGAGAACTGCTCCGGCGCCATGTAGTAGGGCGTGCCGACCACCCCGGTGGCGCTCGTGTCCCTGGCGTCCTTCGGTGGAGCTTCCGCATCCTCCTCGATGGAGCGCAGCAGCTTGGCTACCCCGAAGTCGGTCACCCGGGCCCGGACGAACCCGTCCTCATCCACGGAGAGGAGCACGTTCGCTGGCTTGAAATCCCGGTGAACGATCCCCATCGCGTGGGCCCGCTCCAGGCCCCGGGCGGCCTGCCCCAGCAGCCGCGCCGTCGTCCCGGGCTGCAGCCGGCGCTCCCTCCGGAGCCGCTGGGCGAGGGACTCCCCATCCACCAGCTCCATCACCAGGAACGGGACCCCCTCCTCCGACACCCCCACGTCGTGCACCCGGATCGCGTGGCTCGTGTTGAGCTGCGCCATCACCCGCGCCTCGTTCAGGAACCGGCGCCGCGCCCGCTCCCCCAGCGCGAGCCCCGGGCGCAACAGCTTGATCGCCACCCGCGAGCCGAGTTCCACATGGCGCCCCTGCCAGACCTCCCCGGCACCTCCCCACCCCAGCGGCTCTTCGACCTGGTAACGCCCGCCAAGCAACCCGCGCGTCGGAAGAGAAAGCTCCATGGAGTCAACACCGTGCAAGATCACAAAACCCCGCACGACAGGCCCAGGATAAAGCAATGTCGCAATGCGTCAAGGAGTTCTTTGTCCCGGGGAGGAGGCCGCTTAGGTGGCCGTAGGACGATGAGCCCTTTAAGATGCGCCAGTCACACACTCTCTCAGAGGAGGCCAAATGAGTCAGCAAGGTGGATGGGGCGGCGGCCCCCCAGGTGGTGGATGGGGCGGTGCGCCGCCTGCGGGTGGGGGCGCGCCTCCGGGCGGCGGGTGG
>CAZSDX010000506.1:0-5406 GCA_964605685.1 uncultured Polyangiaceae bacterium
CCCATCCCCGGGCTGCTCCCCGCGGACCCGCCGTCGCCTGCTGCGCTGGTACCTCCTGCGGCGGTCTTCCCTGCTTCGCCGGACCCGCCCGCGCCGGGCTGGAGGCCGCTCGCGGGGGGCGGCGGGGCAGCGGCTTCCTCCGTGCAGGCCCAGGTGAACGCGAGGAGCATGGCGAGGATCGATCCCTTGCGGAGCATGGCGCTCATGGTGCCGTTCCGACGGCCGGCGGCAAGGGCCATCCTGCGGGAGAAAAAATACCCGAGGGGCCAGGTCTGCTACGCTCGGGGGTTCTGGAGAGTACCATGGTGCGACGACGGATCTTGCTGGCGCTCGGCGTGGTCGGGCTGACGATCTCCGCCGCGGAGAGGGTCGGCGCGGGCACCCCGGCGGAGCTGGAGGGAGGGGTCTACGGAGGCTCCGCCTCGGGCCGGTGGACCTGCGGACCCAGCGCCCGGGTCAACTACGGTGGGGCCGGGGCCCGGGGTCGGGTGTGGCTCTCGGAGCCCCAGCGTCTCCAGATCGACGAGGCGGTGCGGCGCGGTACGCCGCCGGTGGGCTTCCACCTCGGGGGAGGTCTGGCCGGGGAGTACCGGAGCTACCGGCTGATCCCGTGCAACCAGGCCTCCTGCGAACCCCAGGACCGCCAGCTCCCCCCGGAAGGGATGGTCGGCGCCCTGTCGTTCACGCTCGGGTACGACGCTCCGTGGCTCGGCTTCCGCGCTGGCATGCTGGCTTACCAGAACTACAACGCCGCCACGGACAGGAGGCCCACCCGCATCCTCCTGCCGGATCTCGTCTTCCGGGCGGGCCGACGGGAGAAGGTCCACGGGGAGGTCGGCTTCGGCTCCTACAGCATCGACACGATGCTCCGGCCTGGGCTCTACCTGGGGGCGGGGCTCCCGGTGGGAGAGTCGGTGGATCTCCTCGGTCGGCTGGGGGTTCACCAGGTCTTTGACGACAACCTCGGGTTCCGGGGGGAGCTGGTCGCCCGCTTCCACCTGAACCCCTCGACCCGGCTGGATCTCGGGGTCGGGTCGTCCACCGGCTTCGAGGAGCGAGTCCACCCTCACGGCAGGCTCTCCCTCGCCGCGGGGTTCTGACGGCCTTTTGGCCCTCTCCTGGGCCCGCGGCTACGATCTCGTCGCGCTTGGTGTCCTCGTGTTTGTGGGCTCGGTGGTGGTTGGCCGGGGCGGTCCTCGCCGCGGCGTCCGGGCTGATCCTCGCGCGCCCTCCGCTGGAGCTCTGGTGCCGCTGGTCTGCCCGACGCCACGGCGTGTCGCCCGCGCTGCTGGCCTCGGTGCTCCACGCGGAGGCGCGAGGGAAGGCTTCCGCCCGGCGCGTCGAGGCCAGCGCTCGCCTGCTCTCCGGCCTGGCTCCGGCGCCGGACCCCTGCGCCCTGGCGCTCGCCCTCGGCCGCCGCCGCTTCACCCGGAACACGCTGGCGCCCGCGCTGCTGGCGGACGAGATCGTGGGCGGGTTGCGGCGAGGAATTCGAGGGCACGACGCGCTGGGGATCCCCTACGAATTCGCTCCGCAGCATGTGGGGTGTGAAGTGACCCTTCCCCCGAACGAGGAGGGGGAGCGGGAGGGGGCTTCCTTCGCCCGGTTCTGGCGGGCGACGGCGAGGCGAGAGGGAGGAGGGCGCCGGGTGAAGGCGGTGGTGCTGCACGTGACCAACGGGACGTTTGTCTCGGCGGTGACGTGGTTCCAGCGGCCCGGGGCCCGGACGAGCGCGCACTACGTGGTGCGGGCGTCGGACGGCATGGTGGTGCAGATGGTGGACGAGCGGCACGTTGCGTTCCACGACGCCTGCTTCAACGACGAGAGCATCGGGATCGAACACGAGGGGATGACCCGGGATGGAGCCCGCTGGTTCACCGAGGCGATGTACCGGTCGTCGGCGCGGCTGGTGAGGGACATCGCCGCCCGGCACGGTATCCCGCTGGATCGGGGGCACATCGTCGGGCACGACGAGGCGCCGGATTGCTCGGAGCACGAGGACCCGGGGCCCTCCTGGGACTGGTCCTTCTACGAGCGGCTGCTTGCCGACCCGGAGGAGGCGCCGCGAGGGGGGTAGACGCCCGGGGGGCCTTTTGGCAAGAGGCTCGGGATGCTCACGCCAACCAGCGAACAGCTTGACTGCCTCGAAGGGTTCGAGCGCGTCGCCTTCCGGTTTTCCGATTTCTTCCACCGGAACCCGACCGCGAACAAGGCGGCGATGAAGTACCTGAGCACCTTTGGCGCCTCCTGGGTTGATTTTACGACCCGCAAGCTGCGCTACGTCCAGGGGACCGAGCACATCCGCAACCTCCGCCCCGAGCGTGGGGTCATCCTGGTGTCCAACCACCGCAGCTTCTTCGACCTGTACGTGACCTCCAGCGTCATGTTCAACGAGACGAGCTGGATCGAGCACATGTGCTTCCCGGTGCGGAGCACCTTCTTCTACGAGGGGCCCGCCGGGATCGCCGTCAACATGGTCATGTCCGCCATGGCCATGTACCCGCCCATACTCCGTGACGCCAACCGCAAGGCCTTCAACCAGTACGCCGTCGACGTGATGGTCGAGATGGCGAAGAAGCGCGGCATGCTCCTCGGGTTTCACCCGGAGGGGACCCGCGGTAAGGGGGACAACCCTTACGAGCTGCTCCCGGCGCACCCTGGCGTCGGGCAGATCGTCCGCCTCGCCAGGCCCGTGGTGATCCCTGCCTTTATCCTCGGTCTCTGCAACGATTTTCCACGGCAGATCAAGAGTAACTTCGACGGGACCGGCGAGCCGATCACCGTCACCTTCGGCCCCCCTGTCGAGCTGGGCTCCCTCCTGGACGAGGAGCCCAAGCTGCGCACCTTCAAGAAGATCGCCGACGTCCTGCGGAGCAAGATCATCGAGCTGGGCGAGCAGGACAAGCTCACCCGAAAGCGCCTCGGTCTTCCGTCCAAGGAGCCGCCCCAGGTCTCGTGAGTTCCGGCGGCCTCACGGCCTGTTCGGTCCGCAGGGGGTCGGCGTCGCCAGCGTGAAATTGCCGCCTTCGTCCATGGGCGATTCCATGCGGATCCGGCTGAGCGAGAGCCCTGGCTTGGGGCGTGGCGTCGCCGGGAGGCGCGAGCGTGGGGTCCCCTCGGCGTCCAGCAGCGTCAGCGCCTCCCCCTGGTTGGAAAGCCCGCTCTTGCCCAGCTTCGGCAGGTGGACGATCTGGCACCCGGGCGCCACCGGGCGATCCGCCGAGGTCTCCAGCGCCTCGTTCGCCAGCAGCGCGTGGCTCCACGGCGCCACCTCGAAGGTCGGCAGCGGCGTCACCCCCTGCTCATCCTCCAGCGCCCAGCCTTCCAGGAGCAGCGGCAGCGCGCTGTCGTTGTACAGCTCCACCCACTCGCTTGCCGGCTCCGGACCCAGCGCGTCCGCCAGCGCCTCGCTCAGCACCAGGTGCGGCTGCGGCGCCAGCGTGGTCACCTCCACGCTCGCCTGGTGGATCGTCCCTCGCAGATCGAGCACCCGGGCCTCGACCCTCGCCGTGCTCGCCGGGGTGAGCCCGCGGATCATCGCTCCGCCGAGGGTGGTTGAGAGCGTACCTTCGCCGGAGAGCAGCAGCCACGGCTCCGGCGGCAGGCGCCACCGCGCCCGGTCGTCCTGCACCTGGAGGCACCCGGGGCCGAAGGGTAGCTCTCCCTCGGCGCAGCCCAGGGGGACCGGCGGCGGCCTCGGGCCTCGCTTCATCGGCGCGGGGGCCAGGGCCACCCGCTCGCCGCCTTCTCCGAGGAGCGCAACCGGGAACGGGCTGATCTCCCCGTCGTCGTTGGCCGAGAGCGTCGCGCAGTTCCGGACGTCGAGCCGCGTCGGAGCGCCGCGCGCCGGGGTGAACGGGGGGCCGATTCCCTCGACCTCGGCGTGCTCCGGGAGGGGTGTCTCTCCGCAGAAGATGGCGCGGAGATCCCCGGTGGGCTCGCCCGGCGGCGGCCAGATCCGGGTCAGCATGGGTGGCCCCTCGTCCTCCACCACCAGCGGCACCCGTAGCTGGAGCGGACCCACCGCCAGGGTGTAGCCGTTCCCCGGGAGCAGCGGCTCCAGCGGGAACATCCGGAGGCTCCCCGGCTCACTCCGGACGGTCATCGGCACCGCGCGGCCCTGGGTGGATGCCGGGAGCGCGCCATCGCGGAGCCCCCGGAGCGCCGCGTCGCTCACCTCCCCTTTGACCAGCGCGACCGTGGAGGGCGCCACCAGCGCCTCGCCTGCGAGCGGGAGGTGCAGGTGGATGACCCGGGCGATCTTGCCCTGGCGGGGAGGGGGGGTGATCTCCAGCGTCGGGGTGGGCGGAGTGGCGGCGGTGTTTGTCGAGGCGCCGCGGGGCGGGAGGAGGGGGGTCTCCGGGTCCACACGGCAGCCGGAGAGCAGGAGCGCGAGCAGGGGCCAGGGGCGCATGACGTCCCTGTCGGACGCCTCGGCTCCGGGTTGTGTACTTCAGTCGTGGACGACGACCATCGAGCCCTGGAGGTCCGCGGAGGAGAACATCCCGAACCAGCCTTTGGGCGGGCGAGGGTCGGCCCAGAAGAAGAGGCGCTTGGCGTCGAGGGGGGCGAGGTTGACGCAGCCGTGGCTCTGCTGGCGCCCGAAGTTATCGTGCCAGAAGGCCCCGTGGAGCGCGTACGACTCGTGGAAATACTGAACGTAGGGCACGTCCTCGATGGAGTAGGGGAGGTCTCCGCCGCCGACGCCGTCGCCGTCCATGGTGGCGGCGACGTGCTTCTCCCGGACGCGCCACATGCCCTTCGGGGTCTGGTGGTCGTGGGCCTTGTCGCGGCCCTTGCGCCCGGTGCTGACCAGGGTGGCGAAGACCGGTCGATCTCCCTCGAAGGCCACCAGCGTCTGGCGGGTCAGGTTGACGTCGATCCAGCGCTCCTGGGGGCCGACCTCCCGGGGACGCGCTCCGGGCTCGGTGAAGGTCACGTCTCCCTCCCGGACCCACACCCCGTCGACCGTCTCCCGGAAGATCCGGCTCCCGTGGGGGGCCTGCTTGCCGGTGAGGAACACCCGGTCGTAGCGCTTGAGCCCTCCCTTCGGGGTGGGCGGCTTCCCTTCGGCCTCGAAGGTGTAGGTGGTGATCTGCTTGCTCAGCACGAAGGCGACCGGGTTGCCCGCGTGGGCCTCGTCGATCTCCTGACCGTGGAACTCGTTGGGCTTCACCAGCGCCAGCCGATCCGCCGGGGCGATCAGGCTCGTTGTCGTCTTGTGCCAGCCGCGGCCGTTGCTGAAGAAGGTGCTGTCGATGGCCACGTAGAAGCCCTTGACCATCCGCTTGGCCAGCACCTTGTCCGAGCCCTCGTGGAGGTCTGACAGCTTGATCTCTGGCTTCTTGTCCCCCTCGTAGCGCCGGAGCCACCAGGGCTTGCTGCTCTCGTCTTCTCCTCCGTCGA
>CAZSDX010000507.1:0-5354 GCA_964605685.1 uncultured Polyangiaceae bacterium
TGCGCTCGCACACCGTCCGCGCCGCCCTCGCCTCCCTCTCGCTGGCCTGCCTGGGGGCCCTGGCCGCCTCCTGCGTGCCTCCCAGCCGCCGTCGCCCGGAACCGCCCCCACCCGCGACCCAGCCACCTCCCCCGGTGACGGCACCTCCTCCGGTGACGACGGAGGCACCTCCTCCGGCGACGACACCGCCTCCGGTGGCGACGACGGCACCCCCTGCGGCGACGTCACCCCCTCCGGCGACGGCGACGGCGACGCCGGGGCCCCGGCCCATCCTGCGGCGGCCGGTGGGGGGGCTGAAGCTGCCGCCGAGAGTGGCCCCGAAGGGAAAGGGGTGCGGCGAGGTGCAGATCGACGGGGTGACGATCCCGCTGGACTGCTTCCAGGCATCCTACGGGGCGGTGAGCGGGGTCCCGGCGATGCCCGCCCCGGCTCCGCCGAAGAAGCCGGTGGAGTACCTGGACCACCGGGTCAGCAAGATGGAGGGCCCCACCCGCCACCAGAAGAGCGTCGGCAGTGCCGTGGCCCACGCCCTCGCCTCCGTCATCGACCAGACGTTGATCCGCAACGGAGCGGGCTTCTTGCCGGTCTCGGCGCTGCACCTCTGGGCGCGCTCTCCGAAGCCGTCGCTGGGGGAGCTGCTCCAGGCCAACCTGACCAAGGGGATCGCCGACGAGGGGAAGGTCCCCTACGACGAGGCGAAGGCGTGCTCCTGGGCCTCCCCGGAGGCCAGCGTCGCCTGCACCCGCTCCGGGCAGGGGACCCCCGCCGCCGCGGACCTCGACCACGCCCCCTTCGCCCGGATGCTGGCGCTGCACTCGGTGGACGGCACCAGCGGCGAGGCGCTCCGGGACGCGCTGCTGCGGGACCAGGACGTGCTCTACGCCCTGCGGGTCGACCCGGAGGCGTGGAAGGCGGTGATCAAGAGCGCCGATCCGGAGCCTCTGCTCCCGGACTACACCGGCTCCACGGCGGTCCACACGGTGGCACTGGCGGGCTTTGCGCTCCAGGATGGCCAGTGGTACTACCTGGTCAAGAACAGCTGGGGCCCCTCCTGGGGGCGAGACGGCTACGCCTGGGTGCAGGAGGGCACGCTCAAGAAGAACTTCGTCGCCGCCTACGTCGTCCAGGCGTCGGTGGCCAGCGGACCCACCATCGGCCTCGCCGGTCCCCACGCCTGCCCGCCAGGGCAGCTCCCCGACGCGACCACCAGGGCCTGCGCCCCCGCCTGCCCGAACGGCCTCCCCCGCAAGGGCGGCGCCTGCTGAACCTCGCGCGAACCCCTCCGAGCGGTGCGTTGGGCGTGGTAGGCGGCTCCCCATGAGCCCCTGGTCGCTCTCCCCTCCCCCGCACCTCCTCGCCCAGCTCTCCCCGGAAGAACGGGCCCGCGTCGAGGCGTACCTCGAACACACCCGCATCCCCGCCGGAGGCACCGCCGTCCGGGAGGGAGACCCGGGCCCCTCCATGTTCTTCGTGCTGGAAGGCAAGGGGCACCTGGCGCGCGGAGGGCTCCGGCTCCAGTCCATCGGGGCCGGCGAGAGCTTCGGGGAGCTCGGCCCCCGGGACGTGCTGCTGATCGAGGGGATCCACGGGCTGAACCCGGCGCTGCTGGGGGAGATTCTCCCGAGGGAGCAGCTCTTCAAGGTGTTCATCCACCCGGTGATCGGCCTCCCCTTCGACCGGCTCTCCAGCGTGAGCCCCGCGGACATCCGGCTGCTGCGGAGGATCGTCCGGGACCGGCACGGGCGCGGCTACAAGGCCGCGGACAACATCCTGCGGTGGCCCAGCGTGCGCGACGGGGAGCGCCGGCACATCTTCCCCTTCCTGCCGGAGGCGGACGCGATCTTCGACACCTCGCTGGTGTACGAGCCCTCGGTGCTGAAGGTCTACGCCGAGCGGTACCTGCTGGAGATCCCCCGGGAGCACCCGGGCTACACCACCGCCTTCCGGCTGCGCCGCCTGCTGGATCGCTTCGTCACCATCTACCCGGACCACGTACCGCCGACCTCCCTGCTCCGCGAGTTCATCGGCGGCTCGGGCTTCGAGTACTGACCCCGCGCCCGCTAAGATCGCCCCGCGGGAGGAGCCGGTCTCTTCCGGGGGCGAGGGCGGGAGGACCGGCGCGGGCTGCGCGGAGGCGGGCTCCAGGGCCTGCGCCAGAACCTCGTGCATGTCCTCCACCGGGAAGAATTCCAGCTCCTTGCGGACGTTCTCGGGGATGTCCTCCAGGTCACGCTCGTTCTTCTTCGGGAGGATGACCCGGGTGATCCCGGCGCGGTGGGCGGCGAGCACCTTGGCCTTGATGCCGCCCACCGGCATGACCCGGCCCCGGAGGGTCACCTCGCCGGTCATCGCCGTGTCGCTCCGGACCTTGCGGCCCGACAGGAGCGAGACCAGCGCGGTGAACATGGTGACGCCGGCGGACGGGCCGTCCTTGGGGGTGGCCCCGGCGGGGACGTGGATGTGCAGGTCGTGCCCCTCGAAGGCTTCCTGCGGGATGGCGAGGTTTTTGGCGTTGCTCCGCACGTAGGTCAGGGCGGCGCGGGCGGACTCCTTCATCACGTCGCCGAGCTGGCCGGTGATCTCCAGGGCGCCCTTGCCCGGCATGCGCGAGGTCTCGATGAAGAGGATGTCGCCGCCCACCGGGGTCCAGGCGAGCCCGGTGGCCACGCCGGGGGTCTGCACCCGCTCGGCCACCTCGCTGAAAAAGCGGGGTCGCCCCAGGTATTTCCGCAGGTCGCCCGCCTCGACGGCGAGGGGCTGGGGCTTCTGGTCCGGGCTCTTGCCGAGCTGGAGCGCCAGCGCCCGGCAGAGCTTCCCGATCTCTCGGGTGAGCTGCCGCACGCCGGCCTCGCGCGTGTACTCCCGCACGATGGCCGCCAGCGCCTCGTCGCTCACCTGGAGCAGCCCGTCGGTCAGCCCGTGCTGCTTGAGCTGGCGAGGGATCAGGTGGCTGCGGGCGATCTTCAGCTTCTCGTCCTGGGTGTAGCCGGCAAGCTCCAGGATCTCCAGCCGATCACGGAGCGGCGCCGAGAGCGTGTCGAGGGTGTTGGCGGTGGTGAGGAACAGCACCTCGGAGAGGTCGAAGGGCAGCTCCAGGTAGTGATCGGTGAAGGTCCGGTTCTGCTCCGGATCGAGGACCTCCAGCAGCGCCGCCTCGGGGGAGCCGCTCCAGCCGGAGAACAGCTTGTCGATCTCGTCCAGGAGCACCACCGGGTTGCGCACCTTCACCTTGCGCAGCGCGCTCAGGATGCGCCCCGGGAGCGCGCCGACGTAGGTGCGCCGGTGGCCTCGGATCTCCGCCTCGTCGCGGACACCGCCCAGGGCGATGCGGACGAAGGGGCGCCCGGTGGCGTCGGCGATGGATTGCCCCAGGGAGGTCTTCCCGACCCCAGGAGGGCCGACGAGGCAAAGGATCGTGCCCCGGGGGTTCCCGGAGAGCTTGAGGACCGCCATGTGCTCCAGGATGCGCTTCTTCACCTCGTCGAGCCCCTGGTGGTCCGCGTCGAGGCGCTCGCTGATGCGGTGGAGGTCGTCGCTGGCGGGGGCGCGCTCGGACCAGGGGAGGTCAGCAATCAGCTCCAGGTAGCTGCGGATCACGTTGACCTCGGCCTGGTTGGGGTTCATCCCTTCGAGGCGCTTGAGCTCCCGGTCGACGACCTTGCGGACCTCCTCGGGGAGATCGATCTTCCCGAGGCGCTCGCGGAGGGCCTCGGCCTCGCTCTCCTGGGGGTTGTCCCCCAGCTCCCGCTGGATGGCCCGGAGCTGCTCGCGGAGCAGCGCCTCCCGCTGCCCCTTGTTGAGCCCCTTGCGCACCTCCGCGTCGATCTTGCGGCGGACGTCGCTCAGCTCCCGGGTCTGGTGGACCAGGCGTGCCACCTGGCGGAGCCGCTCGGTCACGTCGAGGGCAGAGAGCACCGCGATCTCGTCGTCGGTGGAGAGGCCCAGGGAGGCGGCCACGACGTCGGCGAGCTTGCCCGGATCCTCCTCGGGAGGGAGCTGGCCCAGGGAGCCGCCGCCGGATTCGGCCAGCTCGGTGACGTGCTGCCGGAGCGCCGACGCCAGGGCCCGGGCCTGCATCGCGTCGGAGGTGTGTTCCGTGAGGGGACGGACCCGACCCGCCCAGAAGGGATCCACCTCGTCGAGGGTCTCCAGGGCGACCCGGCCCACCCCCTCGATCACCAGGCGGTAGGCCCGTTCGCCCCGGGGGCGCCCGACCTCCAGCACCCGGGCGAAGGTCCCGGTGGTGTGGAGGGCGTCGAGGGAGGAAGGGTTCTCTTCCTTCGGGTCGCGCTGGGCCACGACGACGAGGAGGCTCCCCTTGCTCAGGGTCTGCACCAGCGCCGCGGAGCGCTCCCGCCCGATGGGCAGGGTGATGGTGGTCCCCGGGAAGAGGACCCCGGTGCGGAGCGGGAGCAGCGGGAACGAGGACAAACGTTCGGAATCTGGTTGTGTCATGGACAGGGACAGCCTGCTACGGCCGCGCGGGCCGCGTCGCTCTCGGCAGGGACCATCCGGCAGCGACCGGGCGCCCGAGCCTCGAAGAATGTTCGCAAGCTAGAAACGATCCGGGCGCCGTCAACGGACCCGCCGGGGGGGGGCACCCGGGGCTTGCGGTTCTTTACAAGTCAGAAGAGACTCACCCGATGCAGCTCGGAAAGAACGCTCGCTGGGGGGTCTTGCTGGGAGGGGTGCTGGCGGCGGGGCTCGTGTCCGCCGACGCCCGCGCCGACGCCATGTGCGGAGGCCCCCGTCGCCGTCCGGATCCTCCCCCACCCCAGCCCACCAACTCCGGCTTTGCCACGCCTCCGCCGCCGCTGGGCGCCCTCGATCAGGACGCCGCCGGAGAGCGCGTCGCCTCGCGCCCGCCGATGCTCCCGGTGGAGCTGGGGATGCTCGGCTGCATGGTGATCCTGGGGGGAGCCGCGGGGGTCTCTTCCCGGGGGAAGAAGGGCGACCCGAAACGTCGTTAGCGCAGGGATTCAGCTACAGGGGGAGATGGTCAGGGTGAATTGCTGAGGCCTTCCGGCGTTGCTCCAGGAGCCCGTTGCCCTGGTGTAGGGCTCGCTGAAGGTCAGGTTCGCGCCGCCGCTTCCGCCCTGCTGCCGCCAGCTACCGGAGTAGCTGTTCGGGTTGGATGGGTTCTGTTGCAGGGTCATCACCCCGCCTTTCCAGGCGTAGTTGAGCACCAGCTTGGCGCCGTTGTCCTGGGCGTCGATGGACGTCTTGACGGTCTTGAACCCCTTGCCCGCGGCGCCCCCGGACCAGCCCAGCAGGGTGCAATCGATGCGGCTGGGGCGCGCCACGGAGGCGGGCGTCGGGCTCGGCGCGGGGGCGGGCGTCGGGCTCGGCGCGGG
>CAZSDX010000508.1:0-5341 GCA_964605685.1 uncultured Polyangiaceae bacterium
CCGGCGGCGCCGCGGGCGGCGGCTCCGGCGCGGGGTCGTTGATCGTGATCGCCGCGGTCGCCGGCGGGGCGGGCTCCTCGGCGGACGCACGCCCGGTCAGGGTGAGCTGCGACCCGACGAGCGCCGCGAAGGTAAGGACGGAACGGAGCGCTCGGCTCCCCCGGAACGGAGATCCCATGGTGTTCCTCGGTGACGGCGGGGCGAGAGGTTCAGTCGAGGGGGCCCGTGCAGGCGTAGAACTTGTCGTCGCAGCCCTCCGCGGCCTGGCAATCCTTGCAGCCCTGCGCCTGCGGATCGTCGATGCACTTGGGCAGGCAGTTGTTGATCGTGCAGAGCACGATGCCTCCGTAGCAGCCCGCGCAGCCGGTCGACAGCTTCACCCCCTCCTTGAGCATGCAGTCGATGGCGCACTGGTCCGGGGCCTTGTCGCTCAGGCAACCCAGCCCGCAGTCCCCCGCCTTCTCCCGCGCCAGATCGCGCCCCGTCTGCCCAGGACTCACCTCGCCCTTCAGCCACCCGAGGTCCTCGCTGTTCTGGCACTGATCCTTCGCGTCCGAACCGCTCTGCCCGGCCCCGCCGCCCGCCCCGGCGCTCCCGCTCGCCCCTGCCTTGCCCGCCGGCTCCTCCTCGCTCGACGAGTCACACGCGAGCAACGCCACCGCGAACGACCACAGACCGAGCCCACGAACCATACGAGCCTTCAGCGACATGCGAGATCTCCTCGGGAACAACGCCGGAATGGTGTCTTGCAAAACCCACCCGGGAGCTTGCCACGGATTCGCCCGGGGAGCGAGGATGCGCCGCGATGGCAACGACGGTCATTCTCGGGGCAGGCATGATGGGTAGCGCGCTGGCGCTACCGCTGGTCGATCGCGGGCACGAGGTGCGGCTGGTGGGGACGCACCTGGATCGGGACATCCTCGATCACCTGCGGCGCACCGGGGAGCACCTCAGGCTGAAGTACCCGCTGCCGGGGGCGGTCCGAGCCTTCCACCACGACGAGCTCCCCGCGGCGCTCGACGGCGCCGACGTGGTGGCGCTGGGGGTCAACTCCCGGGGGGTGCGGTGGGCCATCGAGCAGCTCCGCCCCTTCGCCGCGGCGCGCTGGCCGATCTTCCTGATCACCAAGGGCCTCGAGCGGCGGGACGACCGGCTGATCTCCTTCCCGGAGCTGGTCTCCTCGGAGCTGGGGGTCCACGCTGCGGCCATCGCGGGCCCCTGCATCGCCGGAGAGCTCGCTCGCCGCGTGGAGACCTGCGTGGTGCTCGCGGGTCAAGATCGTCCCACCCTGGATCGCCTCGCGGTGCTGCTGCGGGGGCCTTACTACCACGTCTTCACCAGCGAGGACGTGATCGGCGTCGAGGCGTGCGCCGCGCTGAAGAACGCCTACGCCATGGGGATCGCCTTCGCGCTGGGCATCCATGAGCGGGGCGGCGGCGTCCCCGGGAGCGTCGCCATGCACAACCACGAGTCCGCGGTCTTTGCCCAGGCGATCCGGGAGATGGGTCTGCTGGTCGGGGCGCTGGGGGGCGATCCACGGAGCGCCTCCGGACTGCCCGGGGTGGGTGACCTGGACGTGACGACCAACGGAGGACGCACCGGACGCTTCGGCAAGCTGCTGGGGATGGGCCTGTCGGTCCCGGACGCCGTTGCCCGCATGGAGGGGGCCACCCTGGAGTGCCTCGACATCCTAGAGACGCTCCGCGCCGGTTTGGCCGCCTACGAGCTCCGGGGTCAGCTTTCCCTGGACGAGCTGCCCCTGCTCCGGCACCTCTGGGAGGTCGCCCTCGACGGCCTCCCGGTTGCCGTGCCCTTCGCCCGCTTCTTCGGCGGCGAGCGGTGAGCCTCGGGCCTCGCTAGCGGTCCGTGCGGCTGGCCAGGGCGTTGACCCAGCGCTGACCCTGGTTCTTCCTCGCGTCGTCGGTCTGCCACAGCTTCAGGATCGTCAGCGAGGCCCCCTCCAGCAACCCGCGCAGCGAGTCCTCCTCCTGGTCGTGGAAGAACCGCTCTCCCTCCCGTTCTCCCTGGCCCAGCTTGTAGGATGCGTAGAGGATCCCTCCCGGCCGGAGCGCTCGCGCCAGCCTGGCCAGCGTCGCCGGGGTCTCCCTCGCCGGGACGTGCAGCAGCGAGGCGCAGGCCCAGATCCCGTCGAAGGCCGCGACCTCCTCCAGCTCTTGCGCACGCCTCCGCGCCACCGGCTGCCGCAGGAGCGCCTCCGCCCGGGAGGCCAGCGCCTCGCAGGGCTCCATCGGCACCACGCGGAAGCCTCGCCGCGCGAACGCCAGGCTGTCGCGCCCGGAGCCGCACCCCACGTCCAGGATGGTTGCTCCCGACGGCAACAGCGCCAGAAAGGGGTCGTGGAGGGCGCGCATGTCGACGTGCGCGGTCGCGTCGAGGAACGCCTCGACGTGGGCCGTGTACCAGGCATCCGTGTCCGTCGTCATCTCTTCGCGGCTTTCTCGGGGAGGTTCTTCTTCCGGAGCCACGCGCGCAGCCGGGCCTCGGCGCGCTCCGCGATCGCAGGGAGGAGATCCACTTCAAGCGGTGGCGGCAAGGCGAGGGAGAACGTCTCGCCCTCGCGGCGACACCAGGAGCCATGAGCTCCTACCAGGATGTCCACAGGGTAAGGGGCCGGGAATTTCTTCGGGTTGATGGACGACCACAGGGAGGCATCAAGCCCGGCGGCGTACCGCGGGCAAAGCTCCCGCGCCTTGGCGAAGGAGACCGTGGTGCGCCTGTCTTGGCCCATGGCGCCCAGCAGGATCATCTTGTGGGGGCCGGTCATCTCGGTCGCCTCGACGTCCTCCAGGATGGCGACCGCCTCCGGGGAGGCTCGCAGCCTGCGGTCGGCGTCGGACAGGCACCCCGCCGCCGAGAGAAGCTCCAGCCAGGTTCCGAACAGCGCATGCAGGGTCGTCAGCGACAGGCCGGCCTCGGACAGAAGCGCCGAGAGGCTCGGGCGCTGTCCGGCCTGCTCGGTCAGGCGCACCACGGCGTCGCGGAGCCGAGCGCGCGGGCCGCCCAGGGCCCGGGAGACGGCCTGCACGGCGTCGAGCGCATCCACGTCGAGGGAGACCTCGCTCCCGCCGGGCAGCTTGACCTGCAGCGCCTGCCCGGCGGGAGCGTTGCGCACGACGCCCTCCCCGACCCCCAGCCACGTCAGCCTCTGCACAGCGCGGCGGTGGTTCCCCACCAGATCGACGACCAGCAGGCGCTCCTTGCCCGGGGCCTTGCGTAGACCTCGTCCCAGCTGCTGCAGGAAGACCGTGGGCGAGTCGGTCGGCCGCAGCATCACGATGCGGTCCACCTCGGGGATGTCGACCCCCTCGTTGAACATGTCGACCGCCACGATGGCCTGAACCTGCCGGCGCCGGAGCGCGTCGATGGCCGCGGCGGGGGCAAGCGCCCCGGGGCCGCTGTGGACCTGGGCGACCTGCCAGCCAGCAGCGACCAGCGCCTCCGCCGTGTGCGTGGCGTGGGCGATGGAGACGCAGAAGACGAGCGTCCGGCACGCATCGACGTGCGGAGCACCCATCTCCGCGAGGAGAACCCGCGTGCGGGCCGCGGAGAGCAGCGCGGCGTCGAGCTGAGCGGCGGAGTACCCGAGCTTTCCGCCGGTCCAGGAGAGCTGGTCGTAGTCGACCGGATCCCGAACGCCGCGGTAAGCGAAGGGAACCAGCCAGCCCCGCTGGATACCTTCGAGGAGCTGCACCTCGCAGGCCACGACGCCGTGAAAGAGCGCGTAGACATCGGCGCCGTCGAGGCGCTCGGGGGTGGCGGTCATGCCCAGCAAGAAGCGCGGCGAGGCCACCTCGAACAGGCGGCGGTAGCTCGCCGCGGCGCCGTGGTGGGCCTCGTCGATGACCACATAATCGAAGGCACGAAGCTCCTGGTCCGAGAAGGTATCGAGGCAAAAGATCGACGCGAAGACCTGGTCGGCGTCCTTTTGCTTGCTGGCCTGATCGACGAACCCTTGCGACTCGTGGTCTCCCCGCACCCTGCCGAAGGCGGAGGCCGCCTGGTCGAGCAGCCCTCGCCGGTGGGCAACCACCAGGAGGCGGCCCCCCGCCGGGAGGACGTTTCGGCTATCGAAGGCGGCGAGCAAGGTCTTGCCGAGGCCGGTGGCGGCGACCACCAGCGCGCGCCGATGCCCCTGCTGGCGAGCCTGCGCCAGTGATTCCAGGGCGTGCCGCTGGGCCTCGTTGGGTGTCAACGATGACCCCTCCGGAGGCTCCTCGGGGTCGAGCAAGGCCGCAGGCGGGAGCGCCGGAGCTTGCGCCAGGTTCTCCTCGAAGCGCTCGATCTCTTCCGGCGTCAGGCGCTGGCCCAGGGAGGCGAACAGGCGTTCGAGGTGCTCGCGGGCCTCGTCGATCAGGGGACCGGCCTGCGCGCGTTCGAGGCCGAGGGTCCACTCGTGGACGTGCGGACCCCCGAGGAGCGCGCTCCGCGACAGGTTGGACGACCCGACAAACAGGTGCTCGAAGCCGTCGCCGTCGACGACTCGATAGACCTTGGGGTGGAAGTGCAAGTGTGGGTCAGCGATGAAGAGGACCAGCGCCCCCATCCCACCGAGGACGAGCAGCTCTCGCAGCGCGTCGGGTCGTGTCCCGCCCAGGTAGGAGCCAACAAGAAGGCGCACGCGGGCGCCCTCCCGGAGCGCTTGCTCCAGCGATCCGCGCAGCAGCCGGGCCCCCTGGACGGTGGCGTAGGCGACGGCGACATCGACCTCCCGCGCTCGTCGTAGCAGGGGCGCGAGCCCATCCCAGAGCGGGGAGAGGGGGCCGGCGTACAGGGGGCTCATGGGCGAAGATGGTGCGTGTAAGGAGGGACTTGAACCCCCACGCCGCGAGGCGTCGGAACCTAAGTCCTCTCGGGGTGGCAGAACACCCCGGATCCTAGCAGAAAGGGCCGGACGGGCCTTGTGTCTAACCTCGACAAAGGAGGGGATTATTTTTTTACCCATGCGGAGGGTGTAGGGGCGCAACAGGTTGCGCCCCTACTTCTGTCGAGGTTAGGTGCAAGGCCGTTTACCTCTCCACCACAGGCGTAACAAACTGCTGGCGGGGCACCGGAGCGCCGGCACCACCGATCACGACCTGCACCCGCAGGCGGAGGGGGCTCGTGCGGCGCTCCTGGCGCTGGACCCGCCCGCCCGGTGCCCTGCCCTCGACGGCGACTGCAAGGGGAAGCCTATCGGGACCGGATTCGGGACCGGAACCCCCGGAGGGCCCCTCTGTCGAGGGCCCGGGAGGGGAGGGGATTGCCCTGTGATTTCAAGGACTTGTGCGCAAGGAGGGACTTGAACCCCCACGCCGCGAGGCGTCGGAACCTAAATCCTCTC
>CAZSDX010000509.1:0-5336 GCA_964605685.1 uncultured Polyangiaceae bacterium
CGAGGTCGATGACCTCGTAGTTGTTGCAGGCGAGGACGACGCCGACGATGTTTTTTCCGATGTCGTGGACGTCGCCCTTGACGGTAGCGAGGAGGATCTTCCCCTGGGAGCGTGTCACCTGGCCGGCGGCGGCGAGGGCGGCTTTTTCTGCCTCCATGAAGGGGGTGAGGTAGGCGACGGCCTTCTTCATGACCCGGGCGGATTTGACCACCTGGGGGAGGAACATCTTGCCGGCGCCGAAGAGGTCGCCGACGACGCTCATGCCGTCCATGAGGGGTCCCTCGATGACGGCGAGGGGGCGCCCGAGCTTCCGGAGGGCTTCTTCCGTGTCCTGGTCGATGAAGCTGTCGATGCCCTTGACGAGGGCGTGGGCGAGGCGCTCCTCGACGGGGGCGGCCCGCCAGGCTTCTTCCTTCTTCTCGGAGGGGCTGGCGCCGGCCTGGGCGGCCTTGAGGCGCTCGCCGTGCTCGACGAGGCGCTCGGTGGCGTCGGGGCGGCGGTTGAGGAGCACGTCCTCGACGAGGGCGAGGAGGGTGGGGTCGATCTCCTCGTAGACCTCGAGCATGCCGGCGTTGACGATGCCCATGTCGAGGCCAGCCTGGATGGCGTGGAAGAGGAAGGCGGCATGCATGGCCTCGCGGACGGGGTTGTTGCCGCGGAAGCTGAAGGAGATGTTGGAGATGCCGCCGCTGACCTTGGCGTGGGGGAGGTTCTTCTTGATCCAGCGGGTGGCCTCGATGAAGTCGAGGGCGTAGGTGGCATGCTCCTCGATGCCGGTGCCGACGGTGAGGACGTTGGGGTCGAAGATGATGTCCTCGGGGGCGAAGCCGATCTCGTGGACGAGGATGTTGTAGGCGCGCTTGCAGATGCGGATCTTGTCCTGGAAGGTGGCGGCCTGGCCCTGCTCGTCGAAGGCCATCACCACCGCGGCGGCGCCGTAGCGGAGCACCGCCTGGGCCTGCTCGCGGAAGCGCTCCTCGCCTTCCTTGAGGGAGATGGAGTTGACGATCCCCTTGCCCTGGAGGCACTTGAGCCCGGCCTCGATCACCTCCCACTTGGAGGAGTCGATCATGAAGGGTACCCTGGCGATCTCCGGCTCGCTGCCCAGGAGCTTGAGGAAGCGGGACATGGCGGCGACGCCGTCGATCATGCCGTCATCCATGCAGATATCGAGGACGTTGGCGCCGCTGTCGACCTGCTGGCGCGCGACGCTGACGGCCTCCTCGAAGTTTCCTTCCTTGATGAGCCTGGCGAACCTGGGCGAGCCCGCGACGTTGGTGCGCTCGCCGATCATCAGGAAGACGCCGGGCTGCTGGACGAAGGGCTGGGAGCCGGAGAGGCGCAAGGGGCGGAAGGGCTCCTCGGGGACGGCGATCAGCGTGGCGCGCTGGTCGGCCAGCTCCCGGGGGTGGCGCCCGCCGAGGGCGCGGGCGATGGCGGCGATGTGCTCCGGGGTGTTCCCGCAGCAGCCGCCGGCGATGTTGATCAGCCCTCCGTCGGCGAACTGGCGGAGGTAGCGCCCCATGTCGTCGGGTCCGAGGTCGAAGCCGGTGGGGGAGAGGGGGTTGGGCAGGCCGGCGTTGGGGTAGCAGGAGACGGCGACGTCCGCCTTCTGGGCGAGTTCTTCCAGGAAGGGGTACATCAGGTCCGGGCCGAGGGAGCAATTGAGGCCGATGGAGAGGGGTTTGATGTGCTCGACGGCGTTCCAGAGGGCGGCGACGGTCTGGGCGGAGATCATGGTCTCGCCGCCGCGGCCGACGGCGGCGGAGACCATGACGGGGACGCGGCGCTCGCCGGCGTCGAAGAGCTCGGCGATGGCGACCAGGGCGGCCTTGGCGTTGAGGGAGTCGAAGATGGTCTCGACCAGCAGCACGTCGACGCCGCCGGCGAGGAGCGCGCGGGCCTGGAGGGCATAGTCGGCCTTCACCTGGTCGAAGGTGACCACGCGGAAGCCCGGGTCGTCGGCGTCCGGGGAGGTGGACAGGGAGACGGTGAGGGGGCCGATGGCGCCGGCGACGAAGCGAGGGCGCCCGTCCTTGCTGGCGACGCGGTCGGCCCAGGTGCGGCACTGGCGAGCGGACTGCTCGTTGATCTCCCAGGCGAGGTCGCGGAGGAAAGGATTTTCGAGGACGCTCTGGTAAAATTCCTGGTCCTTCCGGCCGCCGTGCTCCCTGGGGTCGTCGACGAAGAATTCGCTCTGGACGATGCTGGTGGCGCCGAAGGTGTTGGTCTCGATGATGTCGGCGCCGGCTTCGAGGAAGCGCCGGTGGATGTCGCCGATCATGGCGGGCTGGGTGAGGGAGAAGAGATCGCCGTTGTTGAGCAGATCCTTCTTCGAGGAGGCGAAGCGGTCGCCCCGGATGTCGGCCTCCTTCATGCCGTAGGTGCGGATGGTGGTCCCCATCGCGCCGTCGAGGATGAGGATACGCTCACGGAGGAGTTTTTCGAGGAGGTGTACGGTCATGGAAGGCGCCAAGCTCGGGGCTGCGGGGAGGGCGTAGCATGATCCGGCGCCGTCAGGATCGGTAGGGGTTCCCGTGAGTGAGGGGCATGGCGATACGGTTCTACAGCGCCCGGGCAGCTTACGGCGGGTTCTCGAATTTCTCGGCGCACCCGGTGATGTTGAAGGGGAAGCGCTGGCCCACGTCGGAGCACTACTTCCAGGCGCAGAAGTTCGAGGGCACCCTCCACGAGGAGGCAATCCGGCGGGCGAAGGGCCCCGGGGAGGCGGCGAGGATGGGGCGAGACCGGAGCAGGCCGCTGCGGCGGGACTGGGAGTCGGTGAAGGACCAGGTGATGCACGAGGTGGTGCGGGCCAAGTTCGAGCAGCACGAGGAGCTGAAGGCGCTGCTGCTGGGGACCGGCGAGGAAGAGCTGGTCGAGCACACCACGAGGGATCGCTACTGGGGCGACGGGGGCGACGGGAGCGGCAAGAACATGCTGGGGAAGACGCTGATGCGGGTGCGGTCGGAGCTGAGGGCAGCGGGGGGGTAAGGCGCAGACCTTGTTGCGCCCGGTGCGCTTGGCCTCGTAGAGCTTCTCGTCGGCGCGTGCGATGACGTCGGGGGCGACCCGGTCGGTGTCCTGGAGGATGGTGACGCCCATGCTGATGGTGACCGGGATGTGCTCGCCCTGGAAGGCGAAGCGGTACTGGGCGACCCGCTCGCGGATGGCCTCGCAGAGGGTGTAGGCGCCCTGGAGGGAGGTCTCCGGGAGGACCAGGGAGAACTCCTCGCCGCCGTAGCGGGCGAAGATCTCGTCGCGGCGGATGCGGGCCTGGACGACCTTGGCGAGCTCCTTGAGCACGTAGTCGCCGGCGAGGTGGCCGAACTGGTCGTTGATCCGCTTGAAGAAGTCGATGTCGAACATCACCACGGCGAGGTCGCGGGCGTGGCGGCGTGCGCGGGTGATCTCCCGCTCGAGCGCCTCGTAGAGGAAGCGCTTGTTGTAGATCTGCACGAGGCCATCGATGATGGTCATCTTGTAGATCTCTTCGTGGTACTGGCTCTCCACGTCCTCGCCGCTGAGGTACTTGAAGATGATGCCGCCGATCTTGATGCGGTCGCCGTTCTGGAGGCTTTGCTGGCGTGCGATCAGCTCGTCGTTGACGTAGGTACCGTTGGTGGAGCCATCATCGACGATCCACCAGGCCTCGCCGCGGCGCTCCCAGTGGGCGTGGCGCCGGGAGACGCTGTCGCCCTCCAGGACGACGTGGTTGTCGCTGCCCCGTCCCACCCGGAAGGGGCTCTGCTCCAGGACGAAGCGCTTGCCGAGGAGACTCTGGTCCTTGGTGTAGATGACGACCAGGCAGTCGCTGCCGCGGCGGCGGACGCTGGGGGCCGGGACCACCGCCGTGACGCGCGTTTTCTCGTCAAACTCGCTCACGTTTTCCTCGTCGACAGCCTCACCTTGGGCACCTCAGGCAGCGTACTTATTCAACCATTGTACCGTCAAGACGCCCCTCAGAACAGGTATCGTTCCCCGGAATCGCAGAGCATCGTGACCACCAGCCCGGCCCCCCGGGAGGCCACCTCGAGCGCCGCATGCACGCTGGCGGCCGCGCTCGGGCCTGCCAGGATACCCTCCTCCCGGGCGAGCCGGTGGCTCATCCGCTCTGCCTCCGCGTCCGTCACCGTCAGCACCTGATCGATGAGCCCCCGATCCAGGATGGCCGGGACAAAGCCCGCGCCCAGCCCCTGGATGGAGTGGAGCCCCGGCTCCTTGCCGGAGAGCACCGCGCTCGCCGCCGGCTCCACGGCGACGATACGGACCTGCTGGCCGAGCTGTTCCCTCAGCACCCGCCCTACCCCGGTCAGGGTCCCGCCGGTGCCGACCCCTGCCACGAAGGCGGCCAGCTTCCCGCCGGTTTGCTCCAGGATCTCCAGCGCTGTCGAGGCCGCGTGGGCCTTCGGGTTGTTCTCGTTGTCGAACTGCCTCGGCATCCAGGCCCCCGGGATCGTCGCCAGGAGCTCCCGGGCGCGGCGCACCGCGCCGCTCATGCCCTCCACCGCCGGCGTCAGCGCCACCTCCGCCCCGTAGGCCTTCAGGATGTAGCGCCGCTCCAGGCTCATGTCCTCCGGCATGACCAGCACGCACCGGTAGCCCCGCACTGCGGCGATCATTGCTAGGCTGATGCCGGTGTTGCCGCTGGTGGCCTCCACCACGGTGCCGCCAGGTCTCAATTGACCCGCACGCTCGGCGGCCTCCACCATGGCCAGGGCGGGGCGATCCTTGATGCTGCTGCTGGGGTTGTGGGTCTCCAGCTTGGCCCAGACCTCGCCGCCCGGGGGGGACAGCTTGCGGAGCTTGAGCAGGGGAGTCCCGCCCACCAGGTCGAGCATGCTCTCGACCACGGGACCCGGGTGTCTCGCGCGGGGGGTCACCGGGGGGGCTCCAGCACCGTCGCGGGGCGCCCGTCGATCTCCAGGGCGGAGCCGGGCTCGGCGTGGGCGAACTTGAGCATGGCGAGGGCGACGGTGAAGCCCTCGGGGTGGAGGGCCGAGCTGGTGACGTGGCCGATCTCGGCGCCGGCGGCCAGGGCAGGGGCGCGGGGGGGGAGCGGGTTCTGGCCCTCGATCCGGAGCGCCGCGAGGCGTCTGTGGACGTGGCCCCGCATCTCCAGCCGGCAGACGACCTCCTGGCCGAGGTAGCAGCCCTTGCAGAAGCTGACCGCGCGCCGCTCCAGGGTGGCCTCCTGGGGGTAGTTGTTCTCGTCGAAGTCGACGCCGAACAGGGGGATTCTGTGGGAGATTCTGAGCCAGTCGTGGTCGCGCAGGGGGGAGGCGGCGCGGCGGACGGCCTGCTCGGCGGGGCGGCGCGGTCGGCGGGGACGGCGA
>CAZSDX010000510.1:0-5320 GCA_964605685.1 uncultured Polyangiaceae bacterium
GCCGCCCCCAGCGCCGCCCCGTCGGGGCTGTCCACCCGGGTGATCGGCTCGTTCTCCGCCAGCCCGCTCGCCAGCGCCAGCGCCGCGTCGTTCGTCGAGCTATCCCCGTCCACGCTCAGCAGGTGGAACGACCCGTCCACCGCGCGCTGGAGCAGCGCCTCCAGGGTCTCCGGGCTGACCGCCGCGTCCGTGAGCAGGAAGGCCAGCACCGTCCCCATGTTCGGGTGCACCATCCCGGAGCCCTTCGCCACCCCGAGCACTCGCACCCGGTCTCCCCCGACGAACAGCTCCCGCGAGGCGATCTTCAGCGTTCGGTCCGTCGTGTGGATCGCCTCGGCGAAGGGCTCCACCTCGCCTCCCAGCCGCTCCACCAGCCGGGGCACCGCCGCCTCGATCTTCTCCACCGGCAGCGGCACTCCGATGATCCCGGTGGAGCAGGTCAGCAC
This sequence comes from uncultured Polyangiaceae bacterium, assembly GCA_964605685.1. Lineage (GTDB taxonomy): Bacteria > Myxococcota_A > Polyangia > Polyangiales > Polyangiaceae > JANWXX01. The sequence continues at coordinate 447 of CAZSDX010000510.1, forward strand.
CGCCTCGTCGCGGACCCCCAGCGCCCGGGCCACTGCCGCCGCCATCCGCCGATCCGCCTCGGCCCCCTCCGGGCCCGTCAGCGCGTTGGCGTTCCCGCTGTTGATCACCACCGCCCTCGCCCCCACCCCGGGCACCAGCGCCGCGCAGCGCTCCACCGCCGCGGCCCGGGCCTTCGACCGGGTGAAGCACCCCGAGACGACCGCGTCCACCTCGCAGAACAGCAGCGCCAGGTCCGGTCGCTTGACCCGGACCCCGGAGGCCACCCCCGCGTACAGGAACCCCAGAGGGCCCTTGTGCCCGTTCATCCGCCGCTGGCCTCGCGCATCGCGGCGCCACCCTTAGAAAACCCCCACCCCCCGGTCAAGCTCTCCGGCACCATGTCCCCCATGAAGAACCGGATCGCCGTCGTCGACGAGGCCAACCGCTTTCTCCGCTGGGAGGATCGCCGCACCATCCACCAGAACCACCTCCCTCACCGGAGCGTCCACGTGCTGGTCTTCAACGCCGCCGGGCAGCTCTACGTCCAGCGCCGCCACCGGGACAAGATCACCTTCCCGCGCTTCTGGGACAACTCCGTCGCAGGCCACGTCGAGGAGTCCGACTACCCCGCGGGCCCCGACGAGCACCTCGATCAGGTCTACCGCGAGGTCGCCGCCCGCGAGCTCCACGAGGAGCTGGGGGTCCAGGCTCCCATCGAGGAGCTGGGGGCGTTCTCCCCCCACGCCGGCCTCCACTACGAGCACTTCCGCCTCTACCGGGCGCGCCACGAGGGCCCCTTCGTGCTCCAGCCCGAGGAGGTCGAGGAGGGGCGTTGGATCGAGCGCGACGCCCTCCTTGCCCTCGCGCGTGAGGGCACGGAGCCCGTCACCCCGCTGCTCCTTTTCCTGGTGGACTGGCTGGGCGAGCGGGGGCTCTGGGGGTAACGGGTAGGGGACGTCCTTGTCGATGTTCCGCTTGGGCTTCTTGCCGGGATCGACCTTGAGCCCCGGGCTCTCGGTGGTGGTCGGGGCGGGGGGCTGCGTCGCCGTGGGGGTGGCGGTGGGCGGTGGGTCGTGGCGCACCGGGCGCCCGACGCCGGTGTTCCGCGCCCCTTTCTTGTCGTCCTTGTCGTCCCTGGGGGCGTCGCCCTTGTCGGCGATCTTCTCCGGTTCCCGCTCCGGGCGCACGGTGATCTCGGAGACGGCCGATATCCCCGCTCGCGTCCCCGACGGAACCGTCGTCATCGGCAAGAACAGCGACGGCTCCAGTAACACCCCCGACTGCCGCCAGAACCAGTGACCGCGGCGGAGCAGCCCGGAGAGCGCCGAGGCCCGGCTCAGTGCCCTGGCCTGGTGGTGGGGTAGCAGGCTGCCAGCACCGCTCGCGTCACCGCCTCCACCGCCGCCGCCGTCAGCCCCGGCGGCCTCCTTGCCTGCTGCCGCTCCACGATGGCCTGCTCCCTCGCCTCATCCTTGAGCGGTACCCCCTCCGCCGCCTTCAGCGCCGCGATCTCCGCCACCAGCGCGGCACGCTCCGCCACCAGCGCAAGCACCGCGTCGTCCAGCGCGTCGACCCGCTCCCGCAGCGCGAGCAGCCTCGTCCTTGCCTCCTCCCTCACGAGCCCAGCACCCGCAGCGAGCCCCGTACCACGCCGTAGCCCCCCTCCACCCGCAGCTGCCTCCACGCCTCCGCGGCGCTCGCCTCGCCGCCGAGCAGCGCCCGGTAGGTCGCCACCAGCCTCGCGGTGGCCGCAGCGTCCTCCCGCACCAGCTCGATCCGGAACCTCCGGACGCCCGCCTGGAGCAGCCCCGGCACGAGCTGCGCGGCGCTCTGCGGGCGCGCGTGGAACACCGTGTTCCTGCACCCCACGTCCGCCTCCACCGGGTGGCTCATCCCCGCCCGGTCCCGCAGCGAGACCTTGTGGAGCTCGCAGGGGCGCCCGCAGGTCAGGTGATCCCGGCCCTCCGACAGCAGCGCCGCGTACACGCAGTGCTCCATGTGAAAGAGCGGCATCGGGTGGTGCACCACCACCTCCGCCCAGGGACCGAAGGGGCCCGACAGCAGCGCCGCGAGCTGCGCCGCGTCCAGGTCGAAGGACGGCGTGAACGCCGCGAGCCCTCGCCCCAGCACCTCCGCCGCCGCCACCCGGTTCGCCACGTTCAGCGAAAAATCCCCGATGGCCTGCGCCCCCAGCTCGCCGCAGGACCGCAGCGCCCCGAGCCCCCTCACCAGCACCCCGTCCGGGGTCAGCCCCGCCAGGTACCGGTCGATCTTCTCCTCCCCCGGCTTCCGGATACGAGGTGGCGCCAGCCCCACCCACCGCGCCCCGCGCTCCTTCAGCCCCCGGAACGCCGCCCCGGTCCCCGTCAGCTCCAGGAAATCCAGGTACACCCCGTCCGCCCCCGCCTCCACCGCGGCCTGCGCCTGCTCCTCCGTCCGGCACAGCACGAACAGGCCCCCGTCCGGAGGCTCCCGCTCCGGCGGCGAAGCCTCGCCCCGCAGCCTCGCCCCGGCGCCCTCCTCCACGGGATGGACCTTCCTCCGTCCCTCCTGGAGCGCCTCCACCAGCGCCCTCCTCGCCCGGTTCAGCGACGACAGGGGCAGCGTCGTCCCGGGCGGCAGATCCACCTCCAGCTCCCCTGGCGCGAAGGGCGTGTCCCCCAGCTTGCCCAGCTTCTCCTGGATCGCCTCCCGGGTCAGCGGCGCCTTCTCTGCGGTCGCGAGAGTGGTGTCAAGAACGACCTCTGCCGAGGCGCCCCGGGCAGTGACCCCGGCGAGGCGCGGCGCTTCCCCGAGCCCCCCGCGGAGCGCCAGGTTCAGCCGCTCCCGGTGGGGATCCTGGCGGATCTCGGCGCGGATCTCCGCCTCCACGGCGGGGGCGCTGGTCTTCCAGAGGCGTCGCCCCGGGGGGAGCGCGTGGGGGAGCGCCCGCTCCGGGCCGAGCCAGAGGAGCACTTCCCGGCCGGCGCCGGCCTCCTCGACGTCGCGCCCTTGATCCCAGATGTTCCATACACGACCGCCGACCTCGCCGGCGCCGCCGAGGGCCCCCTCGACGAGCACGCCGTCGCCCCTGCGGAGGGGGGCGGCGAGGCGGGAGGCGAGGCAGGGGCGCCCCCGGTGGGAGCGGAGGCCGAGGAGCTCGCCGGCGAGGAGGCCGCGGTGGTCGCAGGAGCGCCCCTCGACGAGGCGCTGGTGGTCGACGCCGGCGAGGAATCCGGGGCCGGACCCGCGGGAGAAGGTCTGGAGAGCGCGGGCGCGGAGCGGTTCGAGGGAGGAAGGGAGGCGCTCGACGGCGGCGTCGACGGCGCGGCGGTAGAGGCGCGTGGTGGCGGCGACGTACTCGGGGCCCTTGAGGCGCCCCTCGATCTTGAGCGAGGAGACGCCGAGGTCGACGAGGCGGGGGACGAGGGCGCTGGCCTCCAGGTCCTCGGGGGAGAGGAGGAAGGCCCGGTCGTCGGTGGGCCGGAGGACGCCGTCGACCTCCAGCTCGTAGGGGAGGCGGCAGGCCTGGGCGCAGGCGCCGCGGTTGGCGCTGCGGCCGCCGATGGCCTCGCTGGTGAGGCACTGGCCCGAGTAGGCGATGCAGAGGGCGCCGTGGACGAAGACCTCGATCTCCGCGTCGGTCTCCGCGCGGATCTTCTGGATGTCGCCGAGGGAGAGCTCGCGGGCCAGGATGACGCGCTCGGCGCCGAGGTCGCGGGCGAGGAGGACGCTGCCGGCGTCGGTGCAGGTCATCTGGGTGGAGGCATGGAGCGCCAGGGTCGGTGCGATCTGGCGGGCGAGGCGGGCGACGCCGAGATCCTGGACGATGATGGCGTCGGCGCCGGCCCGGGCGCAGGTGGCCACGGCGGCCTCCAGCGCGGGCAGCTCCGCGTCGAAGACCAGGGTGTTGAGGGTGACGTAGCCCCGGACGCCGTGGCGATGGAGCCGGTCGAGGGAGCGGGCGAGGGCGTCCCCGTCGAAGTTGGCGGCGCGGGCCCGGGCGTTGAACCCCTGGAGCCCGAGGTAGACGGCGTCGGCGCCCGCCTGGATGGCGGCTTCCAGGCAGGCCTCGTCGCCTGCTGGGGCGAGGACCTCAGGGGCGAGGCGGGGAGGGGTCATGGCCGGGGCTTAGCCCGGATGATGCGCGAGCGGCAGAGCCTCTCTGGCGCAGGTCGTGAGATACCGTACCCACCGTACCGTTGAAGTTTTTCCAGGGGGGCTCGTGGTGGCGTCGTCGGGGCGCAAGATCTTGCGCCCCTACCCCCGCGGACGTTCCGGAAAAACTTCAACGGTGGGGCTGGCACGGTAAAAATCGACCTCCTCCGACAGACTGGTTGCCCCAACTCCGCCTCGACCTCCACCCTCTTCGCACTCTTCACTTTTCCGCTCCTCACGTCTCCTCCGACGGCAGCCTCCTCCTTCTGCGCCAGTTCGACGAGCGCCTCGGCTTCCTTCAGGTATCGGCTCACTGGGCAGAGGGTACCACGAGGGGTTCTACCCAGGGCGCTTGAGGAGAAGCCCCAAGACGTCCCCGCGGAAAGTCACCGTCGAGGGCGTCGAGCCTTGGAGGCGGTTCCGAGCAGGGCTACGGTGGATTCGGTGGACATCGCGCCGACGAGCCACCGGTCCAGTTGCTTGAGGTTGGTGCAGGCCAGGATCTGCGCGGCCTGGGCCTTGGTCACCCGCAGACCCCGGCTCTCCAGCAGCATCACCACCGCCTCGGCCCTGCCCTCGGCCTTGCCCTCGGCCTTGCCCTCGGCCTTGCCCTCGGCCCTGCCCTCGGCCCTGCCCTCGGCCCTGCCCTCGGCCCTGCCCTTGGCTTCGCCCTCGGCCCTGCCCTTGGCTTCGCCCTCGGCTTTGCCATCGAGCCAGGCCTGGGTTTTGACGCGCTTTTCCCAGCGTTCGTAGGCTT
>CAZSDX010000511.1:0-5318 GCA_964605685.1 uncultured Polyangiaceae bacterium
GGCGCCGAGGGTCAGGGCCAGGGCGACGAGCAGGGCGGTGACGCCGCCGGCGACCCGGAGGGGGGTGGCGTCCTGGGCCCGCTGCGCCGCCCTGCGGACCACCAGGATCAGCGACAGCAGGGTGAGGGCGAAGAGGGCGAGGAGGCCCGGGTGGAGGGTCATCAACCCTTCTCCGGGCGGAGCAGCGGGAAGAGGATCACGTCCCGGATGCTGGGCTGGTTGGTGAGCATCATCACCAGCCGGTCGATGCCCATGCCGAAGCCGGCGGTGGGGGCCATGCCGTGCTCCAGGGCGCGGACGTAGTCCTCGTCGAAGTCCATGGTCTCCTCGGCCCCGCGGGACTTCTTGGCCACCTGGTCCTCGAAGCGCCTGCGCTGGTCGTCCGGATCGTTGAGCTCGCTGAAGGCGTTGCACAGCTCGCGGCCGTGGACGAACAGCTCGAAGCGGTCGACCAGGCTGGGGTCGCTGTCCTTGCGGCGGGCCAGGGGGCTGACCTCGAAGGGGTAGTCCAGGATGAACACGGGGAGGCTGCGGGAACCGTCGGCGGAGCGGTAATCTTCCGCCAGGAAAGGCTCGGCCAGGTACTCGTAGGCGGCGAAGAGCCGCTCCCCCTCGCTCTCGCACTTCTGGGCCCCCTTGCGGTAGTTCGCCCAGTCGATCTGCTTCTTGGCCCGGGGGCTCTTGCCGGACCACTCCTTGATGGGGGCGTCCGCCGCCGCCACCCGCCCGGGCACCTCCGGGGGTAGCCCCGCCTTCGCCAGCGCCGCTGCCACCGCCTCCTTCATGGGGAGCCGCCGGAAGGGCTCGTCGAGGGTGAAGGGTCGATCCTTGCTCCAGGCGGCGTGGTGGGCGGGCATCGCCTCCCGGAGCGCCGCGTCCACGCTCCGGATCAGCGCCTCGGTGCGGGTCATCAGTGACTCATACGTGGCGTAAGCCTCGTAGAACTCGACCATGGTGAACTCGGGGTTGTGGCGGGTCGAGATCCCCTCGTTGCGGAGGTTCCGCCCGATCTCGTAGACCCGCTCGAAGCCGCCGACGACCAGGCGCTTGAGGTAGAGCTCCGGGGCGATCCGCAGGAAGAGGTCGAGGTCGAGGGCGTTGTGGTGGGTGGTGAAGGGCCTGGCCGCCGCGCCGCCGATCACCGTGTGGAGCAGCGGCGTCTCCACCTCGACGAAGCCCTCGCCGTCCAGGTAGCGCCGCACCGCCTGGACGATGCGGGAGCGCGCCTCGAAGACCGCCTTGACCTCCGGGTTGGCGATCAGGTCGACGTAGCGCTGGCGGTAGCGCTGCTCCACGTCCACCAGGCCCTTGTGCTTCTCCGGCAGGGGCCGGAGCGCCTTGGTCAGCAGCCGGAAGGAGCGGACGTTCACCGACAGCTCGCCCTTCTCCGTGGCCATGGGCAGGCCGGTGGCCTCCACGTGGTCGCCGAGGTCCAGGTCGTCGAGCCGGGCGATCTCCGCCTCCGTCAGCGCGCCGGGGGCCACCTGGAAGTAGAGCTGGAGCTCGCCGGTGCGGTCGCGAATCCTGGCGAACGCCGTCTTGCCGAAGGACCGGAAGAACAGGATCCTCCCGGCCACCCGCGCGGGCTCCGGCGCCTGGAGCAGGGGGTGCTCCCGGTCGTAGCGGCTGGTGGGGGTGCCCTTGTCGTCCCGCTTGCGGGCGTCGTCGAAGCGGGCCCGCAGCGGCCCCAGCTCGTCGAGGGGGCCGCCCAGGTCGTTGGCAAACGGGTTCTCGCCGCGGTCCCGGAGCGCCTGGGCCTTGGCGCGGCGCACGGCGATCAGGTTCTCTTCCGCGGAGGTCGCGGGGGCTTGCGGGGGCGAGGGAGGCTGCGGCATGAGGGGGCGCCCCGTCTAGCAAGGGCCGCCCGGGGCGTCCACCTCGGCCCCTCGGTTCACCGGGTCACCTTCCAGCCGTCGTATTTCTCCCGGGCCAGCTCCGCCAGGCGCACGATGATGCCCCGGGCGACCAGCTCCAGGATGTGTTTCTCCAGCTGGGCCCGCTGCTCCGCCTTGCCGCCGTAGCTGAAGCGGCTCCGGGCGACCCCCAGCTCCTTGATCTTCCCCAGCGCCGAGCAGGTCACCCGGGCGACCGCGCCGTCGACCCGGGTGCTCAGCTCCCGCACGTCGATGGTGGCCTGCACCTCGTCGGTGTACCCCTTGCCCCAGCGGGCCTTGCGGGTCTCCTTCTCCAGGATCTCCTTGAGGAGCGCCTCGATGCGCGGGCGGTCCTGGCGCTCCGGCACCAGGATCGTCCAGCGGATCTTGGGGCGCCGGGGCCGGGCCTCCGCCGGGGCGGCGAGCCCCGCGGACCCGAGGGCGAGCAGCGCCAGCAGGGCGCCCCTGCGGGAGAGCGGCGACATGGACGGCAGGGTGCAGCACCGGCCGGCGCCGGGCCAAATTGGGCGACCCCGGGGCGGCGCGTCGTTCCTGGGGTACGAGGCGGGCCAGTCTGGGCTAGGCTGCGCCCGCATGATCGGAGCCGAGATCGTCGAGGCAGCGCTTTGCCACGAGCCGGAGCTGCTACGCAGCCTGGTGCTCCAGCTCACCGACGCGGAGCTGGAAGGCCCCCTGACCCTGCTGCCGGGGATGCCCCTGCCGACCTTCCAGGGGCCCCGCGGCTGGGTGGCGCTGCGGGTCCTGGAGGATCCCAGCGAGCAGGACCGCGCCGCCTGGCCCCTGCTGCTGGCGGAGGTGGCGCGCCGGGTCGGGTCGGGCGGTGACCTGCTGGTGCTCACCTCCTCCCGAGACACGGCGCGCTGGGCCAAGAAGGTCCTCCACCTGGGGGGCCCCCTCGGGACCAGGCAGACGCTGGCTCCGGTGGTGCTCCGGGTGGGGCTCGACGAGGCGGAGGCCCTGCTGGAGGGCCCTCCCCGCGCGGCGCTGCTCTCCGCCTGGGGGATCCAGCGCAAGGACGGCCCCCGCACCCGCACCGCGCTGGTGGCGCTCCTGGCCCGGATCGACGAGATCCCGGCGGCGGAGCGCTCCTGGTGGCTCCAGGCCACGCTCCAGCTTCTCAGCGCGACGCAATTGGCGCATATCCGTGCCATGCGAAACGATCTGCCCCGGAGCGAGGCCTTCTCGCAGTTCGTCGGCGCCGTGGAAGCCCAGGCCGAGGCCCGCGGCAAGGCGCGCTCCCTGCTGCGCTACCTCGACCTCCGGAGGATCCCCCTCAGCCCCGAGCAGCGCAGCTTCATCGAGGGCTGCACCGACCTGCCCACCGCGGACCGCTGGGTCGAGGAGGTCTTCTCCGCCGAGCGTAACGGGACCATGCTGGAGGCGATCTTCCGCGCCGACGAGCCCCCGCCCCCGGCGCCGGCGCCGGTCCCGGCCCCTCCCGCCGTCGACCTCCAGACCCCCGAGCCGCCCGCCGTCGAGCAGGAGGAGGCCGGCGCCTGATCAGGCCGCCAGCGCCCCCAGCCGGAACGACCGCCGGTAGCCGCTGTCCAGGTCCGCGATGGTCACCTCGACGATGCCGTGGTGGTCCACCCGGTACTGCTCCTCGATGCGCGGAGGAGGCCCCGCCAACCGCTGCACCGGCACCCGGGCCAGCTCTTGCTCCCGGGCACGCAGCGCGGGATCGAAGGGAAAATAGACCTCGGTCATCGGGGCGATGTCCCCCTTCGGGGTGCCGTGCTCGTCGAAGGCCGAGCACTCGAAGAAGCGGAAATGACCCACGTTGTGCACCGGCTGGTACACCCGGCGGAAGGTCCGGGGGCCCTCGTGGGGGCGCGGCAGCTCCATCTCCCGGGTGAAGATGGGGTCGTAGGCGACCTCAAGGCCCCCTTGTGCCTCCCGGAACACCCCGAAATTCCTGGAAAATCGATCGGATAGCTCGAAGCCGGCGCCCTCGTCGCCGGCGATGGCCAGCCCGATGGCCGTCGCCGCGTGGGGGTAGGGGGAGCGGTGGACCCTCCGGCCGAACCTGGCGCGCAGCACCCGGCTGATCACCGGCAGGGCGCTGGCCCCGCCCACCACGTAGATGCCGGCCACGTCCGCCATCGCGTCCTCGTCCAGCTCCCGCGGGACCTCCCCGTCCAGCCGCTGGATCACCGGCAGCATCGCCTCGATGGTGCGCTCCACCAGCGGCGCGCAGGCGTCGTAGTACTCCTGGGCGGGGATCACCACCTCCGGCTCCGGCGCGTCCTCTCCCAGCGCCTCCTCCAGGTCGACCACCACCTTGCGGGAGTTGGGGTTGAGCTGCTCCTTGGCCTCCCGGCACAGGTCCACCAGCCGCAGCAGCGCCCTCCTGGACAGCCGCTCCCCCAGCAGCCCAGCCTTCTCCAGCGCCAGCTCCGCCAGCCTCGCGTCGAAGTCGTCGCCGCCCAGGTGGTTGAGCCCCGAGGTCACCACCGCGTCGTGGTGCCGCCCGTGCATGTGCACCAGCGAGGCGTCGAAGGTGCCCCCGCCCAGGTCGTAGACCACCACGTACTCCCGGCGGGAATTCAGCGTCTTGCGGTAGCGGTGCGTGTACTCGAACCCCGCCGCCGACGGCTCGTTCAGCATCGCCAGCACCTGGAAGCCCGCCCGCTGGAACGCGTCCAGCGTCAGGAACCGCTGGGTGCAGAACGCGTTGGCCGGCGCCGCGATCACTGCCTCGATCTCTCCCCCTCGCCGCAGCGACGCCGCCAGGTTCGAGCGCGTCTGGATCGCCTCCCTCAGCGAACCCAGGAACCGCACCAGCAGCTCGCTCACCGGCAGCGTGCTCCCGCCCACCTTCACCTGCCCCTGCGCCGTCAGGTGCCTCTCCGACATCAGCCGCTTGAACGACCGCACCAACGACCAGCCCCCCTCCCTCGCCTTCTCCAGCGCCTCGAAGCCAAAACAAAGCTTCCCGCCCCGCTCCGCCACCACCGACGGGTACCACTCGCAGGCCCCCCCCTCCTCGTCGTGAAAGCTCAGGATCGGGTAATTTCCCCGGTCCACGTGGGCAATGACGGTGCGGGTTGTCCCGAAATCGATCCCTAGACGCACCTCGCCCCGGTAGCACCTCCCCTCGCTCCAGGCCCAATTCTTCCTCCCCGGGGGCGCGACTCACCCGGAGCTTGCTGAAACTTGAACGTTGTACTAACAGCACCAATTTGGAGGTGGATGTATGTTTAACAACACCAAGGTAGGGGCTCTCTCGCTGGTTCTTGTGGCCCTGGGGGGCTGGGCGGGTTGTTCGGGCGAGTCGGACGAGGCCAGCCCGATGTTCAACGGCCAGGCCGGGACAGGCGGCGGGGGCACCGCAGGGGACGGGGGGAGCGCCGGCGAGGGCGGGAGCAACGGGGAGGGGGGCAGCAACGGGGAGGGCGGCACCCAGGCCGGGAGCGGCGGCAG
>CAZSDX010000512.1:0-5317 GCA_964605685.1 uncultured Polyangiaceae bacterium
CGAACTGCTACAACTACCGGACGCCGGCCACCTGTGCCGCCCAGGCCGGCGCGGCAGGCAAGAGCGGGCAGGACGGGGGAAAGGGCGGCGGCTCAGGGGAGGGCGGCCAGGGCGGTCAGGAGGGAGGCGCTGCGGGGGAGGCCGGGGCCGCAGGCGACGGCGAGGCAGGGCAGGGCGGCGAGGCGGGGGCGACCGTGGAGCCGAAGGGCGCGCCGTATCCGATCGTGCTGGCCCACGGGTTCTTCGGGTTCGAGGAGTTCGCGGGGCTGAACTTCGTGACCTACTTTTACAAGGTGAAGGACCGGCTCAACGCGGAGGGAGAGCTGGAGGTGTACACGCCCGCGGTGGACCCGTTCAACAACTCGGACATCCGGGGCGAGGCGCTGCTCGAGCAGGTGGAGGCCATCACCCAGTTCACAGGAAGGGGGAAGGTGAACCTGATCGGGCACTCCCAGGGGGGGCTGGACGCGCGGGTGGTGGCGCATCGGCGACCGGACCTGGTGGCTTCGGTGACGACCTTCGCGACGCCGCACCGGGGGACCCGGATCGCGGACGTGGCGCTGGGGCTGGTGAGCGACTCCCGGGCGCAGGACCTGATCGACGGGCTGGTGAAGCTGGTCGGCATCCCGCTCTACGACGCCGCCGGCAACCAGACCAGCCTGAGCAAGTCGATGGTGCAGCTCTCCGAGAAGGAGATGACCGCCTTCAACGCCAAGTACACGGATCAACCCGGCGTCGTGTACCAGTCGCTCTCCGGGCGTAGCAAGAGCCACCCCGGCGGCAACGACTGCCTCTCCCCGGTCGAGCCTCCCTTCGTGGCCAAGACCAAGAAGCAGTTCGACGGCCTGGAGACGCTGCTGACGGTGCCGGGGCTGATCCTCGACGGGATCGACCTGACGCCGGCGCCCCACGACGGGCTGGTGAAGGTGGAGAGCGCCCGGTGGGGGCAGTTCCTCGGGTGCGTCCCCGCCGATCACTTCGACGAGATCGGCCACCTCTTCGGGGACAAACCCAGCCTGCTCAACGACTGGGATTACCTCGATTTCTACGTCGAGCTGGTGAAATACCTCCGAGCGAAGGGGCTCTGAGCGATGCGCTTCTTCGCGGCGGCGGCGAAGGGCACGGAAGGCGCCCTGCGCGATGAGCTGAAGGAGCTGGGCTTGCGGGGGGTGCGCGCCGACCGGGGGGGCGTCCACTTCGAGGGAGCGCTGCGCGACGGGTTCCGGGCCTGCTACGAGAGCCGGATCGCCGTGCGCGTCCAGACCCCGCTGGCCTCCTTCGAGGCGCCGTCGGCGGACGCGCTCTACGATGGTGTGCGCGGCGTCGACTGGTCTCCCTGGCTGACGGAGCGGCACACGCTGGCGGTCGGCGCCTCGTGCCGCTCCAGCGCGCTGACCCACACCCAGTTCATCGCCCAGCGCACCAAGGACGCCATCGTCGACCAGCTCCGGGAGCGCCACGGCGCCCGCCCCTCCGTCGACCTCGACGACCCGGACGTGCGCGTCTTCGTCCACCTGGTCGACGACCGGGCGACGGTGTACCTCGATCTGTCCGGCGATCCGCTCTACCAGCGGGGCTACCGGGTCGCCGGCGTCGAGGCTCCCCTCAAGGAGACCCTGGCGGCGGCGGTGCTCCGGCTCTCCGGCTGGGACCGGCGCTCCCCGCTGGTGGACCCGATGTGCGGCTCCGGCACCTTCGTGCTGGAGGCGGCGCTCTGGGCCGCCCGGGTGCCCGCCGGGGCGCTCCGCGAGCGCTTCGGCTTCGAGCGGTGGGCCTGCCACGGCGACCTGGAGCGGCGCGCGATGGCCGATCTTCGCCGGGAGGCCCGCGAGCGCAGGCCGCCGCCCGCGCCGTTCGTGCTGGGCTCCGACCTGGACGAGCGCTCCGTGGAGATCGCCCGGGAGAGCGCCGCTCGGGCCGGGGTGCGCGCCTCTTGGTTCTGCCGGCCGCTCTCGGAGCTGCGGCCGCTGCGGCAGCCCGGCTGGCTCGTGACCAACCCGCCCTACGGCCAGCGGCTTGCGCTCCAGCCGGGGCTGGTGGAGGAGTTCAGCGCCGTCGCCCGGACGCTCCACGGATCGCGGGTGGTGGTGCTGGCGGCGGGGGAGGAGTGGGCCCGGGTGTTCCCGTTCCGCCCGGAGCAGGTGTGGACGCTCTACAACGGGGACATCGCCTGCCGGCTGAGCTGCACGGCGATCCGGTAGCTCACTTGATGGGAGGCGGCGCGATGAGGCCGAGGTTGAGGCCGCCGGGGTACTGGTAGCTGGTGTAGGCGCCGTAGCCGAGCACCTGGAGGCCGACGGGTTTGTCGGCGGAGAGGGCATGGGCGCCGCCCTGACCGGGGCCCAGCTTGAGGCGGACGACGCCGTAGCCGGAGCTGATCGGCGTGGGGGTCGCGGAGACGGGAGCACCGTCGAGGGTGAGCTTGGCGTCCATCGGCTGCACCACGTCGGCGTAGCTCTCGTCGTAGTCGTCCGGCGCCAGGAACACGTAATTCTTGCGGAATTGCTCGACGGTGACGGCGAAGCTCTGGGCCGGATCGCCCTTCTGGTTGCCGCCGATGGGGCCGGCGCCGACCTGGAAAGAGGCCACGAGGAACTCGTGGCTGCCGACGATCTCGAAGTCCGTCGTGGACAGGGGCAGCTCGACCACCTGGCCGGCGTTGATCGTGGAGGGACCGCCCGGGTTGGCCCCCGGGTAGGTGAGCGCGGTGCCGTCGACGTTGCCGTAGATCCGGACGATGTGCCCGAGCATCTGCCCGGAGGGGCCCGACGGCGCCGTGACGAAGTAGTGCTTCCCCAGGGTCTCCGCCGGCAGCACGGTCTCTTCGAGGTGATCGCAGGCGACCTTGCTGTGGGGCATGTTGGTGCAGGAGATCCCGGTGAGCACCTGCACCGGGGCCGACGAGAGGATCAGCGAACCGCTGAGGTCCACCTTGTCCTTGCCCTGGCCGACCAGGAGCACCACGTCCCCCCGGTTGATGGTGAAGTTCGCCTTGCCTCCGGCGGGGATGCTGGCGAGCCCCGAGCCCCCGGCGATGGAGGCAGTCCCGGAGAGCTGGACCTCGACCTTGGTCTGATCCTGCGACGCGGTGATGGCCACGTAAGGCGGGTAGGTGAAGCCGTTGCCCTCCTCGTCGAGATCCGGCGGGCGGTGCCAGGCGGGGGCGCCGGCGACGCGGTAGGCGCCGCTCCAGGCGGTCGACGGGAGCAGCAGCGAGGCGTCGTTGGTGTACGAGAAGCACTCGCCGGCCATCTGTCCGAAGCAGGTGTCGGTCTCGCAGGTGGACCAGGTCTTCCCTGCGGGGCCTCCCTTGCCGGCGTACTCCAGCGCGTTGAACTGGTAGAGCGCGATGGGCCGCGTCGAGGTGACGTGGTAGGCGCCCCCCTTGGCATGGACCGTCGCGGTCTTCACGTTGGTCGGACATCCGGGCGCGATGGAGGTCACGTCCTTCAGCTCCGGCACCCACGGCAGGTACATCTTCACCAGCGCCCCGGGCGGGACCTTGACCGTGCCGATGGAAGTCCCCGCCCGCTCCACCGCCACCTCCGCCTCCTGCTCGCCCGCGTTCGCCGCGATCACCGCGTAGTCGAAGTCGGGGCGTACGATGTTGTCGAGCACCGTCGGCCAGAAATCGCACCCGAAGTAGCTCCGCGCGTCCCGGGCCTCGTCGCAGGTCTTCGGATCGATCTGCGGCGTCCCGCTCCCCCCCACGTTCAGGCTCCCGGCGCTCCCGGCGGCGACGCTCCCTCCGCTCCCCGCCTCCCCCCCTCCGCCCGCCGAACCGCCCTCCCCGCCGCTGCCCCCGGCAGACGGCGAGATCGCCTGGGGATCGCTCGCCCCGGCGCCGGAGCAGGCGTACAGCAGCGCCGCCGGGAGGGCGACCACAGCGAGCAAGGCGAGGGAACCGCGCGGAGAAGCCATGACCCCAGGGTATTACCCTCCCTCGCCCCGAGAAGCCTCAAGGCGCGCAGCGAGGGAGCCCGGAGCAATCCCCGCAGGAGCATCCCTCCAGGAACTCGACGCAGTAGCCGTTCTCCGTGCAGCCCTGGCAGTGGGGGCTCTCGCGGCAATCGGGGCAGGTGCAGTCGTCCTCCAGGGGGCTACAGACCCCGTTGTCGACGCATCCCACCGGGACAGGCGCGCACCCCTTCACCTTCCCCGCGCAATCCCCGCAGCTACAGTCCTCGCCGCCCTCCTGATCGCAGAGGTCGTCCTCCATGCACCGCTCCGTGCACCGGGCTACCTCGGCGCAGTCGGCGCAGGAGCAGTCCTCCAGGTCCGGGGTGCACTGCCCGTCGGGCTTCCCTCCCATGCAGGTCGAGGGACGCCCGAGGGCGGGGGACTCCTCGCAGAAATCCGGGGCCCCCGGGCGCTGGCAGAGGTCTGGCTTCGTCGCCTGGCCCCCGGCTCCCGCGGCCTCCTCCTCGGCCGGAGCGACGACCGGACCGCAGCCCCCGTGAAGCACCCCCGCCAGCAAGAGCACCGCGAGCAGAAGCGCCTTCGTCGCCTTGGTCATCGAGGGAAACGCTAGCACACGGCAGGACGCGCCCGATCAGGGGCTGACGCGGCAGTGCTTGGTCTGGGGGTCGCAGACCGCCTTGACCCCCTCCGGAAATTCCGGATTCTCGCAGGGCGCGCAGTTCACCAGATCGCAACCAAGCTCGCTCGCGTAGGCCGCGTTTTGCCCCTTGTTCAGCGCCAGGAGCTGTTCCTTGTCGTAGGGGCCGCACCCGCAGCAGGTTGCCGCCCGCAGCATGCAGTCCTCATCCTTGGTGCACGCGGCGAAGCTGCTCTTGGAGACCTCCAGCGCCACGCACTTCCCCTGACCCAGCGCGCAGGCCGCCAGGAGATCCGGGTTGGGCATGGTGGCGCAGGCGGGGCAGACGGGCAGCTCCTCCCCGCATACGTCCTTCTGGTGCTCGTCGATCTTGGACTGGTTCACCGCGTCCACGTCGTCGATGCCTGGCATGCCGCAGGGCGCGCAGCACCCCTTCGCTTGCAACGTGCAGTCGCCGGGGGCCCCGCACTTGTCCCAGTCCTTCGTCGCGGTCCCCTCGCACTTGCCGGGCGTCGTCGGGGCGTCGCAGTCCGCGTTGCACGGGCAGACGATCACCCCGTTGCACTTCTTCCCCCCGCAGTCCTCGTCGCTGAAGCACTCGCCCTTCTTCAGATCGAAGCACTCTCCCTCCACGCAGATCGGGTTCGTTCCCCCGCACTTCACCGTGGCGCAGCAGTTCTCCCCGCCGCCCGCGCCCGCCGTTCCGCCCGGGCCTGCCCCTCCGGCTCCGCCGCCTTCCCCCGCCGCCCCGCCGGTCCC
>CAZSDX010000513.1:0-5283 GCA_964605685.1 uncultured Polyangiaceae bacterium
AGCGCGGCGCCGCAGGCGTCGGTGTCGTCCCGACCGGAGCGCGCGTCGGCCCCGGTGGTGGTGGCCCTGGTGGTGGATCAGCTCGGCGCCTGGGTGGCCCGGGAGCGGCTCCCTGAGCTGCCGAAAGAGGGAGGATTTGCCCGGCTACGCGCGGAGGGGACGTGGGTGGAGGACGCCCGTCACCCGCACGCGGCGACGGACACGGCGCCGGGGCATGCGATGCTGTTCACCGGGGTCCCGCCCGCGGAGTCCGGGATCTTCGCCAACGAGGTGCCGGAGGGAGCAGGGCGGGTGTCCATCCTGAAGGACGGGGAGGTCCGGCTTGTTGGTCCCTCTGGACCCCTCGAAAAAGCGGGCTCCTCGCTGGCGCGGCTCCGGGTGGAGACCATCGCGGATCGGCTGAAGGCAGCGCGCCCGGAGTCCTTCGTGGTGGGGGTGTCGATCAAGGATCGAGGGGCGCTGTTCGGGTGCGGTCGGAAGGCGGACGGGTGCCTGTGGTTTGACACGGCGCTGGACGGGTTCGTGACCTCGACGCCGTACGGGGGGCAGCTCCCGGGGTGGGCGAAGGAGGCAGGGGCGGCTGCGGCGACGGAGGCGGCCCGGCAGGCCCCCTGGGAGCCGCTGGATGTTCCCTGGCTCAAGGCCCACAGCAGGACACCGGACGATCAGCCGGGCGAGGGGGACTGGGGCGGGTTTGGCCGGACGTTTCCCCATGTATTCCAGAAGGCGAGGTCACCGGCGTCGGCGTTCCGGGCGAGCCCGGTGGGCGACGAGCGGGTGCTGGCGCTGGCGACGGCGGCGGCGCTCCAGGAGAAGGCCGGCAAGGTGCCGACGCTGCTGGCGATCTCGCTCTCGTCGAGCGACTACGTGGGGCACATCTTCGGGACCGACTCCTGGGAAGCTTGGGACAACCTGCTGCGGCTGGACCGGGCGCTGGCGAGCTTTTTCAAGGTGCTGGACAGGCGATTCGGTCCGTCGGGCTACGCGGTGGTGCTGAGCGCGGACCACGGGGCCACGCCGCTGCCGGAGACCCACGACACCCCGGGGGCGAGGCCCTGGTGCCAGCAGCCCCCGGATCGATGGAACCGGGTCTGCGCCAAGGGCGGGCGGCTGTTGATGGACACGATGGCCCGGGAGCTGGAGGAGGCCGCAGTCAAGGCGCTGGGCAAGGGCAAGTGGGTGCACAACCTGGCGGACCCGTACGTGTTCCTGACGCCACCGGCGAAGGAGCTCCCGCCGACAAGGAGGAAGAAGCTCCACGAGGCGCTGGAGGCAGCGGCGAGGAAGAACCCCTGCGTGGAGCGCTTGATCGACGTCCGCCAGCGCCCCGAGGTGTGCCCTCCGCGGGGCGACGAGTCCGTCGATGCGCTGCTCTGCCGGAGCATGCCGCAGAGGGCAGATCTGGAGTTCTACGTGCTCCCGAGGCCCGGCTGCTTCTTCGACGCGGACTACGTCCCGGGGTTTGGGACGAGCCACGGGACGCCGTACCTCTACGACCGGACGGTGCCGGTGCTGGCACGGGCCCCGGGCCGGATAGGGCCTGGGCGGGTGATCGAGGAGCCAGCGACGAGCGCGGTCTACGCGGCGACCCTCGCGGCGCTGCTGGGGCTCGACCCTCCCCCGGCGATCCTCGACGTGAAGCCCCTCACCAGACCCTGATTCAGGGAGGCGGGGTGGCAAACTGGCCCGGGAAGGGATTGGCGTTGCGGCGGCGCTCGATCTCCTGGGGATCCCAGGGCCACATGGGGAAGCCGCGCTCGTGGAAGAGGGCGACGCCGATGACACCGACGTTTCGGTCGTCGCCCTTGCGCGCCGCGTAGGAGCCGCGGACGCTGCCGAAGCGGAAGGCAGCCACGGTGGACTCGCTCTGGCGGAAGCCGTCGATCTCCAGGGAGGCGTGGGGGTTGAGGATGTAGCCGCGCTTGCCGAAGCTGGCGGGCTTGCCGTCGATCACGTCGAGGCCGTCGACGGAGACCAGCACCTCGAAGCGCGCGGGGGTGCGGTTCTCCAGCCAGACGGTGTAGCGAGCGCCGGCCTCGCCGATGGCGAAGGTCTTGTCGCGGACCTGGTAACCCGGCAGGGTGCGCCCGTACTCGTCACGCAGCGAGAGGACGACGCCGCTCTGGGCCATCCCCAGCTCGCCCCGGTCGGAGCGCCGGTACCCCTCGGCAGCGGCCTGGGCGCGGGCCCCCTCGCCGTCGTTGTACCAGAGGGTCGCGGTGGCCGAGGGGCTGTCGAAGCTGGCCCGATGGAAGGTCGTCGAGCGGATGTGAGAGGTGCGGGTCTCCCCCCAGTGGGTCGCCAGCCCAGGTCGATCCGGGGACGCCTCCTTGCGGTACGCCTCGTCGCCAGGGGCCGCCGGCTGGGCCGCCGGGGCGCCGTCGTACTCCTCGCCAGCGGGCGGAGGAGGCGGCGCCTCCGCGGTGGACGCGCGGCCGTAGGAGGGCTCGTTCGGCGGAGGCGCTCCTTTGGCGCAACCGGACAGGATCGCCCCCAGGGCCACCAGGGCCCAGATCAACGTCGACGGCTTCTTCTTGGTCTTCATGGCCTCGTCCTCTTGCTCCTCCAAACGACCCCCGAGGAGGAGGCTTACAGGGCGCCTCGAAAAAAACGAGATACCTCGGGAAATGACGCGGCGCGCGGCCCGGGGAGGGGGTTGCGTGACGGGGTGCTTCGTGGGAAACGCCCCCCATGCAACTCCCCGTGATCCAGGCCGGGACCGAGACCACCGCCCCCGCGATCGAGCCTGCCCCGGCGGCGCTGAAGCCCCCGGTCGCGCCGTCCACGCTCGCCTACCGTCAGCTCCGCCGTGACGAGTTCTGGAGATCGATCCCCGCCTACGCGGACGTCAGCGCGGAGACGTTCCTCGACCACACCTGGCAGTCGAAGCACTCCATCACCCGCACCGACAAGCTGCTGGAAGCGCTCCGGGGGCTGGTGCCGACGGCCTTCATCCAGGACGCCGCGGAGGGCTTCCGCCACGCGCCGATGAGCGTGCGCGTATCCCCCTACCTGCTGAGCCTGATCAACTGGAGCGATCCTTACAACGACCCGCTGCGCCGCCAGTTCATCCCGCTGGGGTCGAGGCTGCTGCCGGATCACCCCAAGCTCCACCTGGATTCCCTCAACGAGCAGGGGGACGCGCCGGTCCCCGGGCTGACCCACCGCTACCCGGACAAGGCCCTGTTCCTGGCGCTCGACACCTGCCCCGTCTACTGCCGCTTCTGCACCCGGAGCTACGCCGTGGGCATCGACACCGAGGAGGTCGAGAAGGTACACCTCCGGGCCAACGAGGATCGGTGGCGGCGCGCCTTCGCCTACATCGCCTCTCGCCCCGAGCTCGAGGACATCGTCATCTCCGGCGGCGACGCCTACAACCTCCGGGCCTCGCAGATCACCGAGATCGGCGACGCGCTGCTGGCCATCCCCCACGTGCGCAGGCTTCGCTTCGCCACCAAGGGGCCTGCGGTGATGCCCCAGAAGATCCTCACCGATCATGCCTGGCGGGACGCCCTCGTCGGCGTCGTCGACCGGGGGCGCAAGCTCCGCAAGGAGGTCGTCCTCCACACCCACTTCAATCACCCCAACGAGATCACCGGCATCACCGAGGACGCCATGAACCTGCTCTTCGAGCGCGGCGTCACCATCCGCAACCAGGCGGTGCTCCAGCGCGCCGTCAACGACGACGTCGACACCATGCAGACGCTGATCAAGCGCCTCGGCCACGTCAACGTCCACCCCTACTACGTCTACATGCACGACCTGGTGCGCGGCGTGGAGGACCTGCGTACTCCCCTCGATACCGCCCTCTACATCGAGAAGCACGTCCGGGGCGCCACCGCCGGCTTCAACACCCCCGTCTTCGTCGTCGACGCCCCCGGCGGCGGCGGCAAGCGCGACGTCCACAGCTACGAGTACTACGACCGGGAGACCGGCATCAGCGTCTTCACCTCCCCCGCGGTCAAGCACGGCGCTTATTACCTCTACTTCGACCCACTCCACTCCCTGAGCCAGGCCGCCCAGCGCCGCTGGGAGGACCCGCTCCAGCAGGAAATCATGATCCAGAACGCCATCACCCGCGCGCGCCGCCAGGACCCTTCCTGAGCCTCACGACGAGGAGGTCAGACCCAGGTGCTTCTCGACCCTGGACAGGCGCTCCTCGTGATCGCGTACCTGCTGGCCCATGGGCCCGACCAGCACATGATCGAGGCGGCCGTTGAGGCTCTGCACTTCCCGCAGCAACCCTTCCACCACCTCCGTGGTCTTGCGCTGGTTCTGGTCGAGGCGCTCGATGGCCCCCTCCATCCTCAGGAAGGCGTTGGCCATGTGGATCTGATCCTGCACCACGCGATCCAGCCGGGCATTGGTCCGGTCCAACCGCTCGTTGGTCTGGTCTAGCCGCTCGTTGGTCTGGTCGATCCTGGCGCTCAGCTCTTCCTTGACCTGATCGAGCTGCTTGTTGGTCTGGTCCAACCGCTCGTTGGTCTGGTCCAGGCGAGCGTTGGTGGCGCGGGACTGCTGGCTGAGCACCTTCATCTCGTTCCAGATCAAACGCAGGTACTCGGTGGCGTCCGGATTGTTCACGTCGCTCATGCGAGGGAAGGATAGCACTCGCCGTGCCAGGGCGAGTCCGGGTGATTTCCCCTTGTTTTTCTCCCGCAGAGCGGCGATCTGGCCGCCAGGCGGCGGCCAGCGTTCAGGCAGCGCGCCGCAGCGCCCCCGGAGCTACCAGGAAGTAGAACCCCATCGCCACCTCCAGGTACCCGTGGAACGAAGCCAGCGACAGGTACACGTCGCGGGTGAGGGAGGCCCCGAAAAGCAGCGCCGCCGCAGGGACCAGCGCCGCCAGGGCCACCACCGGGACCAGCAGCCCGCCGAGATCCTGCCGGAGCGACCGGAGGCTCATCCGGAACGACGTGGTCCCCTCGGCGCGGGTGTCCTCCTGGGGGATCCACGCCAGCCACACCGAGTAGTGGACCGCCTGCAGGAACACGTAGCTCAGCACCGCTCCCGCCAGGAACCGCAGCGGCACCCCGGGGGCGATCCAGACGGCCACGTCCACCAGGTTTTGCCCCGCGAAGGAGAGCCCTCCGACGCCGGCGGCCAAAGGCAGCGTCGCCCCGCTCCCCGTCAGCGCCAGCCCCGCCCCCAGCAGCAGCAGCGCCGGCAGCGCGGGCCCGAGCCTCCGCCGGAACAGCAGCAGCCACAGCGCCACCCCGATGAGGTTGTGGCCGTGGGCGAACGCCAGCCGCGACAGCTCGGGCTCGCCGACGCTGAAGCTCA
>CAZSDX010000514.1:0-5243 GCA_964605685.1 uncultured Polyangiaceae bacterium
GGCGGGCTCCGGCGGTCAGGCAGGCTCCGGCGGTCAGGCAGGCTCCGGCGGTACGGCGGGCTCGGCGGGCGCAGCAGGCAGCGGAGGCGCGGCCGGGGGGGGGTTCGTCAACGCAGGGTGTACGGAGACCTCCCCCGAATGCGGCTGCGGTCCCACCAGCTACTGCGCTACTTGCAAGACACCGGAGGGCGTCGAGCCCTGCTGCGTGCCCTGCGGGGCGGTCCCTGGCCGACCGCTCCGTGTCGACGGGGGCCCCCGCGTCGCCGCCTTGCGCGCCGCTTCCTGGGGGTGATCCCTGAGGGTACGTCGTGAGCGGTCCGCTCACGGCGTGCACTGGGAGCGGCGAGGGCCGAGGAGATCGCGGGCGGCCTTGCGCTTGGCGATGGCGTTGTCGATGCGCTGCTCGGGGGCCGGATCGCGGGCGTCGAGGATCTCCCGCAGGAGCGCCTCCCAGCGCTCGCTGTCCTGGCGCTGACAGAGGGCGAAGCGCGCCAGGAAGAGGGGAGCAAAGAGGAGCTTGCCCCCGGCAAGCTGGGCGGACTGCTCGAAGTGAGCGCGGGCCTGCTCGGGTTCGCCGCCAGCACGCCCGCGCCACAGCCCCAGGAGCAGGTGCCCCCAGGGGCCCGCGCGGGCTGGATCGCGGGAGATGGCATGCTCCAGGAGCTGCTCGCCCACGCGGCTCTGGGCGGCGAGCTGACGATGGTTCTCCGTGGCCACCCGCAGCCGTCCCATCCAGGCAGCGCCCAGCCAGAGGATCGTCCACGGGTCGTCGCGGCGGGAAGCGAGGAAGGCGGGGAGCGCGTCGGAGGCGACCGCCGCCTCGAAGGCGGCCCCGTCGAGGACCTCGCGGCCGTGGTGGATGGCGCGCTCGTAGGCGTTGCGGGCCCGCAGCGCGTGGTAAGCGAGGTCGGGGGTGTGGCCGCGATCCCGGGCGTCCTCCAGGTCGTCTTCGAGGAAGAGGAGCGCGTAGCGAGCCCAGGCGCGGGCGAGCAGCGCGCGGGTCTGCCGCTCCTCGGGGGCGAGGCGCAGGAGTTCCTCCAGGCGCTGGAGGCGGGCGACGGCGGCGACGCGGGCGGTCTCCGGGTCATCCATGGCGGCGAGGACCCGCTCGCCTTCGGCACCGGAGCGGAGGGCGAAGGCGAGGGGATCGGAGGTCGGAGCACAGGAGAGGGTGGCGAGGAGGGCGAGCGCGCCTCCTGCGCGGAGGAGGCGAAGGCTCAGCCGGCCATCCCTTCGAGCTTGGCGACGAGGTCGGGGCTGAAGACGCCGCGCTTGAGCTCCTCGCGGGTGCGCTTGAAGACGTCCTGCCACTTGGCGACGTCCTCGGCGGAGGGCTCGACGGCGGTCATCTTCTTCTTGAGGCGACCGAAGGCGGAGGCATCCTTGCCGCGGATCTCGGAGGTGAGGACCCCAGCGGCGGCGGCTCCGGTGGAGAGGAGGGCCCGCTTCTGGTCCTCGGAGAGGCCATCGAGGGCGCTCTTCTTGACGACGAGGGCGCCGATGGCGAAGCCGGAGGGCCGCACGTTGATGTGGTCGAGGTTGGGAGCCCACTGGAGCTGCTCGGCGGCCAGGGCGGGGGCGTTGACGACGTTGACGGCGCCGGCGTTGAGCTTGGGGAGGACCTCGGTGACCGAGAGGGGGACCGGGGTGACGCCGCCGATGACCTGGAAGAGCTTGGGGGCGATCTCGTCGGCGGACCACATGTACGGGGCCTTGCCCTTGAGGTCGTCAGGGACCTTCACCGGGAAGCCCTTGGACATCACGTGGGCGATGCCGACATCGCCGTAGCCCAGGATGGTGAAGCCGGCGTCCTCGAAGCCCTTGTTGGCGTCGGCCTTGATCGCCTCGCGGGCGGCGTCCAGCTTGGCCCACGTGGTGAACAGGCCCGGCATCTGAAGCGCCAGAATCGGCTTGTAAATCTTGCTCAACCCCACGGAGGTGATGGCAGCGCCGGCGAGCTGCCCCGAGCGCATCTTGCTCACCATGGCCTCCTCGTCCCCCTGCTGCCCGCCGTAGTGGAACTTCAGCGTCAGCCCCTTGCCCTGGCTGGCCATCTCGTCCTGCCAGGCCTGGAACACCTTGCCCCAGGGGCTCTTGCGGGGAGCCAGGGTGCCCAAATGCAGCTCTTTGTCCTCCGCGAAGGACTCGGATGTACCCACGAATGCAGCCGCAGCGAGCAGCGCGGCCATGGAGATCTTACGAACCAGCGACATGCTTACCTCACCAGGCAGGTTGGACGGAGGATCCCTGCGATCGATACAAAAGACCTCCCTCAGTTGGGGAAGCCGCAATCCTCGCGCACCTCGGCCATGCGCGCAGGCCCAAGGTACCGCCGGGCGCGGCGCTTGGCGATGGCGTTCTGGAGCCGCTGCTCAGGGAAGATATCCCCCGCGTCAAGGATCTCCTGCATCGTCTTCTTGTACCCCTCGTGGTCCGCCTTGGCGCAGAGATAACGCGCCGCATAATTGAATTTGGCCAGGAGGGAGCGGTTGCCGGTGAGGGCGAAGACCTTGTCGAAGAGCTGCTTGGACTGGTCGAGCTCGGCCTGAGCGGTGCGGGCGTGGTAGGCGGCGAGGATGGTCATGCCGCTGCCGAAGGCGTGGGTCTCGTCCAGTTCGACGGAGCGCTGGACCAGCGTGATGCCGACCCAGAGCTCGGCGACCATCTCCGGGTCGTCCTTGGCGACGTTGGTGCGGGCGACCCAGGCGTAGCCGAGCCAGAGGAGCGCGCCGGCGTCCTCCTTGTCGACGAAGTTCTCCCGGAGCCACTTGCGGAGGGTCTCGGCGTTCTTGCGGGCCTCGGTGAAGCCGTCGGCGCGCTTGCCGAGCAGCTCGATGCCGTACTGGATGGAACGCTCGTAGCCGGCCAGGGCCCGCTGCTTGTGGTAATCGGCCATGGGGCGGTCGCCCATGTCCTCGGCGATCTCGAGGTCGTCCTCGATGAAACCGTAGGTGGCGCCGGCCCACCCCTTCACCAGCAGGAAGAGAGCGTCCTCGTTGGCGGGGGCCAGCTTGTGCATCCCCTCGAACTGGACGAGGCCGGCGAAGGCCGCATGGCGGGCGACCTCGTAGTCGTGGAGGGTGTCCGCCGCCGAGGAGGCCTGGCGTGTTCCCTGGATTTGCCCCTTGAGCAGGATGGATTTGACGCAGCCTGTGTTGCAGAAGAGCGTGCTGATGGCGAGCGCAACCGTGGCGATGGTCCCCGGGAATCGCATGGAAGCTAGCCATACTCGCCACGGGCGCTCTCTTCAACGGGGCACCGCGAGAATCGCGCAGGCCACCCGGGTCCGGACCGAGGGCTCGGCGTCCGCCAGGGGCTGGGCGGCGTGGGGGAACTCCTTCATGGCTGCCAGTTCGCCAGCCGCCCAGGCCCGGACCCCGGGCTCCTGGGCCCGGGTGTCCTCCGCCAGGAGCTGCACCACGCGCCGATCCCGCGCCCGCGCCAGCGCCGACCGGGCCGCGTTCCGCTCGTTGCTGTCCCCCGCGGCGATCTCCCCCAGCGCCGCCAGCGCCTGCTCCTTGCGATCCTTGCGCTCGGTGAGCCGGCTGAGCGCCGCCACCCGCACCGGCCCCTCGCCGTCCTCGGACGCCTTCTCCACCAGCTTGAGCTGGACCTCATCCCCCAGGTCGGCCAGGGAGATCGCCATCACCCGCGTGGTCGCCACGCCCCCGTCCATGGCGCGCAGGAACCCACCTCGCCCCACGTCGGCGTCAGGACCGGGCCCCCGGAGCAGGATCAGCGAGGCGATCAGTGACGGCGCCCCCTGCTCCTGCTCGGCGGCCCAGAAGAGCAGGTCGCGTCCGCCGGAGAGGTAGCTCGCCCGGGCCCCCCAGGCCCTCAGGATGGCCAACCGCACCGGCTCGCTGCTGGAGGCCCACCGATCCTTGAGCGCCAGCGTCGCGTGCTCGCCGCCCAGCGCGCCGACGCCCTGGGCGGCGGTGATCCGGATGTCCTCCTCCGGGTCGAGGCGGACCGCGTCCAGGAGCATCGGCTGGTCGCGGGGGTCGGCGGCGTCGACGGCGGCGCGGAAGGCCGCGTGGCGGACCGAGGTGAACAGGTCGGCGAAGAGGGCGCGGCGCTGGTCGCCCTGGTCAGGCTCGGTCAGGGAGCGGGCGCCGACGGCGCGCCAGTGGGGGACCTCGTGGCTGGCGTGCCCTCGCCAGCGGCTGGGGCGGGCGAGACGCTCGTCGAGGAGGGTGAGGGCGGCCAGCGCTGCGGCCTCGTCGTCCTTCTGGGAGCGCTCTTCGAGGACATCCTGGGTCTGAGCAGCGCAGGCGCGCAGCTCCCGCACACGGGCCTTGCTTTCGTCTCCCTCGGCGGAGGACAGCTCGCGGCGAACCACCGCCCCGGCGATGGCCCGCACCTCCCCGCCGTCGAGGGAGCCCTTCTTCAGGCCGTCGGCCAGGTGCCTCTGGAGGGTCGCGTAGTCCCCTTTCTCGGCGGCCTTGACCGCGGCAGAGGAGGTACAGGCGAGGTTGAGCGCGGCGACGGGGGCGAGGAGCCACAGCGAAGCAGGCGGGATCTTCATCGGGGGGGCAAGCGTACACGAGAGCCGCCTGGTGCGCACCGGAAGCCAAGAAGTTGAGTCCGGGGGTCATCCCCGGCTATTCGACGGGCGCCGTGGCCTCCCCCAACGCCCCCCAGGAAGACGCCGCCCGCACCGCGGGCCGAGGGAGCCTCGCCATCGGCGGGGCCAAGATCTACTTCATGCTGATCGGCTTCGCCCAGCAGGGGTTGCTGGGGTCGCTGCTGGGGGCCGAGGCCTACGGGACGCTATCCCGGGCCGGCGCCATCGCCAACATCGCCAACAACGTGATCATCACCGGCTCCATCCAGGGGACGAGCCGCTTCGTCACCGAGGCCAGCGACGAGGAGCGGGACGGCGCCCAGCGCGGCGCGCTGCGCATCCACGCCGGCATGGCGCTCCCTCTCGGCGCGCTGTTTCTGGTGGCGGCGCTGGGCTTCGCCGCGTCTACCGGGGCGGGCCACCTGATCCCGCTGCTGCTGGCGGCGGCCGTGATCGTGGTGGCCTACACGCTCTACGCCCCGCTGGTGGGCTCCCTCAACGGACGCCGTCTCTTCTCGCGGCAGGCCCTCCTCGACACGGTCTACGCCACCCTGCGCACCGGGGCGATGGTGCTCGGCGCCTGGCTCCTGCTGGGCCGCGGCCAGGGCGCCCTGGGGGCCATGGCAGGCTTCGCCCTGGCGGCGCTGGCGATCCTGCTGCTGGCCGCGCGGGTCGC
>CAZSDX010000515.1:0-5235 GCA_964605685.1 uncultured Polyangiaceae bacterium
CGCGCTGGCCTTCGCGGTCTCGTCTGCCGGGGGCGCGTCGTCCGGCGTGTCGCCGATCATCCACGCGGCCTGGACGCCCAGCCGCTCCAGCGCCAGCCGCACCGGAGCCGGGTCCGGCTTGAGCGGCGCGTCTTCCATGACGACTGCCGCCCGGAATACCGTCTCCAGCCCGAAGCGACCCAGAAAACGCTCCGCGTCGCGCCGGGGGCGGCCGGTGACCAGCGCCAGGGGCAGCCGCTCCGCAAGCCGGCGCAGCGCCGCCGGGTCACCCACAAAACGCTCGCCCGCGTGGAGTCCCGGGGTATTCCCTGACCCGTGGTAGAGCGCCTCGAAACGCGCCTTCACCCCCTCGAAGGGAGCCTCCACGCCGCGCCGGGCCAGCAGCCGGTGGGTGACCACCCAGTCGTTGTTGGCGTCGCCGGCCCGCTTGATCGCGGACACTTCTTCCGGGGCCGCCTCCACCCCGAAGGAGCGAGCGGTCTCCAGGATGCACCGCCGGTAGGAGCCGGAGACATCCGCCAGCACGCCGTCCAGGTCGAACAGCAGCGCCTCCGGCCGCAGCGCCGCCCTCAGCCCCCGCAGCAGCCGCCCGTGCTGCCCCGGATCGCCGGGGACCGTCACCCGCAGCGCGTCCTCCAGCCCTGGTTTGCCCGGGAACGCCCGCACCCCGATCCCGAGCCCTGCCATCGCGTCCCGGACCCACAGCGCCCGGGGGGTCCGCCCGAAGACGAAGTTCGCCTCGCTGGCCGGCGCCTGCACCCCGAGGGCGTTCAGCTCCTCGACCAGCGCTCCTCGCTCCCGCTTCACCTCCGCCACGAAGGAATCCATCGCTCCGGAGCCCTCCGCGAGCCACCGCTCCGCGAGGTACAGCGAGGGGCCGCTCACCGCGTAGGGGGCTCCTGCCGCCCTCAGCCCGTCGATCACCTGCTCCGGACCCACCGCGTAGCCGACCCGCAGCCCCGCCAGGCCCCACGCCTTCGAAAGCGTCCGGATCACCACCGCGTTCGGCAGCGCCAGCGCCGCCCGGAACAGCGCGTCGTCGCCGAACTCGACGTACGCCAGGTCCACCAGCACCAGGGCCCCGGTGGCCGCGACGGTGTGGAGATCCTCCACGGAGGCGACCTGTCCGGTGGGGTTGTTGGGGCTCACCAGGGCGACGAGGCCGGTGCGCTCGTCGACGCGGCGGGCGACCTCCGCGGCGGGGTAGGGGCCCGCGCCCCAGGGCAGCTCGACGACCCTGGCTCCGGCGAGGCGAGCGTAGCGGGCGATCATCTCGAAGGTGGGGACAGGGAGCACCAGAGAGCGGCCCTCGCAGAGCACGGCGCGGCAGAGGCGGTCGATGGCGTCGTCGCCGCCGGCGGTGACCATCAGGCGGGCCGGATCGACGCCGTGGAGCGCGGCGAGGCGGGCCTCCAGGGCCCGGGCGGAGGGGTAGCGGCGGACCACGTCGACGGGGGCGTCCGCCAGCCACCGGAGCAGCGCGGGCGGGGGCGATAGGCCCTCGTTGCCGTCGAGGTAGAGGTCGATGGGGGCCGGGTGCCGCGGGACCTTGTAGGCCACGAGGTCGGCGAGGCGCGGGGCGAGGGGGGAGGGAGGGATCACGGTGCGTCTCCGAGGGTCTTCCGGGCTTGATCGATCCAGTCGCGGAGGGAACCGGCGTCGTCGGGGATCTTCCCCAGCCCACAGCGGCGGATCGCCTCTACCATGGCCCTGCCATCCTTGGCGTGGATGCCTTGTCGCTCCAGCAAGCGATCGAGCTCCAGATCTCTCTTCTCTTCGGAGCCAGGGATACCCAGCACTGCGGCCACCCAGGACTCCAGGCGCTCGACCGCCAGCCCTCCGATGTACTCGGGACACCGCGCGATGACCTCCTGTGCCTCCCGAAGCCCTCGGGTGAGGTCGTCACCTCGCTCTTGGTCACCATCCCGATCCCGGGAGAACGCCACGGTATCGAAGCCATCCTCCGCGGCCTTGTTGAGGAGGCCGAGGACGTTCCGGGCCTCGGCGCCGCGGTGCTGTCCTGCCCGGAGCTTCCGGATGTTCTTCCAGAGCACCCCTCCGCCCACCTCCCACCCGTCCGGGTGTACCTGTCGGAGCAGCGCCTCCAGAACTCCCTCGCGGGGGGCTGGTTCTCCCCGGCGACGCTTCCCCTGGGCGGGCTGGTAAGGGTGCTCGCTGGCCCAGTCGCCCAGCTCGTTGGAACCTTCCCCCGCGAGCAGCACCCGCTTCACGGCTCACCTCCCCCCAGAAGCGGGGCCTCGGTCTTGCCGTCGGCGTAGCTCACCCACAGCTCTCCGTTGGCGTAAATTTTCGAGCGTGTCGTGTAGTTGTGCGTGTCCTTGAGCAGCGTGATCCGGGTGCCCTCCTCCGGGTCGCGGGTGACCACGGACACCTCGTGTCCTTCCAGCTCGTTGATGACCAGCGGGCTGTGCGTCGCCAGGATGACTTGCGTCGTCTTGCTGACCTCCCGGAGCATCTTCACCACCTCGGCGATCCTGGCGGGGTGCAGGCCGTTCTCGGGCTCCTCGATCAGCAGCAGCGCGACCGGATCGACGTACCGGAGCGCGGCGAAGGCGAGGTAGTAGAGCATCCCCTCGCTCATGTCCTCCGCTCCGATGTAGGCTCCATCAAGGAGGACAATCCCCATCGACTTCCTGCTGTCCGAGGTGTTCCTCAGGCTGATGTTCTTGACCCCGGGGAACAGCTCCACGAAGCGCCGGTTGAGCTCC
The DNA here is from genome assembly GCA_964605685.1 of uncultured Polyangiaceae bacterium. Lineage (GTDB taxonomy): Bacteria > Myxococcota_A > Polyangia > Polyangiales > Polyangiaceae > JANWXX01. The sequence continues at coordinate 2,730 of CAZSDX010000515.1, forward strand.
AGGTAGCCATCCTGATCGCGTTCTCGGATGGCGTCGTAGAGCCCCGCCAGCCCCGCCCCTCGCTCGCTCGCCAGCCGCAAGGGGGCGCCGTGCGGGATGAGCGGGCTGGGCTCCCGCATCGGGTCCGGGTCGAGTCGAAGGAGGAGCGAGCCGGAGAGCGCACGCTTCAGCTGATCCGGCACGATCTTCCCCGGAAACTCTCGGGAGAACTGGTCCTTTGTCCAGGTGTTCCCTTGCCTCGTGCACGCGCGCTGCCCAACGGCTGGTGTCTTCGAATACAGCTTCTGGATCTCCCACCCGCGGGTCTTGCAACCGGCGAGGATCCTCGTCGCCTTCCGCTCATCCTTGCGAGATCCAAGGAAGAACGCCCAGGTTCGGTGCGCGTCCGGGACCGTCTGCTGTTCGTGGAGCAGCGTCAGCGTGCGGAGCGCGCGGAGGAGGGTGCTCTTCCCGCTGTCGTTGGGGCCGATGAGGGCGTGGATCGGCGAGAGGTGGAGGGTGGCGTCCTGGACGCAGCCGTAGCCCTCGATCTCCAGCAGGTCGAGCATCGGAGGGGAGGTCATGGGACGATCTGGGCCAGCTCGTAGACGACGAGGTCGGTGCCTCCGCGGGCCTTCAGCTCGGGGATCAGGGCCGCCAGGGCCCGCCGCGGCACCGCCGCCTTCACCGCGTAGCCATCCTCGCCGTGGAGCCGCGCCAGCGTCGGCTTCTTCATGCAGGGGAGCACCGCCACCACCGCGTCCAGCTTCTCCTGGCTCACGTTCAGTTCGATCATGATCCGCGAGCGCGCGTCCAGCACCGACCGGAGCAGCAGCACCAGATCCTCGATGCGGGCTCGCTTCCCCGGGTCATCCATCGCCCCCGGGTTGGCGTAGAGCCGGGTCGACGAGCGCATCACCTCCCCCACGATCTCCAGCCCGTTGGCCCGCAGCGTCGAGCCGGTGGCCGAGTTGTCCACGATGCAGTCCGCGTCCTCCGGCGGGAACACCTCCGTCGCCCCGTAGGACCGCAGCACCGTCCCCGCCACCCCGCGCTCCTCCATCCACCGCTGCGTCAGCCGCACGTACTCCGTCGCCACGGTGATCGGCCTCGGCGGCAGGCGCCCCTGCACCAGCAGCGACGGCGGCGCCGCCAGCACCAGCCTCACTGGATCCAGCCCCAGATCCAGCACGTCCACCAGTTCCACCCCCAGCTCCTGCACCCAGTCCGCCCCCGCGAACCCCACGTCCCGCGACCCCGCATGCAGCATCTCGATGATGTTCTGCGGCTTCAGCAGCTTCGCCTCCGCCCCCTCCAGCGACAGCGTGGGCCGGTACCCCCGCTCGTCCACCCGCACCTGCACGCCTGCATCCGCCAGCAGCTGGAACACCCCCTGCTGCATGCGGCCCTTCGGCAGCGCCAGCCGCAGCGCCGTGACCTCGTTCTTCGTCATCGGTGCCGCACCCTAGCATGGAGGTATCCTCGCCGGATTGTGGAACCGCCAGCCCCTGCTGGACCACGGCGTCGACGTGGACCGCTACCGGGATGACTGGGACGCGGACTGACCCCGGGCCTCGCCCCTGTGGTAGCGTCTTGCCCCCGATGGCCTCGGACAACGGCTCGCCTCTCTCCTCCTTGCCCCCCTCGGCCCTCCTGGGAGACCTGCTCCAGCGCTTCGACGGCGCCCAGGGGACCCTGAGCGCCCTCTTCACCGAACTGCTCGCCACGGGCTCCGTCTCTCCCGGCGAATTCCTCGACGCCCTGGGCCTGGATGCCCTGGAGCGCCACCTGCCCTCGCTGCTGCGCGTGCGCCTGATGCGCATGGCCCTCCAGGAAGGACGCGCCGGTCGCCCCTTCGACGACGAGGCCCTTCTCACGGTGGTCTCCCCGGAGACCCTGGTCGCGCACCTCCCGCTGGTGGTGCTCCGGGACGCACTCAAAAAGCTCTGCGCCGAGCCCGGCGACGCGGACGATCTCCAGCCCCTCAGCGATCCGGATGGGTCCGAGGTCACCAACGCCGTCGAGTCCCTCGACGAGAGCGACGAGGTCACCGTGGCCATCGGCGCCGACGAGACCAACGCGCTGCTGGCCCAGATGCCGGACCTCACCCTGCTGGAAAGAGACCGACGCGCCTGATCCTCACCGCCGCGCGGGCTCACCCCGGAGGCAGGTTGCGGACGCAGCGGAAGCCCAGCCCCGGCACCCGGTAAGGCTCGACGGCACCGCCGCGGAAGGAGACCTGGAGGGACGCGGCGCTGCGGTTCCAGCCGCCGCCGCGGACCACGTGCATCCCGGAGGGGCGCCGCTCCAGCGGGTCGGTGGCGGGGGTCGGCGGGAGCGGGTGGTACTCGTCCAGGACCCACTCCCAGACGTTGCCGGCCAGGTCGTGGAGGGCACCGGTGGGGAGCACCCGGTCGCCCGCCGGGTGCGTCCCTACCAGCGACGGCCCTCCGCCGTGGCAGCCGAAGTCACCGACCGGCCCGGTGGTGGGCCCCGGGGAGAAATCCGCCCGCTTGCAGTCGGGAGG
>CAZSDX010000516.1:0-5227 GCA_964605685.1 uncultured Polyangiaceae bacterium
CGGGTCGAGCGCCGGGAGCGGGGGGGCGGGGGGCTCCGTTGCGGGCAGCGGGGGATCGGCCAACCCCTTCGGCGGCGGAGGCACCGCAGGCGCAGGCGGCACCGCAGCGGCCGGGAGCGGCGGGAGCGGGAACACGCCGGCCTGCGGATTGACGACGAACAACGCGACCTGCGACGCTTGCCTGGACAAGTCGTGTTGCTCCCAGGAAACCGCCTGCGCCAGCAACCCCCAGTGCCTCCCGCTGCTCGACTGCGTCTCGAAGTGCTCGTCGCAAGCCTGCGCCAACAACTGCGGGGCCCAGTTCTCCGGCGCGGTGGACGCGTACAACAACCTGATCGACTGCTACCTCGACCTCTGCGGGACCGCCTGCGGTGCGGGGGGCAGCGGCGGCAGTGGTGGAAGCGGTGGCTCCGGCGGTTCTGGCGGCAGCGGCGGCAGCGGTGGGTCGAGCGCGGGGGGGTGCTCGAAGGTGCTGGACGGGGCGACGGGGAAGGAGCCCGGGGGGACGATCCCGGTGTGCTGCACGCCGACGGCCTCGGAGAAGGCGGAGATCATGAAGGTGTTCGAGCTGGTGAACCAGCACCGAGCCCAGAATGGCCTCGGACCGCTGACCTACGACGAGAAGCTGGAGGCCGCCATGCAGGGGCACTGCGAGCACATGCAGACCCACAGCTTCTTCAGCCACGACGCCCCGGAGGCAAGCGTGGCAAAGTTCACCACCCGGGCCAGCCTGTGCGGTACCTCGGCCTTCGCGGAGAACATCGCCAACGGCCAGCAGAGCCCCGAGTCCGTGATGACCTCGTGGAAGAACAGCCCGGGTCACAACAAGAACATGCTGGGGAACTACAAGCGCATCGGCATCTGCCGGAAGGGCTCCTACTGGGGCCAGATGTTCGGCAACTGAATCAGCCGTCCGGCAGGAGCACCGGGGCCGCGCCGGTGGTGACGCCCCGGAGCACCTGCTTGACGCAGGCCTTGAGGGCCTCAAGGACGCCTTCTCCGGTGGTGGCGACGGTCTCGAAGGCGGGGCGACCGGAGGGGTTCAGCTCGCGCTCCAGGGCCTCGATGGGGAGGAGGTAGGGGAGGTCCTGCTTGTTGTACTGGAAGACCAGGGGCGTCTCCGCCGGGTCGACGTCGTTGCTCTTTAGCTCGATGTAGAGGCGGTCGAGGGCGGCGAGGTTGGCGGTGCGCTGGTCGATCTGGGCGTCGGCAACGAAGAGGAAGCCGTCGGCCCGGAGCACCTCCAAGCGGGGCCCCTGGTAGGTCATGGCATCCGGGATGAGGTAAAGCTCCAGGAGGGTCGAGAAGCCCTTGAGCTTGCCCAACTCCAGGGGGGGGGTGAAGCCGAAGTAAAAGAGCTCCTCCTCGGCGTCGAGGGGATCCTGCGGGGCCTGGGGGATGGCGCGGGCGAGGGCCTGCTTGGCGTGGCGTAGCGAGGTGGCCTTGCCCGCCAAGAAGGGGCCGCAGTAAGCGATCCGGAGGTGGATCTCCCGCGTCATGTGGTTGACGAAAGGCATCGCTATCCTCGCTCTACCACAGGGAGCCGTCCCTGGGGCTCTCAACCCGGGGGATCCTCCTTGATGGCGCAGATCACCGCCTTGAGCTTGCCGTTGCGGTGGGTGGGGATGTCCGCGACGGGGGTGAAGCGCAGGCGCATGTCCTCGCCCAGCCTCGCGTGGAGCTCCCCCCGGAGCGCGTCGAGGTGCGCAGGCCGGAACGTCGCCCCGTCCGGGACGTAGAGCACCTCGACCTCGCCCCGCTCCCGCTGGATGATCTGGCTGCGGACGATGGAGGCCGGCATCTTCTTGAACACAGGGTCGAGGCGCCCTACCCGGGCGCCGTTGGTGGCCAGCAGCGTGTCCTCCTGGCGGCCCAGGATGGCCTCCACCAGGGGCCAGGTTCGGCCGCAGGGGCAGGAGGTTGCCCGGGACAGGCGCACGCGGTCCCCGATCTGGTAGCGCACCAGGGGCATGAAGTGGGTGTGGAAGCTGGTGAAGATGGCCTCGCCTTCCTCGGCGGGGCGCCCCTGGTCGTCGATTACCTCCAGGACCCCGGTGTGCGGCAGGAAATGGAGCCTCCCCTCCTCGCACTCCACGATGAACGGCGCCCCCTCGGAGGAGGCATACTGGTTGCGGACCGGGCAGCGGAAGGCCTCGGTGATGGCCGCCCGGTCCTCGTCCCGGAGGGTCTCGGCGGTGACGTGGATCGTCCTCGGGACGAAGGCGAGGTGGTGGCCCCGGGCGAGGAGGTGGCGCGCCAGGATCGCCAGCGCCGAGGGGTATCCGTCGACCAGCCTGGGTCTCCATTGCTCCAGGTCGGCGACGTAGGCGGGCAGGTTATCCGCCGAAAGGTGGTAGGTCGAGTAGAGCCGCTGGCGCAGCGCGTGGTTGGTCTGCCAGAAGCAACCGGAGCGATCCCCCGGGGGGACCACGACGCGACCGGAGAAGGTGGCGCGGGGCTCCCGGTGGCGCACGCCGAACCAGCTCCGGTAATCGTCGAGGACCGCCATGCGGCCCTGGTAATCGTCCCTGGTAAAAAAGAAGGTCATCGGGGTGCCGGTGGTGCCGCTGGTGTGTACGCAGACCAGCCCGCGGCGCAGCGGCCCGGTCCGGAGCCGCTCCAGGTTGGGGCGGAGGATGTCCTTGGTGAGCAGCGGCAGGGTCGGCAGCTCCGCGATGCTGCGGGGCAGGGGGAGGCCCGCGTAGCGATCTCGGAGCAGGGGAGAGCGCTCGGCGGCGTGGCGCACGAAGTCGACCAGGAGGCGCTCCTGGCGGGCGCGCCAGACCTCGACCGGCTCGCGACCGATGGCGGCGAAGGCGCCGCGTAGCTCGCGGTAGCGCCCGGTGTAGCGCTCGACGGCGAGCTTCACCCCCATGGCGGTGACGAGGGCATCCCGCAGCCAGCGGGGAGAGGCGTTGTAGACGCGTTGCTCCAGGGACATGATCAGCCCTCGATGTGGCCGCGCCACCCGATGGACGGGACAAAGGGACGGGGAGGAGGCGAGGGGCCGACGTCGCGGAAGTCGCGGTGCCCGTCGTAAGCGGAGAAGCGGAGATCGGAGCGGAGCTCCGTGTACCGGTGGATCGACGGGATGCGGGCGGGGTCAAAGCCCATGCGGAGGGCCATGCAGGCGTCCACGTCGATGGGATCGTCCCCCAGGATCAGCGTCCCGTCGTGGCGCGTGGTGCCGAAGAGGGGGCCCTCTCCTTCCGCGGTAACGATGCCGTCCACCAGGGCCAGGTAGCGACGCCGGGGGGTGTCGGCGATCTGCCCGGAGCGATCGGCGAAGAAGAGGAGCGTGTTGATGTCGTAGATGGTGCGCCAGAGGGTCTGGTTTCCGTGCCAGCCTCCCCCGGAGGTCAGCAGCCGGTGCTCGCCCTGCGGCTGGCGGAGGACGCGCTTCTTGTAGGCGCTCCAGACTTTGCGCATCTGGCCCCAGACCGGCGCGGGGATGAGGGGCTTGAGCTTCTGGTCGGTGAAGCCCGCCAGCCCGGTGAGGAGGTTGTAGCGCTCGAACTCGTCGCCGCCGCTCCGGGGGCCGCCCTTGGTGTAGTGGACCAGGTACGCCTTGGAGCCGTTGATCCCGATGAGGTTCTTCAGCGCGCCGGTGATGCCGGTCTTGCGGTGGGTCTTCATCTTCGGGAGGTTGATGAAGACGTCGGCGGCCAGGACGGTGTTCGGGAACAGGTAGCGGTGGACCCCGTCCTGCTGGTTGCTGTTGGTGATGTTCTCGTCGTAGTCGCCCACGGCGAAGCGTGCCCGGGGGTTGCGGTCGCAGATCTCCTGGAGGTAGGAGCGCCGACCGAGGTCCAGCTCGGTGTACCCCAGCGGGTCCCCCGGGAGCTTCTCCCGGGCGATCACCTTGGACAGGGATGCATCCAGCTCCACCCGCTCCTGGCGCAGATCGAGGGCCTCGATCTTCAGCGTGGCTGGCAGGCGGTAGGAGGCCAGGATCTCCTCGATCCCGTTGTCCGCGAGGATGCCGGCGAAATCCGCCGATTGCAGCGGGACGTCCCCGATGGACACCACCCCCGAGCCCCGGAGCGCCAGCACCACGTAGTCCAGGATCGCCCGCACCACCGCCCCGTGGGTGGTGAGCTGATCCCGGAGCTCCTCCCGCCCTCGGACGTCGAAGACCCAGTTGGGCTTGAGCACCACCCGATCCCCGGGGGAGATCAGCCCGCCGAGCGGGTTCCACTCCGGCGTCCCGGCGTGCTCTGCGTCGAAGCCCGCCGCCTGGAAGAGCTCCCGCAGGGCCCCGTGGACCGGGTTGTCCCCCACCCGATCCAGCCCCCCCCGGAGCAGTTCGGGAAAGGCCTCGGAAGGGTCAAAGGGAGCCTTCTTCGGGTAGACGAGGGAAGGGCGCGCGAGGAAGAGGCTCTTCACGTGGAGAGCCTCCGGGAGAGGGGGAGGCGGCTGGCCATCGGGGCGCAAGGTAGCATGCGCCTCCCTCCGGTAAACGACGGCCAAGCACCCGCTTGATCAGGGCCAGGTCGGCGCGTCCGAGCTCGCCGGTCCCCAGGAGGAGAAGGAGGTAGAGGAGGCCGAGGGAGGCGGCGGCGAGGAGGGTGGTGAGCTTGCCGAGCGGGGGGATCTGGGAGCCGGCGAGGGCGGTGACGGCGGCGGCGGCGAGGATCCGCAGCGCGGAGAGGGGAGGGGCGAGGGCGCCGGCGACGCGCAGGACCAAGGCGCCGCCGGCGAGGAGGGCGACGGTAAGGGTGAGGCTGGTGGCCAGCGCGGTGCGCTCGGCGATGGGGGCGCCGACAGGGGAGCCCGGGACCAGGAGGAAGGCGAGGAGGAAGAGGAGCGCGGTGGAGGCGGCGTTGAGGGCCATGGTCCAGCGCTCGCGGTGGAGGCTGGAGAGGACGACGGTGCAGAGGCCATAGAGGGCGAAGGCTCCCTGGCCGAGGGCGAGGGTGCGGAGGGTGGCGGCGCCGTGCTCGTGGATGTCCGCCTTGAAGGCGAGGCGGAGCAGGTGGGGGGCGAGGGCGAAGATGACCGAGACCATGGCGCCAGCCAGCAGCAGGGCCAGGCGCATGCCGCCGCGGACGTAGGCGGCGATGGCCTCCTGATCCTTGTCGGCGGCGGCGCGGGTCAGCATCGGGAAGAGGATGAAGTTGATGGAGACCAGGAGCTGGTAAGGGAGGAAGGAGAAGAGCTGGCAGGCCTTGTAGATCCCGGCGCTGCGGTCGGCGGCGGCGGCGGCGGCGGCGCCCGCCAGCCCGGA
>CAZSDX010000517.1:0-5223 GCA_964605685.1 uncultured Polyangiaceae bacterium
CGGGTGGACGACGCGCTGCCGCTGCTGCCGCGGCTGGTGCCCCGCCGCGCCCAGGTGGAGCCGCTGGCCTACCGGGCGGTGGCGGAGGCGGAGCGATCCGAGCGGATGGCGGCGGTGGCGGACGCGATGCGGATCGCCCAGAGAGCCGCCGAGGAGCCCGCGCTCCGGAGGGCAGCGCTCCTCGACGGGCTGGTGCTGGAGGCCCGCTTTCTCCTTCGTGACGGCGGGGTCGTGCCCCGTCGTGCGCCGTTCCTGCGGCGCCAGCGGCTACCGGGGGGCACGAGCTGCTGGATCTTCAAGGGCCCCGGGGCCGGCGCGAGCGTACGCCTCCTCGAACCCCCACCGTGACCGCAAGAGAGAGCCGATGTTCGAGCGTATCTTCGATTTCTTCCCGTTCAACATGGCCTCCGGGCCGCAGTTCTTGCTGTTCTACGCCGCGCTCTCGGCGGCGGTCCTCGGGGTGGCCCACGCGCTCCGGGGACGCCTCGTCCTGCCTTCCCCGCCTGGACCGCCGCCCGAGGACGAGGAGGAAATCGAGCGCGGCTACCGGGGGAACGCCGGGGGCGAGGGGAAGCGGCAACCGCTGGCCGTCGGGTGGATCCCCACGCCCGAGGAGTACCTGGCGGTGGCCTACCTGAAGGGAGGTCGCTCCCGGGTGGCTTCGACCCTCCTGGCCTGCGCGTTCGCCGAGAGGAGCCTGGTCGCGGGCTCCAGCCGCAAGGGGACGATCCATTTTTATCCGCCGTCCGCGCCCTCTCCGCCGACAGAGCCGCTCATCGCCCGGCTTCGCGAGAAACAATTGACGGCGCCGGGCCCCTCCCGGCAGAGCAAGCGGAGCAAGAAAAAGAAGGAGAAAGTCCCGGCGCTTGACCGGCGCCTCCGGGCCACCTTCACCCGCTCGGAGCTGAGAGAGCTGGCCACCGAGGTCGCCGAGGCCGCCGAGGAGGAGCTGAGCGCGAAGCTCGTCCGGGCAGGGTTGATGGTGGATCCAGGGGCGGTCGCGCGGGCGCGGTGGTTGATTCTGCTGGCGGCGGCGGGGCTGCTGGCGGTGGGGTTGATCCGGACGCTGCGGGGCATTGAGCTGCACCGGCCCGTGGTGTTCCTGGTGGTGGAGATGGTGCTTGTCGCCGGGGCCTCGGCCTGGCTGGCCTTCTCCTGGACTCCTCCGGGGTTGGGGTTCACGTACCTGCACTGGCTGGAGGCGGCGACGGGCTCCCTCCGCAGCGACGTGCGAACAGGACGCCGGAGCGACCCGAGGGACATCGGGCTGGTTGCCGCGGTGGGAGGGGTGGACAGCCTCACCGCCGCGCCGGCTCTGGCCGGGGTGGCCGCGATCTTTGCGTTGCCGACGGTCGCTTCGTTCTCCTTCCCGTCCTCGGGTTCTTCCTTCGGATCGAGCAACTCCTCTTCCGACGAATCCTCGTACAGCAGCGGGCCAAGTTGCGGAGGCGGAGCGAGCTGTGGCGGCGGAGCGAGCTGCGGTGGCGGTGGTGGCTGTGGCGGTGGCGGCGGCTGTGGCGGTGGCGGCGGCTGTGGAGGGTGATGTCTCCCGGTGGAATCTCCGAACAAGCTCCCCCCTCTGCCCGCCAGGGAGAGGGGGGTTGGGGGGGTGAGATCCCGTGACCGAGCCTGCCTTTGAACTCCTCGACGCCCTGGGGGGCCTCTGCCGCCTGGAGCGTCGGGATCGCACCCTGGACGGATCGGTGCCGCTGCGGGTGGTGCAGGGGTGTGTCCCTTTCCTGGAGGGGAATGCCTTTGGCTTCCAGGTGGTGCTGGCGAAGGAGCTCCTGCTGGAGCGGCGCCTCGGGGGGTGGGGGTTGGTGTCCTCTCCGCTCGTGAGGCAGCTCGATGCCACGCTCCGCGGGGCTCTCCCCAGGCTGCGGGCGCAGGGGTTTCTGGGGGCGACCTGGGCGCGGGCCCTCGCCCGCGGGGTTTTGTGGAGCGAGGGCAGCCCCTTCCACCCCAGGCTCCGCTTCTGGACTGGGCTCCTTGTGCGTCCGCTGGGGGGGCTGTGGCTGCGCCTGTCGTGCCCCACCAACCGGCGCAACGTCCGGGTATCCATGGAACCTCTCTACTTCCACGACGGCGAGGGGTTCACGCCGCTGGTGATGGAGTTCGAGCCGGTCGGCGGCGGACCGCTCCGGCTCGCGGGGGAGATCGCGACGGTGGCCCCGGTGGCGCCGCGGGCGACCTTCGACGTGTTGCCTCTCGCCCGGGCTCCCGAGGTCGGAGAGGCCCACGGGGCGTTCTACGACGCGGCCTATTTTCAGATGAAGAAGGGCGAGATCACGCGAAAATATCGGAAGCTCGTGGGGCACCAGCCGGAGGTCGAGGCCCCCGGTGCCGCGTCCTGCCGGCTGATCGAGGCGGGGCCCTCGGAGCATGAGGTGCGCGAGGTCGGCCCGTTCCTCGGGAGTAACGCGTCCTCCCCGACTCCGACGCCGGGGCAGGGGAGGCTCCAGGAGGTGATCTTTCGGAACCTGGTGCCCTTCCGGGTGAGCTACGACGGCCACACGGTCGCCGTGGACCCGGATCGGGAGGCGCTGACGGCGGGGGCGCGGGCCGTCGAGGAGCGCTTCGCGGAGGCGCTGGGATCCACCTTCCTGGAGGAGCACCGGGGGGCGCTGTGGTACCTGACGAAATATTTTACGCCGCACCCTCCGGGAGAGGCGCATTTCTTCGTGAAATCGTGGTCATTTGTGACCACCCCTGCGGGATGGTCCTGCCTGCTGGATGGGATCCACGGGGGCGGGTATGACATCCTCCGCGGGGTGGTCTCGACGGATCTGTTTCACGCGACGCCGGCGGTGTTCTGGCTACACCAGCTCCACACGAGCATCGAGGTTCCCCGGGGGACGCCGCTGCTGAGGGTGCTCCCGGTGCCTCGCTCGCTCCTCGCTGCCGGGTACCGGCGCCGCGGGTTTCTGGACGAGGGGGGCGCGCCGTGAGCGGCTGTCCTTCGCTGGCGAGCGCGGAGCCCGGGGCGTTGAAGGAGGCGCTGGCGCGCTGCGGGTTCGTTCGCTGCACTGCCGCGCGACCGGAGGAGGCAGGGCGCGAATTCTGGGGCTACGCCGAGCGGCTGCTGGGGGTCCGCCCCCGGATGGTGGAGCGGCAGCCGATCCAGGCGGTGGAAGGGGGGCGATCCTTCGCCTCGACCAGCCGCTTCACGCCGCTGCACTCGGACAGCCAGCTCTACGACGGGGCGCCGCCGGACCTCCAGGTGATGGCGTGCCTGCACGCGGACGAGCGGGGCGGGGAGAGCCTGCTGCTGGACACCTGGTCCCTGCTGGAGACCATCGAGCGCCAGGATCCCGCGCTGTTCGCCGCGCTGTTCCGGGTGTGGCGGGTGCACCCGTTTGTTTTCGGGGATCTGACGGGTCCGACGGCGGCGATCCGCGGGGGGGCGCTGGCCTTCACCCACTCGCCCCGGTCCGGGGAGGACGCGGTGGGCAAACGGCTCGCGGCCTGGCTGGAGCGCTCGCCTCCGCTGCGGGTGCCGGTGAGGGCAGGGGAGGTGCTGCTGCTGGACAACCGCAGGGCGCTCCATGGACGCCTGGCGTTCCAGGACACCCGGCGCTGCTTCACCCGGCTGCTGGTGTGGCTACCGGAGCCGCTGGCCCGCCACGAGCGTTACGAGGCGCTGGCCCGGGAGGCGCGGCGTGAGGGGGAGGCGAGGGTGGCCGGTGCGTCGGCGGAGACGCGGCGCCGGGCGGGGTTCTCCGGGGAGGCGCTCCCGGAGGCGGAGGAGCGACTCCAGATCGTCCTGGCGATGCTGCGGGGGGCGCCGCCCGGGGTGCTGGCGGCCCGGCACCGGATCCCGGAGCCCACGCTGTACGTCTGGCGCGACGAGGCGCTGAGGGCGGCGCTGGGGGCGCTGGAGGGGTGAGGAACGGCCCTTGCTTGGGGAGCGGAGCGCATGACCAGAGAGGCGAGAAGACTTCGCGGGAGCGGGCGAGGGGGGAAGGCGCTGGCAGCGGGGGTGCTTGCGGCGCTGTTCACGGCGGGGGGGACGCCGTCGGTTCACGCGGAGGGAGCCCCGCCGCAGATGGACTGGGAGAAACCCACCCGGTGCCTGACGGACGGGAAAGGGCAGGAGTGGCGTGTACAGTGCGACGCGGAGACCAAGGTGTGCATCTACGCACCGGACGCGGAGCTGGACGCGGAAGGCAACCGACTGCGTCCGCTGGAGCGCATGCCCGACTGCGCCGAGACAGGACCCTTCGACCAGGACCGGCTGAGGGCGGAGGGGTTCCACCTGGAGCAAGGTTTGCCGCCGACGCCTTACGGCTGGTACCGCGATCGCTTCGGCAAGGTGTTCCAGTACAACTTCGACCTGCACCGGAGGATGTTCCTCGGGGGCGGGTGGGCCCCGGAAACGAGGGAGGGGTCGCTGAGCACCCGGCGCTCGGTGATCGAGTTCGGTCTCCTGGAGTGGCAGAGCTACGACGACAACGAGCGGAACCCGAAGCGCCACCGGGTCCGGCTGCTGGAGGGAGAGCTTCGCCTGGCCCCCTTCTGGGCGACGGGATTCTTGTTTCGCTACGACATGTCGATCAAGCGCCGCGACCCGCTGGTGCGGATCACCACCTTCTTCGGGGAGCCCAGGCGCTACGATATTCGGTCGCGCATGGGGGTGTTCATCGAGGCGGCGGGGCTGGAGGTGCGGGACACCAGCGTGGGGAACGCGACCCTCTGGAGGTACGGAACCACGAACCTCACCTTCGACATCGTGCAGTCGAACGATCTCTACTCGTTCCTGCGGGTGCGGGGGGGAGCCCTGGTGGACCGGGTGCTCCTGGACAAGCAGGCGGACCAGAACCGCACCTCCTTCACCCCCAACGCGGCCCTCGATCTGGACTGGACGCTGGACACCAACGGCTTCCACCACATCACGGGGGTGGCCTCCTTCGAGTCACCGCGCACGGTGGATCCTTCCGCGGGCCAGCCTACCTTCGCCACGAGGCTGCGGGGTGAGCTCGCCTACGAGGTCATCGCCATGGCGCTGAACGATCAGCCTATCTCGCTGCGGCTGGCCACCAGCGCCGCCCGCCGCGACGACATCCCGGGCTTCCCCACCGGCTGGATCTACTCGGCCACGGCGGGGCTCCGCTTCAGCCTCTGGGCCCCCGCGCGTGCTCGATGAAGCGCCCGCTCGTGGCCGTGTTGTTGTGGGCCTCGGCGGCGGGGGCGCAGCCCCAGCCCCAGCCCCCGCCGGCGTCGGCG
>CAZSDX010000518.1:0-5157 GCA_964605685.1 uncultured Polyangiaceae bacterium
GCCGTTGCCCGCGCCTGTCCCCGCCGTGCCGCCCTCGCCGCTGCCTGCTGTCCCTGCGGTCCCCGCGGCTCCGGCGGGGGTACCTCCGGTGCCTGCCTTCCCTCCGACGCTCCCTGCGGCCCCCGCGGAGGTGCCCGCCGTCCCCCCCGGGGGGGACGGTGTCTCGTCGTCCCCCCCGCAGTGCAGGGCGAAGGTACAGAGGCCCACAAGCAACAGGGCAAGGCGTTGGTTCTCCATCCGGGGAAGCGTAACGAAATTTGTCGACGAGGGGAGGCCTCTGCGGTGACGCCTGGGTGACGCAGGTTCCTCCCTGGCTACGGCCCGCAAGCCGGGCATTTCACCCGGGCGCAGTCGCGGTAAGCCGCGAGCAGGGCGTCGGTGGCGCACCCCCCGGAAGCGGGGTCATCCAGGCAGGCAGCGCAGCCCACATCCTGGGAGCAGGCAAGCGCCGGGGTGCAGCAGTTCTCCTCGACGCAGGCGCCGCAGGGGGTTGCGTCGGCGGCGCAAGGGGCTGCGCCGCCGGCGCCGGCCTGACCCCCGGCTCCGGCGGCATTCTCCACCTGGCGGACGATCTTGAGCTCATCGACGCCGACGATGCGCTCGCAGCCCCAGGCGCCGAGCGGCAGCAGAGCGAGGAGCCAGGGGCGCATCAGAACTGCCCCCGCAGGCCGAGGTTCCCCACGCCGATCAGCGGCTCGATGGCGGGGCGCCTGGCGGACGTCGAGGATGTACCCCCCACCAGCAGCGCCACCAGCCCCGCCCCCGCCCCCGCGACGCCGACCGCGAAGCCGATGTTGGAGGCGAGCGCCCAGTTCTTCGTGGAGACGATGTCGTCGCGGACGCGCTCCGGGCACCGATCTCCGTCGCAGGCGTCCTTCACGCTGGAGCCCTTGTTGAGCGCCACCAGCCCGCTGATCGTCCCGAAGGTGACCCCCAGGACGCCCAGGCCAAAGCCTCCGTAGACCAGCATCGGGCGCCGCATCCCGGGGGGCTCTGCGGCGGAGGGCAGGGAGGAAGGGAAGGGCTCGCTCGTCGTGGTGGTGGTGGGCGGCGGGGGCGTTGACGCGGACGGGGTTGGCGCGGTGGCCGAGGGGAGGGGAGGAGGCTCGACCACCGCAGGCCGGAGGGTGACGGTGAGGGTGCGTGTCTGCTGCTCCCCCAGAGGGACCTCGTGGCTGCTGCTCTGGTAGCCCCGGGCCGAGACCACGACCCTCCGCAGGCCTGGGTTCAGCTTGCGAGGCAGGCCGATCGCGGTGGTGGGCAGCGCCTCGCCGTCGATGGTCACCTCGGCCACGGTCCCCGCCGGGAGTCCGTCGAGGGTGACCTGGAGCGTGGGAATCCGCTGCTGGAGGTCGTCGTTGAGCCGGGTGGCCTCGGCGCGTGCCTTGGTGAAGGCTGTGGGCTCCTTCGGGGCCTGAGGGATGCGGAGCAGCCGCTGGAGCGAGTCCCGCGCCTCGACCAAGAGCCCGAGCTTGATCTGGGTGCGCGCCACCTCGAGCGTCGTCGTGGGGACCCCCATGATGTCGTCTGCCGCCTTGTACGCCTTGAGCGCCCCTTGCAGGTCGCCGGCCGCGAGTTTTTTGTCTCCATCGTCGAGGAGAGCGCGGGCAGTCTCCTTGTCCGCGGCGCTGGGCTCGGCGTGGCCAGCGAGCGGGGTGAGCAGCAGCGTTACGAGCAGGATCAGCGTGGCGCTTCGGCTGGGGAGGTGATCAGAAACCACGGTCTTTGCTGGTCGTCACCGGAGGAGGCGACGCGGGGGGGCTGGTCTTGGTGGGGGGAGGCGGCTTCGTCTTCGGTACGCTCGGCCTCGGCGAGGTGGTTCCCGCGAGGGGAGGGGGCTGCTCCGTCGCGGAGGGCGCGGGGCTCGGGGAGGGCGCGGCAGTCGCGGCAGGGAGCTCCGGGGTGGAGGCGACGGCGGCAGGCTCCGCGGGGGCGAGGGAAGCGGAGGGGGCAGGCGTCGCGCTGACCTCCGAGGAGCGGGAGAGGCCCAGGGCCAGGCCGCCGCCGAGGGCCAGGAGCATCCCCACGAACAGCGCCGGGAGCAGCCAGCGAGCGCGCGTCGGGGCCGGGGGCAGCACGGACGCCCCCCGGGAGGTCCAGGCGGCGCTCACGGGGCCGGAGACCTCCTCCCCCACGGCCGCCTGGAAGGCGTCGGCCATCTCCCGGGCGCTGGCGAAGCGCTTCTCCGGCTTGCGGGCGAAGGCCCTGGCGAACCAGGTGTCGAGGGCGGGCGGCAGCTCCGGGCGCAGCCTGGTGACCGGCGTGTACTGGGCCTTGTCGATGGCGAGGCAGATGGCGCCGACGGTCTCGCCGGAGAAGGGAACGTCGCCCACCAGCGCGTAGTACGCCACCACCGCGAGCGCCCAGAGGTCCGTCCGCGCGTCCACGTTCTTCGAGCTGAACGCCTGCTCGGGGCTCATGTAGTACGGCGTCCCGATCATCGCGTTGGTGGACGTCATTTTTAGCGAGGTTTCGTCGGTCTTCTTGGCGATGCCGAAGTCGAGGACCTTCACGAAGGGCTCCCCGTCCACGTCCACGAGGAAGATGTTGTCGGGCTTGATGTCCCGGTGGACGATGTTCAGGCTATGGGCCTTCGCGAGGGCCTTGCACGCCTGGCTCACCACCAGCGCCACCAGCGCCACCGGTAGCCTCGGCTCCCGCTCCATCCGTGCCCCCAGCTCCTCGCCCTCCAGCAGCTCCAGGACGATGTAGGGGACTCCTTCCGGGGTGATCCCGTGGTCCAGCGTCTGCACCACGTGGGGGCTCCGGATCTGCGCTGCCGCCGTCGCCTCCCGCTTGAACCGCTCGATGGCGTCCGGCGAGGCCGCCATCTCCGGCGACAGGAACTTCACCGCCACCTGGGTCTGCAACGCAAGCTGATCCGCCAGCCATACGCTCCCCATGCCTCCCTTGCCCAGGAGCCGGTTGAGCCGGAGCGTCGGCGTGATCATCTGCCCTTGCACGAGGTCCACAACGGGGCAGCATAGCTTGCCCTCCCGGGGTTGGCCTACCTCTCGCGACCTCCCGGGGGATCTTCCTGGCTTTCATTGACAATCCCCCCTGGACTCCGTCACGCTTCCCTCATGCTTTGTCGGGCTTCTCGCTGGCGTTCGGGTGGGGTGATCGGGTTGTTCCTGGCGGGCTGGGCTTGCTCCCCGGAAGCAGGAGGAGACCTCCCCCCGGAGGACGCTCCTCGCCTGCGGATCCAGAGCGGACTCGGGGGAGGGCCGAGCGCAGGGGGGGAGACCCAGGACGCCCCGTTCGGGGGCTTCTCCGGTGGGGGAGGGACCGATGTCTCCGCCGGCAGCGGCGGCTCGCTCGGCGGCTCCGGAGGCGGAGGGAGCGGAGGTGGAGGGAGCGGAGGTGGAGGGAGCGGAGGTGGAGGGACCGGCGGGGGGGGCGGCCTCGGTGGGAGCGGGGGGGCCTCCGGAGGGGGCGTCGGTGGCTCCGGAGGAACGGGGGGGAGCAGCGGCAGCAGCGGCTCCGGAGGCTCCAGCGGGGGGGGAGGTTCCGGTGGGGGGGCGGGTGGCTCCGGAGAGTGTGTCTTTGCCAGCGATTGCCCTCCGGGGGGGGCTTGCGAGAACGTCTCCTGCCAGGGCGGCCTCTGCATTTATTCCCCCAAGTTCTGCGATGATGGGAGGAGCTGTACCTCGGACTTTTGCGAATTCGGGCAATGTGTTTTCAAGGACAACTGCCCTCCATCCTTGCAACCTTTCTGCGATGGAAACACGATCAAACAGCAGGTCAACGGGAAGTGCGAGAGCAGCGGATGCTCCTATTCAACGATCACCTTGACCACCTGCACGAACGGTTGCACCAACGGGTTCTGCAACAATGACCCGTGCCAGACCATCACCTGCGCTCCCTCCACGGACCCCTGCTTCGCCAACGTCTGCCAGAACGGAGCCTGCAACCCCGTCCCCATCCCGAACAAACCGTGCAACGATGGGAACCTCTGCACCGAGAACGATACCTGCTCTCCCTCGGGAGAGTGCAAGGGCTCTCCCAAGGTCTGCAACCAGCCCCCCCCGGACAAATGCGAGGGAGGGCAGCTCTTCGTGTACAGCGGGATCGGCGTCTGTTCCGCAGGTCAATGCTCCTATACCCCCCTGATCTCCTCCTGCGAGAATGGGTGCGCCCAGGGGGGTGGACCTTTCTGTGCCGGGGATCCCTGCGCCGGCATTGAGTGCAACCAGCCACCGGGGGCGTGCTACGCCAAGATCGGCACATGCAGCGGAGGGATCTGCTCGTACACCCCGCTGGCCGCAGGGATCAGCTGCAGCGACGGGAATCTCTGCACCGAGAACGATGCATGCAACGGGGCAGGGGAGTGCAAGGGTTCACCCAAGGAGTGCTCATCCCCCCCCGACCCATCCTGCGACGACGGCGTGCGCACCACCTACGCCCCCGACGGCGTATGTCAGGAAGGGGATTGCATTTACACCAAGCAAACCGAAAACTGCACCGAAGGCTGCGAGGGGACCCAGTGCAAGGGCAAGGTGGATCCCTGCTTCCCCAACCCCTGTACCCAGCCGCCCGGACAGTGTCACAAACCCCTGGGGCTCTGCTTTCCCTCCGGTTCCTCTTTTTCCTGCGACTACGAGCCCAGGCTCGCCGGTACCGTCTGCGACGACGGAGACCCTTGCTCCAACAGCGAAACCTTCGACGTGTGCGATGGCCAGGGCAATTGCGGCGGAGATCCGAAGGTCTGCGACACGCCTCCCCCTGCGAGCTGCGTCGAGGGCAAGGTCACCTCGTACCTGCTCCAGGGGCAGTGCGGGCCATCCGGCGCCTGCGATTACGCCCTCTTCGAGGATGCCTGTGCCTTCGGCTGCGATCCCGTCACGGGCCTCTGTGCCGGGAATCCCTGCCAGGCCAACGCCGAGTGCAACGCCCCTCCCTCTCCTTGCTACCAGCCCGTGGGGACCTGCATCGCCGTCGGTGAAGGAAACAAACGCTGCTCTTATCCGCCCCTCCCTCCGGGCTCGCTCTGTGCCCTCGACGGCTGCGACGGCGTCTGCACCAACGGCGGTCTCTGCGTGGTCACCTCCTCCTGTGGCCAGGGCGGTGCGGGTCAGGGCGGCGACGGCGGGGAGGCCGGCTCCGGAGGTGGCGGTGCGGCGGGCGATGGAGGCACGGCCGGTGACGCAGGGGCCG
>CAZSDX010000519.1:0-5146 GCA_964605685.1 uncultured Polyangiaceae bacterium
CGCCTCCGTCGCCACCAACGCCGCCGCCGACGCCGCCCCCGGCGGCGACGACGAGGACAAGGGCGAGGAGGGCCCCGGCAAGACCGAGTTCGGCCAGGGCGACGTGAAGAAGCCCCGCACCGTCCGCATCAAGATGGACGCCCCCATCACCAACCTGAAGGGCTCCGCGTCCGACGACGCCATCACCCTGTTCCTGCCAGGCCGCCGCAACATCGAGCCCGCCGCCCCGCTGTCCAAGCGCGACAAGCGGATCTCCAGCGTCAAGGCCGTGCCCAAGGACGGCGGCGTGGAGGTCACCGTCGCCTTCAAGGATTCGGTCCCGCCCTTCCTGGCCAAGGCCAACGGCAAGATGCTGGAGATCGACCTGGGGCAGCCCCCCAAGGACGACGGCGACGAGGAAGGTGGCACCGCCTCGGCCAAGAAGAGCAGCAAGAAGAAGGTGGCCAAGGGCTCCAAGGCCGCCGACAAGAAGAAGGCCTCCGCCAAGAAGGCCAAGAAGGCCAAGAGCAAGAAGGCCAAGAAGAACAACGACGACTGAGCGGTAAGGTGCAGCGCCCCGCGAGCCAGGCGTCCACGGCGGCGCGGACGCGGGCGCGCACCGCAGGGGGAACGGGGGCCTCCCGCTCGCGCTGGCAGAGATCGAGCGCCGAGCGCAGGCCGTCGCAGACCGCGGCGCACGCCGAACAGCCGGCTACGTGCCGCTCGATGGCGGCGCAGTCGACCGGGGAGAGATCCCCCTCGCGCTTGCGGGACCAGAGCTCCGCCACCTCCGGGCAGGAGGAGGCCGGCGGGGTAGCGTCCGGGGTCAACAGGGGGCGCAGTCTCTCGCGGAGGGCCGAGCGGGCCCGGTGCAGGCGGCTCTTGAGCGCGTCCACCGACACCCCCAGGGCGGAGGCAGCCTCTTGAGCGCTGAGCCCCTCGATGTCCCGCAGCAGGATCCCGGCCCAGGGGCTGGAGCGCCTGGTCCGCGAGCTGAAGGGGATCGACATGAGCGAGGTGCGCCGCAAGCTCGACGAGCAGCGCGCCCAGCAGCCCGCCCGCTGAGCCCCCGGACACCGGAGCGACACCTTCCTGCGGCGAAAGAACCGTTCTCCCGGGGGCCAAGGCGAGGTACCCTCGCCCTGAACTTCTTGCCCAGGAGCGTTCCATGCGCACTCGACGAGCGGGCCCCGCCGTTGCTTTCTTCTCGCTGCTGCTCTCCCCTCTGACGGCGCTGGCGGCGCCGCTGGTGATCGACGGCAGCCTCACCAACAACACCTGCCCCGGGGGGGTGGTCCGCGACGGCGGGCGCGCCTGCGAGTACGGCGGTACGCACACCTTCGATTACGTGGAGCTGAAGAACAACGCCACGCTGTACGTGACCAAGTTCAACGGCACCAACAAGAACACCACCGGAAACCTGGTGCTCAAGGCCACCGGGCTCGATCCCACCGGGACCTTCTCCATCAAGGTAGACAAGACCTCTCGGGTCCAGGCGAAGGGAGCCGGCTACCAGGGCAAGCAGTGCGACAACGGTCCGGGCCCCGGCTTCGCGCCGCTGAGCGGGGGGCGCGGAGGCTGCTCGGTGCGGGACTCCGGCGGCGGCGGCGGTCATTTTGGACCCGGAGGCCGGGGGACAAAAGACAGCCCGGCCAGTTTTCCCGCGGGCTACGAGGAGGACTGCGGGGGCCAGGTGAACGCCGCGGGGACGGCCTGCGTGTCCACGGCGGATTGCCGGAACAACGACGGGCTACCGACGGTGGCGGGGCAGAGTTTTTACCACAGCATCTATGACCCGGAGTTCGGCGCGGCGGGGGGGGACAAGGGGTGCCGGGATGGGGACGGATTCGGGGCCGGTGACGTGCGCGCGGGCAACGGGGGCGGTCGGATCGTGCTCTTCGCGGCCAACGCGGCGCAGACGGGGGTGCTGCTGATCGAGGGGCGGGTGACGGCGGACGGGAACCGCGGGTGCGCCTCGGGGAACGACTCGGCGGGGGGCGGCGCCGGGGGGACGATCCTGCTGGTGGGGGACTCGGTGAAGATCGCGGCCTCGGCGCGGGTGTCGAGCCACGGGGGACGCGGCGGCGACAGCCAACCCAAGTGCCTGCCCTGCACCACCAACGCGCAGTGCGGCGCCGGCCAGACCTGCCAGCCGGTGACCGACCCGCAGACGGGGGTGACGCAGAACCGCTGCGGCCCCTGCAACTGCACCCCCTGCACCAACAACAGCCAGTGCAACGCGGCGCTGGGGCAGACCTGCAAGAACCTCGGCTTCGGCAATGTGTGCGCCGACGCGAGCAACCAGTGCACGCCGACGGACCCGGGGGACAACGAGGCGGAGTGCGTGGGGACCCAGAACACCGGGACCTGCGACGACTGCGGCGGCGGCGGCGGCGGCGGGATCATCAACGTGCAGTCCCGGGTGGCCAGCATCGATCCCCAGGCGATCTTCGACGTGCGCGGATCCTTCGGCGGGGTGTGCCCCATCTGCACCGGCGAGGCCGGCGGCGGCATCGGCGAGCTGCAGCTCGACTCGGCCTACGTGGGGGAGATCTGCGACGGGAAGGACAACAACTTCGATGGACAGGTCGACGAGGGGCTCCCGACGCTCTCCTGCCCGGACGGCAGCACGCCGCCGTCCTGCGTCAACGGCGTCCCCCAGACCTGCCCCGTGGACCCGGTGACCTGCACCGTCCCCGCCAAGGACGCCCGTCCTCGCTTCATGCTCATCGTCGACACCTCCGGCTCGATGCTCAACGACGTCGCCGGGAACCCCCAGTTCGGCGACGGCTCCAAGGAGTTCCCCGGGGTCAACACCGGGAAGCCCTCCCGGCTCTTCATCGCCAAGAACGCGGTCTCCAAGGTGATCGCGGCCTTCCCCGAGAGCAGCTACGCCCTGGCCCGCTACTACCAGGACGTGGGCCTCAACCGGAGCTGCCAGACCGCCTCCAACTTCGAGTGCGCCCAGCTCTGCTGCAGCTACGACGACCCCACCGACAACGTCCCGCCCCCCTACCCGTCCACCTACCCGGACAACCAGTGCCGGCTGGGCTCCCTCTACCCGACGGCGGGCTACCCGAACCAGCCAACCTTCACCCAGAACATCTCCATCGGGTGGGCCACCCCGGAGGCCGACTGCATCAACTACGCGGGCTCCTGCGGGCCGCCCCGGCGCGGCGCCCAGGTGCTCGTGGGCTTTGACCGCCCCCTCAACCAGTACCTCTCCTGGCTCGATCACCAGGAGGAGAGCTTCCAGGAGACCCCGAACGATCCGGAAGGAGACCGGTGCAAGGGCGGCGACTGCGAGCTGCGAGGCACCGGACCGACGCCGCTGGCCGGCTCGCTCCAAGCGGTCTCGGACTACCTGACCCCGGTCATCGAGTGCGACGGCGCAAAGACCTGCCGCAAGTACGCCACCATCCTGCTGACCGACGGCACCGAGAGCTGCCAGGGGAACCCGACCCAGGCGGCGACGCAGCTGCTGCAGAAGGGGGTCAACACCTACGTGATCGGCTTCTCGGTGCTCCCTTCCGAGCGCGCCCAGCTCAACGCCATCGCCGCCGCCGGGGGCACGGACGCGGGGCAGTTCACCGGCTCGCCGGACAAGGCCTTCTTCGCCACCACCGAGGAGGAGCTGGCCAACGCGCTGGCGGCGATCATCGCCGGGAGCCAGGTCTTCGAGAAGTGCAACGGCGTCGACGACAACTGCAACAACCTCATCGACGAGGGCTTCGAGAACAAGGGGGCCCCCTGCGACAACGGCAAGCTCGGGGTCTGCAAGGTCACCGGCGCCTTCCAGTGCTCGGCGGACGGCTCGACGACCGTGTGCTCCGCCGCCGGAAATCCGGGCCCCGCCCCCTCCGCCGAGGTGTGCAACGGGCTCGACGACGACTGCAACGGCTTCGTCGACGACGGGCTCAACTGCCAGGGGTGCATCCCGCTCCCCGAGGTGTGCAACGGCAAGGACGACGACTGCGATGGCCAGGTCGACAACGTCGACAAGCTGATCGACACCGGGAAGGTCTGCGGTCAGGACATCGGTCAGTGCAAATCCGGGCTCACCGCCTGCGTCGCCGGCAAGCTCGAGTGCCAGGGCGCCACCGAGCCCTCCGCCGAGGTCTGCAACGGCCTCGATGACGACTGCGACGGCGTCGTCGACGGGATGACCCAGCCCTGCTACGGCGGCCCCGCCGGTACCGAGGGCGTCGGCGCCTGCCAGGCAGGCAACCAGAAGTGCGACGCCGTCGCTGGAGGCCCGGAGAGCTACGGCCCCTGCATCGGCGAGATCCTCCCCAAGGACGAGGTGTGCGACGGCATCGACAACGACTGCAACGGCCTCGTCGACGAGGAGATCAGCGACAGCCAGGGCCACAAGACCGGCGAGAGCTGCTGCCCCTACGGCGACAAGTGCGGCGTCGGCGTCTGCTCCCTCGGCTCCTACCAGTGCGTCGGCAACGCCGTCGTCTGCACCGGCGGCATCGGCCCCACCGTCGAAATCTGCGACGAGCTCGACAACGACTGCAACGGGAAAATCGATGACCTCCCCGGGCTCGGCTCCGCCTGCGTCCAGCCCGGCGGCTGCCCCGGTGTCCTCTCGTGCAACACCGAGACCAAGCAGGTCGTCTGCGCCTCGCCCACCGTCGCCAACCCCGAGATCTGCAACGGGCTCGACGACAACTGCAACGGCCAGATCGACGAGGAGCCTGCCGTCTCCGAGAACGACGACCGCATCGGCAAGCCCTGCGACGTCCCCTCCGCACCCAACGACCAGGGCGCCTGCAAGGCCGGGATCACCGTCTGCGCCAGCGGCGGCGTCGTCTGCGACGGCTCCGTCAAGCCCTCCGCCGAGGTCTGCAACGGGCTCGATGACGACTGCGACGGCCTCATCGACAACGAGGCCCCCTGCCCCCCCGGCTCCTCCTGCCAGCAAGGGCAGTGCGTCGAGCCCTGCAAGCCCGGCGAATTCCCCTGCCCCGGTGGCTTCGACTGCAAGGGCGGCTTCTGCTTCTCCACCTCCTGCGAGGGGGTCTCCTGCCCCGACGGAAAGGTCTGCTCCGAGGGCAAGTGCATCGACGGCGCCGCGGGCTCCGGCGGCGCTGCGGGCTCCGGGCAAGCAGGCTCCGCGGGCTCCGGGCAAGCAGGCTCCGCAGGCGCTGCCGCGGGCGCG
>CAZSDX010000520.1:0-5143 GCA_964605685.1 uncultured Polyangiaceae bacterium
CGTAGGCAGCGGTGGCAGCGCGGCTGGCTCCGGGGGAGCGACGGCGGGCAGCGGCGGAAGCACCGCAGGCTCGGGGGGCTCCGGTGGGGATGCGGGCTCGGGGCAAGGCGGCGATGCGGGGAGCAGCGCATGCCCGACGGGGGAGCTCTGCGAGGGTGGCCTCTGCGCCGGCGGGGTCTGCTGCAAGGCCAACCTCGCCTGCGGGGAGAGCTGCTGCGACGAGGGGCAGCTCTGTTCCTTCGGGTCCTGCGTGGTGCCGGGCAAGGCGTGCTTTGACTCGAGTGACTGCGGGGAGAGCGAGTACTGCGAGCGGGGAGGGAGCGAGCCGTCGGGGGGTGGAGGCTCCGGGGGGCAATGCTCCGGCGGCAGCGGCGCCGAGGGGGTGTGCCTGCCGCTGCCGCCCATCTGCGCCGAGGGGGAGAGCGGGGTGGGGCCGGGCGGTCAGATCACCTGCCTCCAGAAGTGCGAGGTCAAGCCGGACTTCGTCGACTTCACCCCGGAGCTGAAGTACGCCTGGGGCGGCCAGGTGGTCTCCCCGACGGCGAGCGACGTGATGATGACGCCGATCGTGATCCAGCTCGACGACGACGACTGCGACGGGAAGGTGACCGAGCGGGACATCCCCGAGATCGTCTTCACCACCTTCGCCAGCGGCGCCTACACCCAGGCGGGGACGCTCCGTGCCATCTCCATCGTGAACGGAGAGATCGTCGAGAAGTGGTCGGTGCCTGCGGCGTTTCACGCGGGGAAGCACCTCGCCGGCGGCAACCTGGATGGCCTCCCTGGCAGCGAGATCGTCGGGTGCACCACCGGCGGCACGGCGCGGGCCTACCGGAGCGACGGCACGCTGCTCTGGACCAGCGCGCTCACCGGATGCGGCCAGCCGGCCATCGCGGACATGGACGGCGACGGGAATCCGGAGGTCGTCATCGAGGGAGGGATCCTCGACGGCGCCACCGGCGCCACCAAGGCGACCTTCTCGCCGGCCATGTTCGGGACCTTCGTGGTGAGCGACCTCGACAGCGACGGGCAGCTCGACGTGGTGAGCGCGAGCCAGGCGTACCACGCCGACGGTAGCCAGTTCGTCAACGTCCCGGCCCCCAACCACGCGTACTCGGGCTGCGCGAACAGCTACTACTTCTGCGCCGGACCGGCGCTGGCGGACCTCGACAAGGACGGGAAACCCGAGGTCGTCGCGGTGCATTTCAACCAGCACGCGCTGGCGATCTGGCAGTACGACCCCGCGCAGCCGGGAAATTACAAGATCATCCGGTCCAGCATCGACATCAACAAGGACCTCAACCCGAACCTCTGCCCCAGCGGATCCGCCGGAAACAAGTGGGGCGGAGGGCCGGCCACCGTGGGGGATTTCAACGCCGACTCCTTCCCCGACGTGGCGCTGGCCGGCGGCGTGGGCTACGCGGTGCTCGACGGGAAGAAGCTCATGGACCCGGCGGTCGGCAACGCGGACACCTTCCTGTGGGTCAAGCAGACCCAGGACTGCTCCAGCGCCGGCACGGGCAGCTCGCTCTTCGACTTCAACGGCGACGGCAAGGCGGAGGTCCTCTACGCCGACGAGACCCAGTTCCGTATCTACGAGGGCGCCACCGGCAACGTCCTCTTCTCCACCTGCAACACCTCCGGCACCCTCTCCGAGTACCCGGTGGTCGCCGACGTGGACAACGACGGCCAGGCGGACATCATCGTCGCCTCCAACGCCTACTCGAGCCTCAACTGCGGGGGCGGCGCCAAGACCTCGGGCATCCGGGTCTTCAGCAGCAAGAGCGGAGGCTGGGTGCGCACCCGCCGGGTCTGGAACCAGCACGCCTACAGCATCTCCAACATCAACGAGGACGGCTCCGTCCCTGCCAAGGAGCTGACCAACTGGAAGCAGCCGGGGCTGAACAACTTCCGCATCAACAAGCAGCCGGGCCTGGAATTCGCGGCCCCCGACGTGGTGATCGAGGTGCGCCCCGACTGCGCCAAGGGCAACGTCATCGCCCTGATCGTCCGCAACCTGGGCCAGTCGGTGCTGCCGCCCGGCGTCGTGGTGGACCTGTTCAAGGGGACGCCGCCGGGGGGGCAGCTCATCAACGAGCAGTTCACCACCCAGGCGCTGTTCCCGGCCCAGTCGGAGATCCTCTACGCGCTGGTGGACGACCCGGACGTGCTCCAGGGACTGGTGAAGGTCTACGGCGTGGTGTCCTTCACCTCGACGGTGGAGGAGTGCCGCAAGGACAACAACACGTCGCAACCCGTCTTCGGCGCCTGCGCCAAGTTCTGAGCTACGCCGGCCACGCCCGCGCGAGGATCGCCCCGCAGTCGGTGCCCACGGGGAGTGTCCCGTAGTTGTGCGCGCCCTGCTGCCCGAGGCGCGTCGCGCAGAACGCGTCCGCCACTGCCGCCGGCGCATGCCTCACCAGGAGCGCCGCCTGCAGCGCCACCGCCATCCGGTCCACGACGTCGCGCGCCCGGTACTCCAGGTCCGCTGGCGCCCGGAATTCCTCCTTTAGCGCGGCCACGTGGCGATCGAGCAGCGCGCTGCCGCCCCGCGCCCGCGCGAGCTCCGCGAAGAAGGCGTCGGCCACCGCGGGCGTCTTCGCGAGCGCCCGCAGGACGTCGAGGCACTGCACGTTGCCGCTTCCCTCCCAGATCGCGTTGATCGGCGCCTCGCGGTACAGGCGAGGCATCATGCTGTCCTCCATCACGCCGCTGCCCCCGATGCACTCCATGGCCTCGTAGGCGTGCTGCGGGGCGCGCTTGCAGATCCAGTATTTCCCGACGGCGGTGGCGATGCGCACCAGTAGATCCTCGTGCTCGTCGTGGCGGCTATCCAGCGCACGCCCCATGCGCAGCGAGAGCGTCATCGCCGCCTCGCTCTCCAGGGCGAGGTCGGCGAGCACATTCCGCATCATGGGCTGGTCGATCAGCCTGCGCCCGAAGGCCATGCGCTGGTGGCAGTGGTGGATGGCCTGCGCGGTGGCCATGCGCATGCCGGCGCTGGAGCCGACCATGCAGTCGAAGCGCGTCATGCTGACCATCTCGATGATGGTGCGCACACCACGGCCTTCTTCGCCGACCATCCAGCCCAGGGCTCCCCGCAGCTCGATCTCGCTGGAGGCGTTGGAGACGTTCCCCATCTTCCGCTTGAGGCGCAGCACCTGGAGCGGGTTCTTTGTGCCATCCGGGCGCCACCGGGGTACGAGGAAGCAGGAGAGGCCGCCCGGAGCCTGCGCCAGCACCAGGAAGAGGTCGCACATCGGCGCGGACAAGAAGAACTTGTGGCCCACCAGCTCGTAGGCCCCCCCCGGGCCTCCGGCGCCCTGCGGGAAGGCTCGCGTGGAGTTGGTGCGCACGTCGGAGCCCCCCTGCTTCTCCGTCATCCCCATGCCGACGGTGAGGCCGGCCTTCTGCTCGGCGGGCACGTTCCGCGGATCGTAGATGCGCTCGGTGATCTTCGGCTCCCACGCCGCGGCCAGATCCGGCTGCAGGCGCAGCGAGGGAACCGCCGCGAAGGTCATCGTGATCGGGCACCCGTGGCCGGCCTCGACCTGGGCGTGCAGGTAGCTCCGGGCGGCGCGGGCCACGTGCGCGCCGGGCCCGGGCGCGGTCCACGGCGAGGAGTGCAGGCCGTGCTCGATCGCGGTCCGCATCAGCCGGTGGTAGGACGGATGGTACCTGACCAGATCGACGCGGTTCCCGAAGCGATCGTGCGTGTCGAACTCCGGCGAGTAGCGGTTGGCCAGCGCCCCCTGCTCCAGGTACTCGGCGCTCCCGCAGAGCGCGCCGAAGGCGTCGAGGCTCGCCGCCTGATCCGCCGCGCCTTCCCGGGCGACCGCCTCCGCCAGCGCCGGATCCTGGCGGTAGAGGTTGAGGTCTCCGAGCTCGCGCGAGACGTTCTCGACGGTGTGCGTATCGGCCAGGTAGGTGAGGGACGGGCTGCTCATGGAAGGATCCGGGGTAGGTTCGCGTGATGGTGTCACGAGCCCGCCGTCTGCCGCTCCAGAAATCGCTCGAACAGCTCCCCCAGCGCCCGGCTCCGGTGCTCCAGGAACGCCTCCGCGTCGCCGTCGGCCAGCGCCCGCCTCGCCTCCTCCGGGACCCCGTGGGACGCCAGCACCTCCGGCGGCGCCCCCGCGAGCACCCGCGCCAGCGGACCCCTCGGGTGCAGCACCCGGTTCGCCACGCCGCTCGCCAGCGGCGAGGTCGGCGCCTCCACCACCGTCGGGATCACCCCGTCCGGCTCCGACAGCAGCGCCGCCAGGTCGATCAGCGGGCCCTCCCCGTGCCTTGGCCTCAGCGACGCCAGCGCGCAGAGCTGGATCCGGCTCCGCGCATGCGCCGCGTGGAACCTGTCCTGCCGCGTCGCCTCCCCCGACGGCGTCTCCGGCACCAGCGCCAGCAGCCTCCGCGCCGATCCTTCCTCGTCCCCTCCCTGGATCGCGTCGCCGTGCCGCTCCCCGTGGCTCCCTAGCGCCAGCCCCGCGCACCCACGCCACAGCCACCGCCGCAGGGCCTCCCGCGTGGCCCCCTGCGGCCTCGGGAACTCGTGGAAAAACTTCGTCAACACCGCCAGCGGCATCGCATACGGAAGCAGCGCCTCGTGGGGCACCCCGCCGTTCACCTGGAGGAACACGATGGCTCGTCGCAGCGCCGCCTCCGTCGCCCGCAGCAACCCCGGGAGATCCTGGCCCGCGGCCCCCTTCCCCCGGGACAGCATCCTCAGCGCCCTCAGGATCGTCTCGTCGTCGATCCGCCCGAACCCTAGCCCCTGCAGCGACGCCCCGATCCTCCCCAGCGCCGCCTCGGCCTCGCCCGCCCCTTGCCTCAGGCTGAACCGATCCACCTCGTCCAGCCGCTCCCCGTTTGTCCGCTCGAAGATCGTCCCGAGCAGGTCCGGACTTTCCATACCTACCTGGTACACCGGGATCCGGTAGCCGCGGAGGCGCTCCGCGGCGACGAGCAGCCGCGCCGCGTCCTCCTGGGGCGGCGGGTGCAGCCGGAGCCACCCGGCAAGCCGCGCCGGATCCACCAGCACCGGCAGCGGGATCCGTCGCCGCGACGAGAGCCCGGGGAGCTCCCCCTGGCGGTCCTCGGCGGTGGCCCCGGGGCTCAGCTCCCACCGATCAAGGTCAAGGTTGAC
>CAZSDX010000521.1:0-5129 GCA_964605685.1 uncultured Polyangiaceae bacterium
CGGGGATCGCCCCGGCCTGGGCGACGGCATCCCCGCCGGGAAGGCCAGCGGCTCCACCGGCAGCGGCACCACCACCGCCGTGGCGGCCCCCAAGGCGAGCGTCGGCGGCGGCGGCTCCGTGTCCGGGGGCAAGATCAGCAACGCCTCCCGGGTGATCGCGCTGGCCCGGGCCAAGGCGAGGGCGTGCTACCAGCAGGGGCTCTCGTCCAACCCGGACATGGAGGGTCGCGCCTCCTTCACGCTGACCATCAGCGGCAGCGGTAGCGTGTCGAGCGCCAGCGTGTCGCCCAGCGGCAGCCTGAGCCCCGCCGTGGCCAGCTGCATCAAGGGGGCCTTGTCGGGGCTGAGCTTCGATCCCCCCGAGGGCGGCGCGGCCACCGTGTCCGGCTCCTTCAGCTTCGTGAACGCCAACAAGGGCAAGTTACGCGGGGCCGGGGTACTCCGCGGCGCCTCCGGGCGCCGTGGTTGTTTTTGGACACCCGAGGGCCGGATGAATCCAGGCGCAGGGGAGCGCAACCCAATCCCGTACGTAGCAAGGTCCACACCCTCCCCCCTGGTGTGTCGTTGACAGGCAGGGGGGGGGGCCGTAGAGTGCGGTCGTTCTTGAGCCCCCAAAGGGTCCTGGTATGCGAAAAAAAGCAAGAATTCTTGCCGTGATAACCTTCGCTTCCGCGAGCATCCTGGCGCTGGGGTTCGGCGTGGCGCGAGCTCAGGGGGGGGCGGGCTCCCCAGGAGACGGGGCCGTGACCGGGACGGTGGGGGGGACGGTCCCCCTGTCTCCCGACCAGATGCAGGGGCAGGCAAAGTCCGCCATCGAAGACATCGAGAAAGCCGCGGGAAATGTGCAGGGCAAGCTCCAGCAGGCCACGGACGAGGGGGACGCGGTCAAGGTGGACTGCCTCAACGACAAGCTGACCGTGATCCGTACCCGGCTGCAGGCGGCGAAGGATCGCCAGCCGCTCCTGAACGGCGCGCTGCTCGTCAAGGACTACAGCCAGGCATCCGCCTTCCTGCTTGTGATCCAGAACCACCGGGATGAGTCAGAGAAGGCTCGGCAACAGGCGGACGGGTGCATCGGTTCGGATATGGGCCTCCTGGGGGAGACCAAGGTCAACACGACCGTCGACCCCGATATCCCGGAGGATAGCGGCGAACCGCCGGCGTTCCTCAACACCCCCGGCTGGGGGATGGACATCCCTCCCGCCACGGACCCAAGCGCCGCGCTCTGATGGCGGTGGGGCTTCCTCGGGCTGGCGGTGGGGTGTGCGGCGGGGGTGTCCTGGTTGACCTCTGGGAATGATCGAGAAACGAGATGGACTTGAAACGAGCGACGCGGTGGGCGCTGTGGGTGGCGGTGGGGCTTCTCCACACCACCGAGGCCAGCGCCCAGGAAGAGGTGTGGCTGAACGACGAACAACTCTCGGAGGGGCGCGGTTTTCAGCGAGATCGCTTGCGGTACGCCGGGGGGCTTACGGCGGCGTTTGGCTACGACTCCAACGTGTTTCTCCGGGCCGGGGATGCGCAAGAGCCCCGGGCGGACGCGTTCAAGCTGACGATCACCCCCTTCTTCCGGATCAATAGCCAGAAC
This sequence comes from uncultured Polyangiaceae bacterium, assembly GCA_964605685.1. Lineage (GTDB taxonomy): Bacteria > Myxococcota_A > Polyangia > Polyangiales > Polyangiaceae > JANWXX01. Next base: position 1,589 of record CAZSDX010000521.1, read on the forward strand.
CCCCCGGGGGCCACGAAGGCGCCCTACGCGCTGACGGCCAGCGCCTCGCTGTCGTACATCGAGTTCATCCAGGGGCCCACGGAATCCGGGCGCCCGGAGGATGATCTGACGGGCCACCGGAACTTCGGCTTTGCCGGCCGGCTCCAGCTGCGTATCGCTCCCGAGGCGAGGTGGGGCGGGGAGCTGCACGGGTCCGCGACGCGCACCATCCAGCCATCGAACCTGGGCGATCCGACCGCGAGCTTCAACCGGACGAATCCGTCGATTGGTGGGGCGGTGGTCTGGACGCCGGGGGGCGGGTTGTTCTCCTGGAAGGTGCTCGGCTACGATCTCGTGTACAACTACTTCGAGGCGGATCGCTTCCAGCGGTACAATAACCTCAACCACAACATCCGTTCCAGCGCCACCTGGCGCTTCCTCCCGCGGACGTCCCTTTTCGCAGATTCGCGACTGCTTCTCATCAGATACACCAACGCTACGGAGCAAAGTAACGGGGATGTCTTTGCCACCCGGGCCGGGATCAACGGCCTGGTCTCCTATCGCTTCGAGTTCCTGGCGGCGGTGGGGTGGACGACCTCGGTGTTCGACTCCAAGAACGGCGCCGCCCGGCAGGATTTTGACCGGCTCATGGCCCAGGCCGAGGCACGCTTCTTCCTGTCAACTCCGCCGAAGAACACCGAGGATGAGATCCGGACGTATCCCACAAAATTCACGCTCGGCTACATGCGGGATTCCAACCAAAGTTATATTGGTAACTTCTACAACCGGGATCGCGGCTATGCTGCGTTTTCCTACTTCTTTGCCCGCAAGGTCCGCTCCACGGCCCAGCTCAGCGTCGCCTACCTGAGCTTCCCGGCCACCAATTTCGAGAGCGGCGCCCCCAGGGATTCCGAGTTCTCCTCGCTTGCCATCGGGGGAACGCTCTTCATGGAGTACCTGCTGAGCAACCACTTCGGGCTCTTCTTCAACGGTGACTACATGAGCCAGATCACCGACAAGCAGATCCGGGTCAACGAGCTCGATCCTGCCATCACCGACAACCTCGCCTTCGCCCGCTTCCGGCTGGCGCTGGGGCTCCGCTACCTGCTGTGATCCTCCGTCGTGGGCTGCTCGGAGGGGTCGCCGGGGGGGTTTTGTTCGGGTGCTCCCCGGCGGTGGTGCGTGGGGGGTCTCTCCCGCCCCCCAACAACACCTACACGCTGGGGCCCGGGGATCGCTTCGAGCTGACGGTGATCGGCGAGAACTTCCCCAAGGAATACACCGTGGCCTCCGACGGGACCGTCGACCTGCCGCTGCTGCACCGGCAGAACGTGGAGGGCTTCGAGGCGCAGGATCTGGCCTCGCACCTGAGGCAGCTCCTGATCGATGGCAAGTTTTTGCGGGACCCGGTGGTCATCGTCAACATCAAGGAGTTCAACTCCAAGCGGATCACCGTGGGCGGTGCGGTCAGCAAGCCCGGGGATTACCCGTACACGCCGGGGTTGACGCTGCTCCGGGTGATCTCCAACGCGGGGGGCTTCACCACGGTGGCGAACCGGACCGCGGTGCTCATCACCCGGCGCACCGCCGAGGGACAGCGGGTCACCGCGTCCTTCTCGGTGGACGCGATCTCCGAGGGGCGCACCTCCGACGTCCCGCTTCAGGCGGGGGACAACGTGTACGTGGGCGAGCGGAATTTCTGATGGAAAAGCGCGTTGTCCTGCTGCTCACGGGGGGGACGCTGCTGATGAAAGAGGGCGAGGACGGAGCCCTGGAGCCGGCGGCCTACACCCACAACCTGCTGAGCGAGCTGCCGGTGCTCCGGCGCATCGCCCGGGTGGACGTGGAGGTGGTGTGCAACCTCGACTCCGCCGACATGCAGCCCGCCGACTGGGTCACCATCAGCCGAGCCATCCACGGGGCCCTGTCCCGCCCCGGGGTCGACGGCGTGGTGGTGGTCCACGGCACCGACACCATGGCCTACACGGCCAGCGCCGCGGCGCTGCTGCTGGGGCCGGTGCCTCGCCCGGTGGTGTTCACCGGCGCCCAGCGCCCCATCGGCGAGCCCCGCACCGACGCCCGCGCCAACCTCGTCGATGCCTTCAGCGTGGCGGCGCTGCCGGTGCCGGAGGTGGGGGTCGCCTTCGCCAGCCGCTTCTTCCGCGGGACCCGGGTCACCAAGCGGGACGCCCATGCCATGGACGCCTTCGATTCCCCTGACTTTCCCCCGCTGGTGGAGCTGGGACTCACCGAGCACGTCGCCCGTCACCTGCTGCTGCCCGGCGGTCCCCTCGGCCCCTTCGACGGGCGGCTCGATCCCCGGGTGCTCGTCGTCCGGGTGTTCCCCGGGCTCGACCCAGAGCTGCTGCTCCACGCCCTCGACCGCGGCGTCCGTGGCCTGGTCCTGGAGGTCTACGGGACCGGCAACCTCCCCGCGCTGGGTGGCTCCCTCGTCCCCGTCGTCGAGGAGGCCACCCGCCGCGGCGTCCCTTGCCTCGTGGTCACCCAGTGTCCTCGGGGCGCCGTGCGGCTGGAGCGCTACCCCGGCGCCCTGGCCGCCGCCCGCGCCGGGGCCATCTCCGGCGGCGATCTCACCGTGGAGGCTGCCGTCGCCAAGATGATGATCGCTCTCGGTCGCTTCGGCTCCCTCCCGGAGGTCCGCGCCTACCTGGAGCGAGACGCCATCGGTGAGCGCACCCCGGGCTGAACCACGCCCTTCACCCCGGCGCGGAGACCAGCGCCGCCTGGGCGCGGACAACGCCTCGGCCCAGCTCCGCCAGCAGGTCGCCCTTGCCGAGGAGCTCCTCGGCCCCCCTCTGATCCAGGATGATCCGCGAGTTGACCGCGCTCGCCACCCGGAGCGCGATCTTGCCCCCCAGGTTGGCCTTGAGCCGCGGGGGGACGGTCTCCCGGTCGGGTCGCTGCGTCGCCAGCAGCAGGTGGATCCCTGCCGCCCTGGCCTTGGCCCCGAGGCGATCCATCAGCGAGAAGAATTCCCTGGTGGACCCGCCCACCGCCAGGTCCGCGAACTCGTCCACCAGCACCACCCGCCGCGGCAGCCGCGCCCCCGCCTCGCCCTGCTCGTTGTACTCCTGGAGATCCTGCACGCCGGCTCGCTCCATCAGCGCGTAGCGCCGCTCCATCTCGTCGATCAGGTCGGCCAGCAAGGGGAGCGCGTCCTCCGCGTTGTAGAGCACGGGGCCGTCCAGGTGCGCCCCGATGGCCTCCCGGAAGGAGGGGGCAAAGGTGACCCTTTTGGGGTCCACCAGCGTGAGCCGCACCGCGTCTGGCCCGTGGAACTGCACCAGCCCCGCGGCGATGGTCAGCAGAAGCGAGGATTTCCCGCTGCCCGCCTGCCCCCCGATCAGCAGGTGCGCCGTGGCGGGGTCCGAGAGGTCCACCCGGAGCGGCCGCCCGTCCGGCTGCTCCCCCACCAGGAACCGCCCGGGCCTCGCCTCCAGCCAGCCGCGCTCCGCCGCGAGCAGCGGCGGCAGCAGCACCGGCCTCGGCTGGCGGCGCGGCACCCACAGCGCCCGGGTGTACGCCGGCTTCTCGGCGTCCA
>CAZSDX010000522.1:0-5119 GCA_964605685.1 uncultured Polyangiaceae bacterium
AAGCTGGCCAAAAGTCAACGGAGGTCTAAGTTTACCCCGTCACCCGAAATCCACGATAGATGGGGAGGCCTTCCATGTTGAGATGATCCTCCCCCAGCCAGGAGCAAGGCACCGCTCTCTTTCCGAGGTGTACTCGACCCATGTAGAGCAAGGTCTCCTGCCGGATAGCGTGGAGATTCTGAGGCAGGTGATCCCTGGTCTTCAGAACCTCCTGATGATCCTTGATCGACAGGGTAAACCTGTGATCCATGCGGTCTTCAAGGATGGCAGCATCCCTCTCGCCCTCGCGGGGGATGGCCTCGTCGCACTGGCACGTCTCTGCTTCGAACTGGCACTACCCTCCGGTTCGACGGCTCTCCTGGAAGATCCGGAGGCACACCAGCATTACCGGGCCCTCAGGATGAGTGCAAAAGCCATGGTCGCCGCCATGCGTAGGGGGGTTCAGATCATCTTGAGCACGCACAGCCTGGAACTGCTGGATTTCTTGCTGGAAGAAGTCAACCCGGAGGAGCTGACCTGTCTTTCGGTGTTTCGTCTTCTCAATGAACGAGGTGCCATCAAGTTCGTTCACCATCCAGGCGAGGAGGTGCTCTCCGCGAGGAGCGAGATCGGGGAGGATCTCCGATGAGCGAGCGAAAGACGGATGTCATCCTTTGCGAAGGGTTCGATGACAGGGCCTTCTGGAAGGGCTGGCTGCTCCATCTGGGTTGCCAGGAATACGGCAAGGCGAAAAACAAGGATTCCTTGCCGACCGTGAGCAACCTCCCCGGGACCTTCGACTACGCAACCCCAGGAGGTCGCTTGCTTCGTGTCACCCCTTGCAACCAGAAGAGGCCCGTGGACGAGGCAGCCTTCAAGATAAAGCGCCGCGAGGTCGATGCCCTGGGGAGCATCCTTGTCAACTTTGACCTTGACGACCGGAGGATGGAGGATGTTCACGCGGAAATGGAAACGATGAGAACCAAGGAGAGCGGGGTGCAACTTTCTCCAGAGGCGTTCTCGCTCGACGAAGGAAAATCCGTGGTCTTCGCTGCTGCCTGGCGCCTGCAAGATGAGGCTCCTCCACCCGGCACACCCACGCAAAATTCCCTGGAACGAATCGTTTGCTGGGCCATCTGCAAGGTTTATCCTGAGCGTGGTCGCCACGTGGAGGCATGGTTAAAAAACAGGCCAGAAGCACCCATGGAGGACAAAACCCACAAGGCTTCTGCCTGGTCTTTTTATGCCGGATGGCACAATGCACACGGAACGGGAGACTTCTATTCGCTCGTCTGGAAAGACGATAAAGTCCGTGGCTTTTTGCAGGATGCACTTGGTCGTATCGGGCTGAAATATCGGGTGGAAAAACTCATCGCAGGAGAGCCTATCTTTCCCTCTTCTGTGCCAGAGGCAGCTGGAACTGAGGGAAAAATCTTACGTTCGCCCAGGCCCCCGAGGCTGGCGACTGCACCACGGGGCTCTGATCCCACGGCGCCACGATCTACCGGGGTACCCTGCGGAGCGCTGGCGGTGGGGCCGCCGTGCTACGCTGGAGCGCCGTGTCCGAGTCGCACCCTGCCCCGCTGGCGCTCACGGGTTTCCTGCCCGCGTGGGATATCGAGCGACGGCGCGCGGACCTCACCCCCCTGGCGGCCTGGGTGCTGCGGCAGCTCGGGCAGATGGGGGTCGCTGCGGACTCGCTGGCGACGCTCCACCGCTCCTGCGACAGCGCACGGGCGCTCGACCTCGCCCGCCTGGTGACCCTGAGCAGCGCCGCCCCAGAGCCGCGCAGGTTGCTGGAGCGCGCGGTGCGGGAGGCGATCCCGGAGATCCCTGCGGGGCGGATCTGGCTCCAGACCCACGCCCACGTCCGGTTCCTCTTCCCCGGAGACACGCGCGCTCCCTTTCCGACGCACTCCGATCACGGTTTTGGTCACGGGCTCCACGAGCGAAACGTGTGGCTATCGCTCACGGATGCGCAGGGAGACGGCGCGCTGCACCTGCTCTCGCTGGAGGCGTCCCTCGCCTGGATGTGCCGCTCCGGTCGCCTGCGCGGTGTGCTCGATGATGCCCCGGGGCTCTCGCCGGTCCCCACGCTCGCCGGGGATGTGCTCCTCTTTACGCCCTTGCACCTTCACCAGTCCCGTCCGCCCGCGCCGCCGTTCACCCGCGTGAGCATCGACGTCCGCATCATCCCTGCGCCGATCCAAGCCCAGGATCTCAGCTTCTCGCCGCTTCGAGGTACCGCATGAGGCCCATCTCGGTTGCTCGCTGGCTCTCGCCCTCCGTCGCTGTGGAGCAACCGCCGCTCTCTCGCGGCCTCGTCACGGTCTTCCGCGGTGTCCTGCTGGAGCCGGTGACCCACGAGGCCGATGCGGGAGGGTACAGGGAGAACGCGCCGGGCGCCCTGGAGCCGATCCCGGTGATCGTCCGGGTGCTCGACGATGACGGGGAAGATTCGCAAGTTCACGAGATCTTTCTCCGTGTGACCGCGACGAGGAAGACCCTGGAAGGCAGCCCTGCGCCGAGGATCTTCCAGACGCTTGGTCGCGAGGGAAAGCTCCTCGCCTCGGTTGAGGAGTACCTGGTCGGGGTCCCGGTCTCGTCGCTGCTCGCGCGGCTGCGGGACTTGAACCAGACGATGCCGCCAGCCCTCGCGCTGGGGATCCTCCGGCCCCTTGCCTCGATCTGGCGCCTGCAGACGCCCGGGACCAACCTCTCGCGGCTCTCCCTCGATCCGGGATGTATCTGTCTGGAGGCTTCCGGGCGGGTGCGGGTGCTCCCGATCTTCGAGGAGGAGCGCTCTCGACAGGCGGTGGGCGCGGCGATCCTGCATTTTGACGAGGCGGTGGCGTACATGTCCCCTGAGCAGATCGCGGGGAACCCCGCGGACGAGTACAGCTCCATGTTCGTGCTGGGGCTGCTCCTCTACGAGCTTCTGGCCGGGCATCACCCGCTGCGAGGCCAGGGGCAGCGTATCTTCGATGTGGTGCTTGGCCTCACGAAGAACGCGATCCCTTCGCTGTGGACGCGCCGCGCCGATCTGCACCCCGCGGTGGTGACCTTCGTGCACCGATGCCTCGCTCCTTCCCCGGCAGAACGGTTCGACTCCTGGCACGACCTGGACGCCGCGCTGGCAGGGCTCCAGGCGATCCACGAGCCTGTAGGGAACAGAGAATTGGCCGCTTACGTGCGCTCGATCCTCGGAGAACCCCCGCGGGAACCTACCGTGAGGTGGTCCCTGGAATCGCAAGAACCCCCATTTTTGCACCCGATCTCCCTGCCTGACTCCGCACCGCGGCGGATCGACGCCACGCCCATAGCGCTCGAGCTGCTCCGCGACGCGCTGTACGCAGGAAACGACGCTCGCCCCATGTTCGCGGTGTCGCCCGCGTTGTTCGTGGATGCGCGCCCCGTGACCAGGGCAGAACTGGAGCGCTTCCTGATCGTGACCGGCCAGCCTGCACCGCCGTACCTGCCCCCCATCGGAGGGCTCCTTGACGACGCGCCGTGTGTACACGTCCCGATCGATCTGGCGGAGAAGTACGCGCGGTGGGCAGGGAAGCGGCTGCCAACCGAGGGCGAGTGGGTCGCAGCGGTGACCATGCTGGGCGCCGGGAGGCTGGGGACAGGGGCCGTGTGGGAGTGGACGCAGACACGCTCCTCTTCCGGCGGGCATGTCGTCCGGGGAGGACGCTGGCGGGATCAACCCGGCAGCCTACCATCCCCCGAGCACCGCTCCTTTGCCACGGAGAGCGGCCCGGACCTGGGCTTCCGTTGCGTGATGGATCGAAGCGAATAACCCTCGCCCCGTGCTCACCACGCCGGGACGAGGCGGGATTGGTAGGAGATCTCCAGCCTCCCCACCTCCACCCGCTCCCCGGTCAGCACGAACGGCACGCTCCGCATCTCGCCCACCACGCGCACCACCACCGTGCCTCGCACTGCCCCCGTTGCTCCGGGCTTGCTCCGGTTCACCTCCAGCACGTAGCTCCCGCTGCCGAGGTTCGACCACGCCACCTTCTCGCCCCGGGGGCTGGTCACGTCCTGGGCGCTGACGGCGGACTTGCCCCCGCCCTGCCACGACAGGCGGCGCCCCCTGGGGTCGATCAGCGCCAGGTCCAGGTCCGCGTCGGTGTCCCAGGTGGCCTCCAGGCGCACGTCGCCCCTGAGGGAGGAGGCGTCGGGTAGGGGAGCCTCCAGGGCCTTGAAGACGGCGTCGCGGCGGGCCTGGGGGAGATCGGCCAGGAGGCGGTCGGCGAGGTCGGTGGCGCCGACGGAGCGAGCGCAGCGTACGGCGGCGGTCTGGAGCTTGACGTCGTCGGCCTTGAGCTCGGCGAGGGTGACGCGGTGAGCGCAGGAGCGCTCGCGGTCGCCGAGGAGGTCGAAGGCGTCGGCGAGGCGTGCGTGGGAAGAGACGTCGTCGGAGCGGACATCGACGAGGGAAGAGAGGCGACGGAGGGAGCGTTCGCGGTCTCCGGAGCGAGCGGAGGAGTCTGCGCGAGCGAGGAGAGCGTCGAGGTCGAGGGCGTCGCGGGCGGCCCATTGGTCGGCGAGGTCAGCGGAGCGCTCGACGCGGTTGTGGCGAGCGTAGAGGGAGAAGAGGTCGGAGGTGAGGTTTCGGCTGTCAGGCTTTGCGGCGAGGGAGCCCTCGGTGGAGAGGATCTTGGCCTCCTCGCGTGCGTGCCAGGCGGAGGTGTCGGGGAAGAAGGTGCCCTTGCGGTCCCACACCTTCTTCATCGGGACCATCCGGGGGCCGCGGCGCCGTCGAGGGATATCGTCGAACTCATCCCGGGGTTGGTTCATCGGGGGTGCTTCGGCTTTCTTCTTCTCCGCTGCGCGATCCTCCTTGGCCGGTGGTGGGGGGGGCGATGCGGGGGCCACACCGCCTCCTCCCCCCGGGAATCCGCCTCCCAGCGAGTCTCCGTCGAAGCCGGCGGCACGCCTGGGGCCAGCAGGTTGGTGAGGGCCGCTGGTCGCCGCGGGGGCTGCTGTCGCCACAGGAGAGGAGTCTGCGGACGGATCCGGTTCCGTTTCGACGATCGATCCGGAGGCGGCCTGCTCGCCGGTCCACTGAGGGACGCCGCTCGCCCGGTTCAACCCGAACGCCTTCATCATCGCCTCGCTCTCCAGCACCAGC
>CAZSDX010000523.1:0-5113 GCA_964605685.1 uncultured Polyangiaceae bacterium
CGGCCCGCCCCAGCGCCTCGTCTGCGGGGCCACAGGCCGCCAGCACCGCGCGCTCCGGCGGAGGAGACGCCACGACGGGGGAGGCAGCCAGCGCCAGGGCCGCAGCCAGGGCAGCGCGCCCCAGGCCCGGTGGATTCTCCCCCCTCTGCCCGTCAGGGAGCGGGGGGCTGGGGGGGGGGAGGGTCCTCACGCCGCGACGATACGCTCGGGCCTGCCCTCCGCGACCTGCCTGGGGATCGGCGGGAGTTTTCGGGCCCGGAGGGCCGAGCCCAGGGCAAAACCTTCGAGGGTGAGGCGGAGGGTGAGGATGTCCACCAGCCCCTGCTGGGCCAGGGCGGTGAGGGCCGAGCGGAGATCCGTGCGACGAACTTCCAGCGAGTCGACCAGATCCTGTAGCGTCACGGGGCGTCCGCGTTGCTGGGCCGAGGCGAGCAGGCGGAGGATGTAGGGGGCCAGAACGCGGGGAGTCATCATGGGAAGCGACGGTAGGCGCTCCCCTGAACGCTTGCACAGTTTTCCGCGAAGATAAGTGAGACATTATCCCACATCACCCCAGAGGGGCCCCGTGTACCTGGGCGGGGAATGCTGCTAGCTCAGGAGAGAGATGTCGGACGTCACGCGCAACGCCAAGGTGGCTGTGTTTGCTCTGGTGTTGACCGGGGCGATGGGGGGGTTGTGGAATTATTTCGGGAAGGGGCAGCGGTTCGGGCCGAAGGGGATCCGGCTGTACCTGACGATGAAGGACGCGACGGGGCTGACGCCGATGGGGCGCGTGCACATGGCGGGGATCGCGGTGGGGAGCATCAAGGAGATCGGGCTCTCGAAGGACGGGCGGGCGAGGATCCAGATCCAGATCAACCCCGGGGTGGTGCTGCACAAGGACGCGGCGGTGGCGAAGCAGACGGCGACGCTGCTCTCGGAGCCATTTTTGGCGATGTCGCCGGGGGCGACGGGGCAGCCGGAGCTGAGGGACGGGGACGAGATCGTGAACGTGATCGAGCCGAGGGGGATGGATCAGATCCTCAACACGGTGGGGGAGATCTCGGACAACGTGAACCAGGTGACGAAGAGCATGGCGGCGAGCCTGGGGACCGAGGAGGGGAAGGATCAGATGAAGGCGATCCTGCGGAACATCGAGCAGGCGACGGCGCAGCTGGCGCTGATCGCGGCGGAGAACCGGCAGAGCCTGCGGACGACCTTCCGGAACATCGAGGACATCTCGACGATGGCCAAGCCGAGGGCGGCGAAGATCCTGGGGAACGTGGAGTCGACCACCACCAAGATCGACCGGATCGTCGACGAGAACCGGGAGGACATCCGGGGGATCACCCGCGGCGCGCGGGAGAGCGTGGACCGGTTCCAGAAGTCGGCGACGCCGCTGGAGAGCGCGCTCCAGCACATCGACAGCATCACCGGGCGCATCGACCGGGGCGAGGGGACGGTGGGGCGGCTGACCAAGGACGAGGCGCTGATCGACGAGATCCAGGGGACCGCGGAGGGGCTCAACGACGTGGTGGGAGGCATCAGCCGGCTGCAGACCATCGTGAGCCTGCGGAGCGACTACAACTTCCTGGCGAACTCGGTGAAGACCTTCTCGGAGCTGAGGCTCCAGCCCCGGGAGGACAAGTACTACATGATCGAGCTGATCAACGATCCCCGGGGCCGCACCACCGTCGAGCAGATCGACGTGGACACCACCAACCCGAACCAGCCGGCCCACTACCGCGAGGTGCGCACCACCACGGTGAACCAGCTCCGGGTGTCGGTGATGATCGCCCGGCGGCTGGGCAGCTTCACCGGGCTGTTCGGCGTGCGGGAGTCCACCGGCGGCGTGGGGCTCTACTGGCACGGCCTCGACGACCGGGTGGAGGTCCGCAACGACCTCTTCGGCTTCACCGAGCAGATCACCCCGCGGTGGCGCCTGGGGCTCTCCTACGAGTTCATCCGGAGGCTCTGGCTCCAGGGGGGCGTCGACAACCTGCTGGTGCCGGACCGGCGCGACTACTTCGCCGGGCTGAACCTCCGCTTCAACGACGACGATCTCAAGTCGTTCCTGCTCTTCGTGCCGAGCCCCTAGCGTGCCCCTGCCCCCGATCCCCCTGGAGGAAGCGCCGCTGGTGTTCCTCGACCTGGAGATGACCGGCCTCGACCCGGAGCAGGACCGGATCTGCGAGGTGTGCGCGCTGCGGAGCCGGGGGCGGGTGGAGGAGGGATCCATCGAGACCCTCGTTCGCCCGGAGCGAGGGAGGGGCGTCGGGCAGGAGATCCACCGGATCCCGGAGGAGGAGCTGGAGCGTGCGCCCACCTTCGCGGAGGTGGCGCCGGCGCTCCACCGGCTGCTGGACGGGGCGGTGCTGGTGGCCCACGGGACCGAGCTGGACGAGAAGTTCCTGGCCGTGGAGCTGGGGAGGGTGGGGCTCCCGGTCCCGGTGCTCGGGGTGCTCGACACGCTCCAGCTCGCCAAGCGGTGCTTCGCGGCGCCCACCTACCGGCTGGGCTTCCTGAGCCAGCGGCTGGGGCTGGAGCACCCCCGGCAGCACCGGGCCGGGGACGACGCGCGGGCGACCCGGCAGCTCTTCTGGAGGGCGGTGGAGGAGCTGGTGCCGCGGGATCTGACGGATCTGGGGGAGGTGCGGGTGGGGGAGCACCGGGTCCGGCCGGCCATCCTGGAGCAGGCAGAGCGGCTGGCGGGGGGGGGGGAGGTGGTGCGGGTCCGGTACCGGCCGAGCGGCCGGGGGAGCGAGGAGTTTGACTATGTGGTCAGCGCGGTGCGCGCGGACATGGACCCTCCCGTGGTGATGGGCTATCTGCACCCCGGTCGCGGGCGCAAGGAGCTGCGGGCGGATCGAATCCTCGCCATCTTCCCCACGCTGCCGCCGGGGGATCCCCGGGCGCCCGCCTAGCACCTGGCTGGCCTCACCGTGATCCCTCCCCACCTCCGAGCTGTCCTCCTCCCCCTGCTGCTCGCGGCGCTCCCCGCCGGCTGCCTCGAAGACCCCAAGACCCCTCAGAACGCCGGAGCGCTGAGCGAGCAGGCGGCGAAGTGGCTGGAGCGCTCCCGGGCGAGCTACCGGGGGGCCGACCTGGAAGACGCCCGGGACGCGGCCCAGAGCGCCCTGACCAACGCACCGGAGAGCGCGGAGGTGAAGGTGCATGCGGCGCGGGTCCACCTGGCGCGGCTGGAGTTCGACGAGGCAAAGCGGCTGCTGTCGAACCTCCAGACGCCGGAGGCGCTGGCGCTCCGGGGCCGCGCCCGGTGGTACGCGGGGGAGCTGGAGGGCGCCGCCGACGACCTGGAGGCGCTGCTGACGGACCCGCAGACCAAGGACGACTGGGCCAAGACCATCGCCCGGCTGGCGAGGCAGGGGGCGGGGCGGACGCCGTTCCAGGTGTCCGGGGGGCTGCTGGCGCCGGTGCAGATGCAGCGGATCCGGTCGGCGCACATGATCGTCCCGCTGGAGATCAACGGCGAGTCGGCGCTGGCGCTGGTGGCCACCGGGCGGGCCGAGGTGGTGCTGGACAGCTCCACGCGCAAGGAGCCCACGTGGATCCAGCTCCGCTTCGCCGAGCGCGTCGAGGTGCGGGACGTGCCCGCGCTGGTGGAGGATCTCTCCGGGCTCTCCAAGGAGGTCGGGGCGCCGATCAAGGCCCTGCTCGGGGTGAACCTGCTGCGGAGGCTCCACGTGACCTTCGACTTCCAGGGGGATCAGTTCGTGGTCCGCACCAAGGAGCCCCCGCCTCCGCCCAAGGCCACCCGGGTCGAGCTGGTCTACGCCCAGGGCGGCGCCATGGTGGCCCGGGCCCTGCTCCGCTCCGGAGCCAGCGAGCAGCACCCGCTGCTGATCAACACCCTGCTCCCCTACCCCGCCTCCCTGGACGAGCGGGGCCTCAAGCTGGGCGGCATCGAGATGGCCGGGCTCCAGCCGGTCCCCGGCGACAACCGCATGAAGGGCGGCAAGCTACCTTACCTCCGCCTCGGCGCCTTCGATCTGCCGGAGGTGCCGGTGGTCCACGGCCAGGGCTTCACCGACATCCAGGCGGTCACCGGCATGGATATCCTGGGCGCCATCGGCTCCGGCCTGCTGGGCCTCTTCCGCTGCACCCTCACCGACGGAGGGCGCGTGCTCTGGGTCGAGGACAACGATCAGGTGCTCCAGATGCTCCAGCAGGTTCCCCAAGCGCCCCCGCCGGCCACCTCCGGCGGCGCTCCCCCCACGCTCTCTGCCCCCACGCTCCTGCCGCCGGTACCTCCTGCCCCCGCCGCCCCCAAGCCATGATCACCGCCGTCTACGCAGGCAGCTTTGACCCCCCCACCCGGGGCCACCTCGACCTGATCCGGAGGGCCTCCCCGCTGGTGGGTCGGCTGCTGGTGGCCGTCGGCGTCCACCCGACCCGCCGCTCGCTGTTCTCCGCCGACGAGCGCCTCGACCTGCTCCGCCTCCTCACCGCCTCCTTGCCCAACGTGGAGATCCAGACCTTCCAGGGGTTGCTGATCGATCACTGCCGGGCCGCGGGGGCCACGGTGATTGTCCGGGGGCTCCGGAGCGGGGTCGATTTTGACTACGAGCTGCCGATGGCCCAGGCCAACCAGGCGATGGCGCCGGAGATCGAGACGATTTTCCTGATGCCGAGGCCGGAGCACAGCTTCGTGAGCGCATCCCTTGCGCGGGAGATCGCCGGGCACGGCGGCGACGTGAGCCGGCTGGTGGAGCCGCCGGTCGCTGAGGCGCTGCGGCAGAAGTTCGTCCGGGGGAAACCCGGCGCGTAAACTGGCGGACGCGGGCGAACATGAGCGAGCAAACGGCGGAGCGAAGGCGGAAGGTCCTGCGGGCGCTGGGGATCCTGGCGGCGGCGGGGGTCGTGGGGGTCGTGGCGCTCTGGATCGCCATCCATCGGTACCCGCCGCTGGCGACCTTCCTGGTGGACGGGGTGAGGGCGGTGGTGGGCCCCAAGCCCATCGCGGTGGCCGAGGACATCGCCTACGGCATCCAGGACCGGATCAACCGCTGGCGCTACAAGGACGCGCCGCCGACGACCTACTGGGAGGTCACCCCCAGTGCCTCGGCGTCGGGGGCGCTGCCGGTTCCGTCGTCCTCCGGGTCGGGGGCTCCGG
>CAZSDX010000524.1:0-5112 GCA_964605685.1 uncultured Polyangiaceae bacterium
CCACGCCGCGGCCCGGGGGTCCGCCGGGACCCTAGCCAGCCTCGCCCGCGCCTCCAGGGCCAGGGCGCTGGCGTCGATCTGCGCGTCCTGCCCCCGCAACTCCCGGGGGATCCCCGAGAGCAGAGCCAGCGCTCCCGGGCCGTCCCCTTCCCGCAGCCTCAGCTCGGCGCGCAGCAGCGCGAGATCCGCCCGCACCGCCGCAGGAACCTCCGGCCCCAGCGCCTCAGCTTCCGCCAGGTACCGCTCCGCCTCCGCCGGGGCGTCCCTCCTCGCCTCCACCTCTGCCCGGGCCACCAGGCACCACGCCTGCCCTCCCGTTTGCCCCAGCGACCGCGCCAGCGCCAGCGCCTCGTCCAGCGCCAGCGCCGCCTCGTCGAAGCGACCGGAGCGGGTCAGCGTGTACCCCAGGTTGCGCAGGCAAGCCCGCATCCCGGCGCGATCTCCCAGCCGCTCCTTGGCGCGCAGCGAGCGCTCGAAGGCGGCGATGGCCTCCGGATACTGGCCCCGGTACACCGCCACCACCCCGAGGTTGTGGTCCAGCCGCGCCGACTCCTCCGGATCCCGCAGCCCCGGCAGCGCTTCCAGGCGCTGGTGGGCTCTCTGGAGGTACCGGTGGGCTTCCCCCCAGGCCGCCCGGAACAGCTCCACCATCCCCGCGGTGGCCAGCGCGTACGCCTCGTCCGCCGGGAGCCCCAGCCCTCGCGCTTCCTCCACCGCCGCCTGCGCCAGCTCCGCAGCCTCCTCGGCGGCGCCCGCCCGCGCCCGCTGCTCGGCCTGGCGCCGCTTCGCCAGCGGACCCAGCTCCCGATGCTCCCGGGCGGCCTCCTCCAGCCAGCCGAGCAGAAAAGGGTATTCTTTGACCCTCCCTGCGTCCCGGGTCAGCCGCTCCAGGCGCCGCAGAGATTCAGGCGTTCGCCGCTCGGGAGAGGCGCAGAGCGCGAGCAACGCCTCCCGCTCCTCGCTGGGCAGGCCTCCGAGCCGCCCGCGCCGCGCGGCCTCCCGGAGCAGGCTGCCCGCTTGCTCCCCCCCGAGATGACCCGCCAACGAGCGCAGCGCCGCGCAGGGAGCCTCCGGATCCGCCAGCAGGATCTCCGCCAGCCGCACCAGCCCGGCGCCCGGTGGGCCTTCTGCTCCTGCTCCCCCCTCTGCCCTTGAGGGAGAGGGGGGCTGGGGGGGGTGAGGTCCGACGTACCCCCCCTTGTCGCGTCCAAAAATTCCCTGCTCCAGCAGGTGCGCCAGGGCGCTGGGGGCCTGGGGGCCCAGCAGCGCGAGGGCCCAGCGCTCCTCCAGCCGGCCGCCGACCGCCACGGAGGCCTCGTGGAGCGCCCGGGCCTCCGGGGAACAGCCTGCGAGTCGCTGCCGGAGGGCGTCCTCTTCCCGGGGGATGCGCCCCAGGGACGCCAGGAGCCAGCCCGGGTTGCCCTGGGCGGCCCGGACCTGCTCGCCCAGCCGCGTCGGATCGGGCTCCATGGCCTGCCCGATGGTCCAGAGCGCCTCGTCCGGCAGCGGACCCAGGCCGAGGGCGTCCGCGCCGGGCGGGGCCTCCCGCGAGACCGCGAGGATCACCGCCCGTCCGGGTCGATGGCGGCACCGGAAGACCTCGATGGCGTCGAGCAATTCCCGCGGGGCGCGGTGCAGCTCGTCCAGGATGAGCAGGAGGGGTTGCTCCGGGCTCCCTTCGGCGCCGAACGGGTAGGCTTCGCCGTCACCGCGCAGGAAAGGGAGCAGGCGCGCCGCTTCCTCCGGGGACAGCCGCCGGGCGGGGCGTCCGGCGAGCAGGGTCCGGGCGAACAGCTCGCTGGCGAGCAGGCTCTTGCCCACCCCCGCGGGCCCCGCCAGGTAGCGCACCGGGGTCGACCACGGCGCCTGCAGCGACCGGAGCTCGTCGTCCCGGCCCACGAGCAGCCCCGGAGCGCCCGAGATTTCCTGCGTTGTCTGCCCGAGCCGACGAAAAACATCGTGCCCTCCCGGGGGGCGGTCCTCGGGGTGCTCCTGGAGCAAGGCTTCGACGAGATCCGCGACCGCCGGAGGTACCCAGAGGGCGCGCTCCCGGAGCCGGCGGCGTCCCCGGGGAGGCGGCGGGCGTCCGGTGGCCACGGCCCAGGCCAGCGCGCCCAGGCCGTACAGCTCGGAGGCGACGGAAGGTGCCCCCCCTGCGGCGACCTCGGGGGCGACGAAGCCGGGGCTCAGGGCCCGGGGGCCGTCGCACCGGAGCGCCCTGGGGATGGCCGCCCCCAGGTCCAGGAGCACGGCCCGCCCGCCGGGAGGGACGCGGACATGGGCAGGCTTGAGATCCCCGTGGAGAAAGCCCGCGTCGTGGAGCGAGACGAGGGTGGAGGTGAGCTGCACGAGCAGGGCGGAGAGGCGGCGCCCGCGCTCGGCGCCGCCTTCCTGGTGGACCCAGGCGGCGGCGTCGGGGCCGTCGATGAAGTCTTCCACCAGGAAAGGGGCGCCGCTCTGCTCCTCGCGGCCCAGATCGTGGGCCCGCACCAGCCCGGTGAGCCGGAGCCGGGCCAGCAGGGCGAATTCACCGCCCAGCAGCTCTTCCCCGAAGACACCGGGGCGCCAGAGCTTGGCCACCAGGGCGCGCCCGGGGGCCTCCCGGTCCGTCACCCGGAACACCACCCCCTGCGCCCCCGCCCCCAGGGTCTCCCCGGCCTGGTAGCGCCCGTGGCGGAAAGGGAAGGGCATCCGGTCACTCTCCGGCGGCGGCGCGGGTGTCGGCGGTGGCGATCTGATCCAGCAGCGCGTGGGCGGACGCCGGGGCCCCCGAGGGGAGCAGGGCGAGGGCGCGCCGGAGCCGCGGCTCGGCGAAGCGGCCGAGGGCCCGGAAATGGGACTCCATGGCCGCAGCAGGCAGCAGGAGCGCCTGGACGTCTGCTTGCTCCTGCTCGGGGGGGATCACCTCGACCCGGATCATCATCACCCGGATCACCGTATCCGGGGCCGGGGAGACGGTCAGCGGGATCTGCGCCTCGGTCAGCGGCTGAGGCATCAGGTAGAGGACCCGCAGCCCCGGCGTCCGGAACCACTGGTGCTTCCAGGTGTTGACCATCGCCACCGCCTCGTCGTGGTAGAGCCCGGTGGCGTCCAGGGCGTCGGTCACCGCGTCCCCCAGCCGGGCGGCGTAGTCCTCCAGCGCCTCGCCGTCGCCCTCCGCGGGGGCCACGGTGTCCAGGGTCTCCCCGGGGCTGATCCCGCCGGGCAGGCTCGCGAACGCCCCCCGGGACGACCCCACACGCACCACGAAGGCCGCGCCCATCCCGAGGGGGGCCTCGTTGTGGAGCGCCAGCGCCCCCCCGGTCCCCGCCGTCACCCGTACCGGGAGCTGGAAGTTCCCCAGGCCGCGGTAGAACAGGAAGCGCTCGTGCTGGGGCACCTCGGCGCCAGGGACCCCGGAGACCCGGACCGTGTTGGCGGCCACCTGGCGGGCGTAGGACCAGGTGAACTTCCCCAGCGGAGCCTCCGAAAATTCCGGATGCTTGCCGGGCCCGAGCACCTCCACGGTCCCCCAGCTCAGGAGGCCCTGGGCCGGGGATCCGTGCTTCTCCTGGCAGGCGGCGGTCCCGAAGGGATGCTTGGGGTCCAGGACCGGATCGGTGAACTGACCCCCGGTCTCCGGGTGGTGGAACACCGGCGGATAGAAGCTCTGGACCGCAGGGAACCACTGGGTAAACACCCCGTGGGGGAAGTCCACGGAGACCTCCACCGTCCGGGCCGTGGGCGCGTAGAAGTAGGTGACCGGGGTCTCCATCTTGACCCCGACGGAGAGCGCCGACGCGCTCCCGGGGAGCGCCCCGCCCCGGAGCCGATCGTAGACGAACGGGGGGAGATCCTCCTCCTCGTGGTGGAGCCCCCGCTGGGTCGAGCCATCCGAGCCCACCACCACCGTGTTCGTCCCCCACTCGTGGACCACGAACCCCTGCCCGTCGTAGGCGCTGAGCGCCGCCTTCCCCGGGAGCGCCCCGCCCTTCCCGGTGTCCCCGCCGGGGGGGGAGCCGCCCGTCCCCTGGTCCCCCGCGGCCAGACACCCCTTGCCGCAAGCCCCCTCGGTCCCTCCCTGCCCCGCCGCGTCCCCTTGCGGCGCCTTCTCCTCCGCGGTCTGTCCCCCGCACCCCAGCATCGCCAGCGCCACCAGAACCCACACCCTCGTCGTCGTCATGGTTGTCATCTCCTGCGGGGGACCCTGCGAGGGATGGGCCAGGAGAAAAATCCGAGGAAACAACCAGGAACGGTGGCGACGAACGGAACGAGTTGTCAGCGGGTTACCACCGGGGGTCAGGGAGTTCTCACCTGCCCCCCACGGGGGTCCGGGGTCACTTGGCGACGCAGATGCCGAGTCCGGCGGGCTGGGTCAGCGTCTTGTCGCAGGCGCCGCTGGAGCCACAGTCCGCGTCGGTGCAGCAGTAGCGCCCGCACTTGCCCGCGGTGGGGTTCCCCACGTCGACGCAGCTGAGCTTGCCGGCGCAGAAGCCGATCTGGTTGCTGCAATCCTGCCCGCAGGTCTTGTTGTCGGGGGCGGTCGCTGGGAAGCACTCGAAGCCGTTTCCGTTGGAGTCGCAGGCTTCGTTGGCGGCGCACCCGGCGTTGGTTACCGGGTTGCACTCCACCGCGCCGGAGACCTGGATGCACGAGCCTGCGGACGGAGGGTTGCTGGGGACGCCGTTGCACTGGACCGTGATGGCACCCGAACCACCGCTGCCGCCGGAACCGCCGCTGCCGCCGGAACCGCCGCTGCCACCGCTGCCACCGCTGCCACCGCTGCCGCCAGCAGGCTGGCAAATCCCGAGACCAGCGACCCCGGTGATCGAGGTGTCGCACGTCCCGCCGCCGCAGTCGCCGTCGTTGCAGCAGAACTTGGCGCACTTGTTGTCGGCGCAGGTAAGGCCGCCCTCGCAGAAGATCTCCTGATCCACGTTGCAGGCTTGGCAGATCTTCTTGTCGTTGGGGGGCGGGTAGCACTGGAAGCCAGTCGTCCCGAAGTCGCAGGCTTCCCCGGCGGCGGTGTTGCATCCCTGGTTGGTCACCGGGTTGCACTTGTTGCTGGCGTTGATCTGGATGCACGACCCCCCGGAGGGCGAAACCATCGGCGCGCTGCACCCATCCGCCGAG
>CAZSDX010000525.1:0-5107 GCA_964605685.1 uncultured Polyangiaceae bacterium
AGCGACGGATCGCCCTGCGCGCGGCAAGTATCCTGGCAGACCGTCTCCCAGCGCCACTCGTCCGCCAGCCTCACCCGACGCTGCAGCGCCGCAGGTCGCGAGGGACGGAAGTCGACCGTGGTGCGCGCCGGCAGCACGGAGACCGGCGCCGCGGGCGCAGCCTGCGGGGCGCCGAGGTCCGGCGGCGAGGCCGCCGTGGAGGAAGGAGGAGCGGGCGGTGTGGCCATGGGCTCCGCGCGGCAGAGGGAGGCCCACAGCAGCGACGCAGAGGCACACCGGAGGAGACTGCGAGCGAGGCGAGACATCCCCGGAGCGTAACGCGCCGCGCCCGCGCCGTCATCCGGCGGGGGTCAGCTTCTCGACGCGGCAGGGGACGTGCTTGTGCTGGGGGCACCCGGTGAAGGGGTCCCGGTGCTCCGCGGAGGTCAGCTCGTTGGCGTTCAAACCGTCCGGGGGACCGACGCCATCCGAGAGGCCGAAGCCGTTGGGCACCGAGAGGAATCCAGGGGGGAGCCTGCCGTCGATCTGCACCTCGATCTCCACCGCGGCGCGGGCGGTCCGCAGGCGCACCCGCTCGCCGGAGATGACCCCCAGCGCCGCCGCCGTTGCGGGTGCCATGCCCAGGGGACAGTGGGGCCCCTTGCCCCGTCGCCAGGCGGGGTCACGCTGGATCGTGTTGGCCGTCCAGTGCGTGCGGAGGCCCGCCGCCAGCACCAGCGGGAAGGCCTCGGTCACCTCGTCGGCGGAGGCCAGCGCCCGGGCGATCTCCGCCATCATCGGCGCCGGGGCGAGGTGGATCTTCCCGTCCTCGTGGCCGATGGCGCGCTCCAGGTGCTTTGTCGTATCCAGGCGGGCGAGGATCGCGCCTTCCGGGTGGTCCATCAGCCGCCGGAACAGCTCCGCGGCGAGGGCGAAGGGCCCCCGGCGGCGCCACCCCTCGCCCAGCACCCGGAGCACCGCCTCCCGGCGAGCGAAGGCGTTGGCGTGGCAGATCAACCACGGCGCCACCAGCGCCGGGGACTCCAGGTGCGGGCCGAGGGTACGGTACGCCCAGAAGATCATCCGGTTCTGCGTGCCGTTCTTCCCTCGTGCGCCGCCGATCCGCGCCGCGCCCCCCAGGGTCGCCAGGAAGGGCGCCGCCCCGGCGGGGTGGGTCGCCACCTTCGCCAGCGTCCGCAGCGCCGCGGGGGGCTCGCCGAAGAGGTCCATGGCCTCCGCGAGCCGGGCGTAGATCTCCGGCTCCGGGATGGCCTGCGGCGGCGCGGGCACCACCGGGGGCCGTAGCTGCGCCTTGATCTCCGGGAAGCCCGTGGGGAACGCGCAAACTTCCCACTTCTCGTAGCCCGTCGGGGCGGGCAGCACGAAGTCCGCCTCCCGGGCGGTCTCGGTGAGGGCGGGGTCAATAACGACCTTGAGTTCAAGGCGGCGGAAGGCCTCCCTCCAGCGGGGCGTATCGGCGTAGGAAACCAGCGGGTTCGCCCCCTCGACGAGGGCCGCGCGGATCCGCTCCGGGTGGTCGATCAGCACCTCCTCGGGGAAGAGCGAGGGAGAGAACATCGCGAAGTTCCCCAGGGCGCGGATCCCTGGGATCCCGGAGGCCAGGGCGCGCTCGGGGGAGCCTCGCTCCTTGCCGCTCCCGGGGGGGTTGAAGGACTCCAGGAAGTGCATCCCGCCGGGGCGCCCCAGGTTCCCCGTCAGCACCGCCAGCAGCCGGATCAGGTAGGCGTTGAGCGTGGAGAAGCGCCCGTGCTCGATGCCCAGATCCCACAGGATCGATGCGCCCTGGGCGCGAGCAAAGAGGCGGGTCTCCTCCCGCACGAGGGCCTCCTCCAGGCCGGTCCTGGCCAGGAGGGCCCCCACGTCCAGCCCGCGGAGGAGCCGCACCACGACGTCCGTGTCCCGGGCCCACGCCTCCAGGAATGCCCGATCCAGGAGCCCCTCCTGGACGATCTGCGCCGCCATCGCCAGCAGCAGGTAACAGTCGCTCCCGGGGCGGATCCGCAGGTGCCGCTGGGCCCCTCGTGCGGTCTCCGTCTCCCGCGGGTCCACCACTACCAGGCGCCGCCCGGTCTTCTCCCCGAAGGCCCGCAGCGCCTCGTTGGCGTTGCGCCCCCGGTTCGAGACCTTCGGGTTCGTCCCCAGCACCAGCAGGTACCCGCACGCCTCCGTGTCCCCGTGGAAGAATGCCCCGGGCGACGCCTGGAAGAGCCACCCGTCCACCAGATGATTCTGCGTCTTCTCCTGGGCGTAGGCGTTGAACCAGCGGCGCGACCCGAGCCCCTGGAGGAAGCCAATCGCATAGGGAGCATCCATATGATTCGCCTGACCTCCCACACCGACGAGGGCGATGGATCGTCCCCCGTGGCGGCGGCGGATCTCGCCGAGGCGGGCGGCGATCTCGCGGATCGCATCGTCCCAGGAGACCGGGTGGAGCTCGCCGTCGGGGCCGCGGCGCAGGGGCGTGGTGACGCGCTGGTCGTGGTGGGTGGAACGGGCGACGCTGGAGGCCTTGTTGCAGACGTAACCGCCGGAGATCGGGTTGCTCTCGTCGGCACGCACCGCCTTGATCTTGCCGCCCTCGACATCCACCCGGATGCCGCAGGTGTGGCTGCAGAGGACGCAGACGGTGGGCTGATCCCGGGCGTCGAGGGCCAGCGGGCGGCAGGAGAGGTACGGCGGGAGGTGCAGGGTCCCCATGGCCCGGGAGTATGGCGGAGCGGCGGCCCCGGTACTCCGGGAAAAACGTCGGGGGCTCCGGCGTCGCGGCGCTCCGGGTCCGCGAGGACGGGGCGTCCGCTGAGGAAAGGCCACCGCCGTCGTCTCCGCCCCTTACCTTGTCCCGCCGCCTCCTCCCGCTCCTCGCCCCGCGGGATGGATCACCGGCGCTGCGCTTCCTGATCGAGGGGAAAGGCGACGAGGCCAGGATAGCGGCGGTGGAGGGCGGGGGCGCCCGCAGCCCCGAGCCTGTCTCAACGGGAGACTATTCCGGAGGCTGTCCTTCCCCGAGAGAATCCAGACGGATCCGGGCCACCGTGCTCTTTCCATCGTTCATCTGTGTAAAGAGTTCCGTACAGGTAATCCACAGGGCTCTCCCCCAGGAAAAATTGGGGATCCCCTGGTTATCAATGATCCAGGTCCTTCCATCGGAGAGCCGGACCACCTGGATCGCCTTTGTGTACTCGTCATCACTGAACGACATCGCCGCAAACCCGCAACCGATCGCCCAGGGGCGAAGGGATACCGCAGCTCGTGCACGGGTGACTCGACGTGCGGTTGTTTTCAGGTCTTCTCGCTTGGTGGTGAAGGGTGCGGTCCACAGCTCTTTTTTCTGGTAATCGTAGGGAGGATTGGTTGAAATCAAGCCCTCCAGACGATTCCAGACCATGTCCTTGCCATCGGTCGAAAAGCCGTCGAAGTTCATCCCAGATTCCTGGAGGATGTAGCGGTTACCAGCCTCAGGAGTCCATACAGAGGCGGTACCATCGGTGCTGTGGTCGAATGTATGAAAGATCGCATCTCCGAGCAGGCGAACATAATAAGCACTTGTTGCAGAAGAGGGCTCTGGTGGGCTGAGGCCAGGCTTGAAGGAGGTCTGGAAGTCCCAGGGTCTCGCGGTGAGTCCAAGCCCTCCCAGTTCAACCACCCAGGAGTCCGAGGCAAACCAGTTGGCCCGGATGCTGAGAGGAGGGCGACGAAGAGCAACCCGGGGGGCTTCGTTGAGACCTGCCAGGATCACTCCGTCGTTTCCAGCTTCGCTATCCGCGTGTTCCCCGTAAACTCCCACGACAAAGCGATGTGCCGGGGTAGCAGCTTCCGCCGAGAAACGACAAGTAAGAATTTTTGCATCCGGCGACATCATGGCCCAGAGAACGGAACCATCGATCTGCGCGTAGACCCCGGTGTTTCCCTTGCTTTGAGGGCCGTTGTAGCGGTTCAAGAACATCGTTGGCCCGTAAACAGGATCTTCGTAAAATTCGGGGGAGTTCGAAATAAATCCCTTGGGGTCCCAGGTGAACTCCATTCGCTGGCACTTCAGCGTGGTCGAGGCCAGAGCCCCACAGGGGGCCCACTGAATCGGGTCGGGCATCTTGCCTTGCTTGCCAGGAAAGTAGAACCTGCAATCGCACGACCAGTCCGTGAACGGCTCCCACCCTTCCGGAACGGAGGGAGGTAGTGGCTTGACTTCGCAGCCGTTCTTGTCCAGTTCCGCTGGCCCTGCTCCGCCTGAATTCGCCCCCGCGGCTCCCCCTTTGGCGGTCCCCCCTGCGGCAGCGAACCCACCCAACGCGCCTGAACCGCCCGCTCCACCGAGTCCACCGGAGCCAGCCGAAGTTTGGTGAGTCGGTGGATCTACCTCGGAAGAGGCTGCGCAGCCACGAAAGAGGAGGAGAGCGCCGAGGGCGAAAAAGAAGACCCCGGTGAGGGAGCGAGCGGGGGTCATGTAAGAAACACCCCTGAAGAACGGACCAGAGGCCAGGTTTGGGGAGGATGCTCTGGATACGCTTGACCTCCACCTTGCCCTGCGTCGGATTCTGCAAGGTCAAGAGGTACCCCGATGCATCCACCACAGGGGCAAATGCCAGCGAATGTTTCCCCGTGTACAACCCGGTTACCTTCACCGAAGAAGCTGTGGTGAGGCGCACGATGGTGTGGCTTTTTTGCTTGACGCTGGAGGTCACGAGGAGAAGGCTCCCGTCGAGATCGTTCACCAGCCAGTAGCTATCCTGCTTCCCCAGACGGGGCCAGAGGCCCACGACCTGCGTTGCTCCTGTGTCCGGATCGAGGCGCACCAGACGAGCAAAGGGCAGCTTGGAGGAACCTACCTGGGCCTTGTTCAGATCCCCGTCCACGAAGCTCGTCCACGTCCACGTCCACGAAGCTCGTCCACGTCCACGGCCACGAAGCTCGTCCACGTCCACGGCCACGAAGCTCGTCCACGTCCACGTGGACGGGAACCGTGGCCGTGGACGTGGACGGCCTTGTGAACAAGGCCTTGCTGATCGAAGTTGCTGCAGGCTGCTGGGTTTCCTGGACAGTGTTTGTCGGGAGAACAGGGGACCGTTCAAAGATCGTGAGAAGGTCAAGCCAGGCAAGCGAGCCTGAAATT
>CAZSDX010000526.1:0-5106 GCA_964605685.1 uncultured Polyangiaceae bacterium
CGTCTCCGCCGGTACCCGCGTCGCTGCCGCCGGAGCCTGCGTCGGAGCCGCCTTGCCCCGCGTCGCTCCCGCCTTGCCCCGCGTCGCTCCCGCCTCCCCCACCGGGACCGCCGCCAGGGCCTCCCCCGGTACCTCCGGCGCTGGAACAGGCGGCGATGGCGGCGCCGCAGAGAGCAAACACAAGGGCGAAGGTCGACCAGGAAGCGCGCATGGCCCCCAGGATACCTAATCGTTCAGCGCGCTCAGCAGGACATCGCTGAAGGACCGATCTTCCATGTCGGAGAAGGTGAGCGTATCGCAGATGTCGAAGCGCGCCGCGCGCCTCCCTCCGCCGCCGAAGATACGCTGGAAGAACCCGGTCTTCTGCGGAGGCCCCACCAGGTCGTCGTCGAGGCGCTTGAGGAAGGCGCTGGCCTCCTGGTCCCGGCCGATCTGGAGGAAGGAGACCCCCAGCTCCTCGTCGCGTTCCATGCGATGGGTCGCCGCGACGATCACGTCGACCACCGCCTCCTCGTTGCTCGGTGCTCCGTCGGTGATGACCAGGATCAGCTCGCCGGAGGGCTTCGCCTTCCCTGCGGCCTTCCTGCGGAAGTAGTTATCGAAGGCGTCCTTGAGGACTTCCGCCAGGTTGGTGTACCCCCCCGGCTTGTTCTCGGCGAAGAGGGCAGCGACGCGGTCCGAGGTCACGTTGTCGTAGCGCCGGAAGTCGGAGGAGAACAGGTAGACCGTGAGGCCATCCGGGTCGAACTGCTCGCAGCGCCGGGCGAGGGCCAGGGTCGACTCCTGGACCGCCTGCCAGCGGCTCTGACCGCCGCCGACGTCCTGCTCGCGCATGCTCCCGCTCTTGTCCAGGATGAGGGTGTAATCTCGCTGCTCCAGCATGGAGTACACGGTGCATCACTCCGCGGGAAAACGCACCAACTCCGGGCGAAGCTCGGGCCCGCGCTCGCCCCAAGCTCCGCTGGACTCGACCTCCGGAGCCGGAAATTCAAAGGCTCCTTCCCGCCAGCGGGCCATCCCCCCCGCCAGCCTCCCGCCGTGGTTGCGGAGCCAGATCACCGGACGCGCCGGGTCCAGCGGTCGGGTGCAGGCGATGTCCAGGAAGGCCGCGGACCAGGAGCCGGAGTTCCCGTAGAAGACGCCGTCTTCCCACCGGGCTTCGCTGTGGTGCGTGTGGCCGAAGACCACCGCGGAGGCCCCCTGGATCTCCGCCACCTGCCGCGCCTTCCGCTGCACCGCGCGCCAGGTCTCGTCCAGGGTCGGCTTGGGGGTGAACAGCTCGTAGCCCGCGAACAGCGCGGGCCCCAGCGCCGCGCCCAGCAGCGGGTGTCCCCACGGCGCCAGCCAGAACCCCAGCAGCGAGAGCAGCGCCGCCAGCACCGTCAGCGCCAGCCGGTCCAGCCAGAGCTCCCGCAGCACCCGCCCAAGCTGCTCCTCCGCCGGAGGGACGAACAGCAACGCGTGGGCCCAGACCCGATCCTCCGCGACGCCGGTCTCCCGGGAGGTCTGCTGGATGTCCGCCTCCAGCCTCGCCGGATCAAGGTCGCTTCGCACCCGGACCAGCTCCAGCATCGTCCGGATGGAGCCGAGCATCCAGGAGAACACCAGCGAGTGACGGGAGAGCATGTAGCGACGGACCCAGTGGCCGAAGTACCCCAGCGCCGAAAGCATGAAGGAGCCGTCCACGTGCGGGTTGAAGAAGCCCATGCGGGCGGTGAGGAGGCGCGAGGTGAGCGAGCCTACCGTCGGCTGGATCTCCCCCGGCGCCCGGCCAAACGGCGCCACCGGGTAGCGGTAGCTGCAGTAGCTGTCGTACTGGTGGCCATGCTCGACGTGGATGCCGTCGTCGGTGCGGTGAAACCACGCCCGGAACAGCACCCGGCGGCCTGCATCGTCGTCGGCCCCGGCGGACCGGGCGGCCTGCACCACCCGGTCCAGCAGCAGCTCGCGCAGCTCGGGCAGGGTGAGCTGGATGTCGTGGTTACCGGCGATAAACACCAGCGTGTGTCCCTCCGCCAGGATCTCCCCCAGCGCCCGGACGAACTCCGGGTGATCGTCGAGGATCGCGGCCAAGACCGGGGCGCTGTGCGCCGCGTCCCGGGGGAGGTTGTGAAACTGGCTCGTTCCATCGATCACCCTCGGCGCGTCCAGATCAAAAATGTCTCCGTTGAGCACCAGCGTGAGGGATTCTCCCCGGACGCGCCGGCGCAGCTCCGACAGCATCGCCACCAGCTCGTCGTCGGGACAAAAAGGGCGCTGCCGGTAGCGCATCCAGAGCCCTGGTTGCCGCTCCAGCTCGCAGAGGTGAATGTCCGAAAGCACCACCGTGTGGGCCATCCCCGCATTGTCCCGGTATCCCACCGGCGCGCCGTCATACTTCCATCATGGCCGGGTGAACTCCCGGTGACCGGAGCGCCTCTCGCGGTGACGTACCCACCGGAGCAGGACACACTCGCTGACCTTTCCCCGCGGACACCGTTGTAACGGGGTCGAATCTTCCGGATACTGACACCGTACGGCTGTGCGCTCCGGGGGGACCAGCAGTTCGTCCCCTGGCCCCTGGCGCTCGCGGCCCATCCTGCTGCCCCACGGAGGGATACCGTGCCTCGTCTCATCCCCACACCGACCACTCTCCTCACGCTCTCCCTTGCGGCCTTTTCGCTCCTCGCCTGCTGCAAGAAACCCAGCGGGAACGAGACCCCTGTCGCCACCAACGACGGCGCTCGCGGTTGCTCCAAGGACAACGACTGCAAGGGCTCGCGCGTGTGCGTCTCTGGTCAGTGCGTCGACCCCAAGCCTCCCCCCAACAACACTCCCATCGCCCAGCGCCCCCCCCTCCCTCAGCCCGCACCTCGCCCTGCCCAGCCACAACCTCAACCGGTTGCTCAACCCCAACCTCAGCCTCAACCCCAGCCTCAGCCATCGGACCCCTACGCCCTGGGGCCGGATGGGCTCCCCGTGGAGATCCCTCCGCCGGGCTCCAAGCCACCGTCGCCCGCCGAATGGAACGCCGTCCCCCGGGAGATCACCGTTCGCCACTCGACCCCGCTCAATTGCCAGACCTGGATGCTCCGGGAGTGGCTCAAGGTCAACTGCCGGGCGCAGGGCGCGCGGGCGGCGATCAGCATGGAGCATATCTCCAAGGGCGGCCTGCAGGCCTACCTCCACAACACGCCGCCAGACCTCGTGGGGTTGGTGGTGCAGGTGGTCCGGGGCAAAGAGTACAGGGCCCGCTACACCTACCAGACCGGGCGAGAGCGAGGCTCCTCCGACCTGATCGTCTCCTGGCCCAACGGCGCCCCCAAACCCACCATCGCTTTCACCAACCCGCCCTGAATCACCCACCGTCGAGGGTGATCGTCAGCGCCGCAGAGTGGCGCCCTACAGGCCCCCGTAGCTTCCCCTTCTCCTTGCGGAAGCACTGCTCGGTGGCCGGCGCCAGGGGAGGATCGAAGGCAAACGACTCGACGTACCCACCCGGCGCGATGTTCAAGGTGAGGGTGGTCTCGATGGTGACCAGCACCCCGGGAGCAACGCTGGAGGACGAGCGGACGCAGGACGACGCGAGGTCATGCGCATGCCCCAGGAGCCCCGCCGACGAGGGGACCGGAGCGGGGCGCGGCGGACGAGTCGGCTGGAGCGCGTCCCTGGAGGAAGGCGCCGGGAGCACGGCGACGGACCCGACGAACGCAGGCTCCTCGTGGAAAGGACGAAACGTCCGGGTCGGCTGGCCTGGATAAGACCCCCCCGCGGGCCCCCGCAGCAGCACCGGGGCGGTGGCACCGTCCAGGGAGGTGACCTGGACCGCTCCATGCTCAACGTCGACCTCGACCTGATCGGCGTGGCGAGCGACCCGGAAGCGGGTCCCCTTGACGGAGATCCGGAAATTCCCGGCGAGGACCTCCACCCTGTCCGGCGCGGACTGCGGGACAACATCGAGGATCACCGCCCCCCAGTCGAGGACGACGCTCAGCCGGTCATCCTCCCGGATCGTCCCCTCGCTCCCCGCCTCGACCCAGAGGGAAGCCTTCCCGGAAACCTCGATCGGTTGCCCCTCCGTGGAAGCATGGAACTTCCGGATACTGGCGGGGGCCAGCGCCAGGGCCGGTGCGGTGGGGACCGGTACGACCGGGGGAGCAGGGGTCCGGGAGCGCGGCCAGAGCAGAGCAGCGGCAGCGGCGGCAACGACGGCCAGCGGCCAGCGAGGGAAGCCCGCGGCACGAGGAACAGGGACGCGGGGGGCCTCTCCGCGGGCGAGGCGCTCGAAGAGCCTGGCCTCGATGGCCGGTAGGTCAACCCCAGGATCCCTCTGCTGGCGCGCCTCGCGCACGAGTTGGTCGATCAGCTCTTGCTGCTTCATCGCTTGCCCTTCCCCGGGCCGCCGGAGGGTTGATTTTTCATGATACCACCCTCCGGCTCCCCCGGCGACGGAGCTGGCGCCTCGCGCTCCGTTTCTGCCAGCGCGCAGAGGGTGGGCTCCTGGCGCATAAGCTCGGCCAGCTCCTGCCGGGCGTAGAAGAGGCGGGTACGCACCGTGAGGACCGGCGCGCCGACGATCTCCGCGATCTCGGCGGCGGGGAGGCCCTCCAGCTCGTGGAGGATGAAGACGACGCGCTTCTTGTCCGGGAGGCGGTCGATGCAGCGCTGGAAGGCCCGAAGACGGAGGCGACGGGCGGCGTCCTCGTCCGGCCAGAGACCGTCGTCGTGCAGCGCGTCATCGGGGGGCGCTGCGGCAAAGACGGGGCGGCTCTGGGCGGCGCGGCGGGCCATCAGGACCACGTTGACGGTGACCCGGTGGAGCCAGGTGGAAAACTTGGCGTCGCCGCGGAAATCCTTGAGGGAGCGGTGGACCTGGAGGAAGACCTCCTGGACCGTATCCTCGACGTCGGCGCGGCGGCCCAGCATGCGGGCGACGAGGCGCAGCACCGTGGGGCTGTAGAGGAGGAAAAGCTGGCGGAAAGCGGCCTGATCTCCCTGGCGACAGCGCTCCAGGAGGTCGCTCGAATCTGCCGGAGGCAAGCCGCTCATCCTACCTCGGACCTGTACCCCCCCTTGAAACGGAGGAAAATGAGGAGTCACCAGGGAAAGCTGCGCCACATCCCCTGA
>CAZSDX010000527.1:0-5097 GCA_964605685.1 uncultured Polyangiaceae bacterium
GCCGCCCGCGCCCGCCTCGCCGCCCGCGCCGCCGGCCGGGGCATCCGCCTCGACCACCAGGTCCACGGCGGTGTAGCCGCCGTCCTGCTGGCCCTTGTTGCTGATCATCACGTAGGCGTCGGAGACGCCAGCGGGGACGTCGAAGGTCGCCGTGTAGGTGGTCTTGTCGAGGGTGGGCTCGGCGGTGACCAGGGTCTCGACGGCCTTGTATGGCTTGAGCGTGAAGGTGATGGGGGCGCCGAAGTTGACGCCGACGACAGGGGAGAAGGGGGTGCCACCCCCGCCGAAGGGGTTCCCTGCCCCACCGCCGGAGCTGATGGCGGACTTCTTGAAGGTGACGACGAGGCGGGAGGCTCCGGCGTCGAGCTTCTTGTGGAACTGGACCACGCCGGGGTTGAACGTCTTGGTGACGCCGGTGGTGGAGGTGCCCAAGGAGAACCAGGAGCTGAGGAGCTTGGCCGGACCGAAGAGCGCCTTGGTGGTGTGCTCCAGGATGCGGGTGCAGGAGGGGAGGACGCCGCGCTTGGTGAAGGCCTCCGTGAGCTTGTCGGCGGCCGGCTGCCCCATGGAGACCTTGACCGCCTCCAGGATCAGCTTGGCCATGTCCTCGTAGCCGAGGTCCCCGGAGGGGGCGCTGTTCATGGCGGAGAAGACCGAGGCGTCCAGCTTGTTCTGCTCCTCGGGGGAGAGGGTGACACGCAGATCCCAGAGGCCACCGGAGAAGAGGGTGGCGTCCTGGTGGACCTCACCGCCGATGGCGCCCGGGCAGCTATCGGCGTCGCTGAGGGACCGGATGGCCTTCTGGTTGGGGGCGAGGTCCGTGGAAGCGTACTCGCCCACGTCCGCGTCGCCGGTCAGCACCGAGGAGAAGTAGTCGGCCAGCGCCTCGTTCATGCCCCCCGGAGACACGGAGACGCCGCTGGTGTCGAGGTGCGGCGTTCCCACGAACTGGATGGTGGCGTTGACCACCGCATGCATGAACTCGTGGTAGACGACGTCGCCGTCGTAAGCGTAGTCACGCTTGGGCCCCTGGCCGAACCACATCGCGCCCCCCTGGATGCCAAAGATCTGGGAGAAGATCGGGTTGTTGGGGGCGAAGAAGGCGTTCTGGAACGGCTGCAACGGCAGATTGGGGTCGCCGATCTTGGCCAGGTCGAAGGTGTTGAAGCCCTGGGGCACGCGGAGGTTGGCGATGGCCTCGATGGCCCCGCTCTGTACCTCGAAATCCGGGGCGTAGCTCCGGATGCGCTCCAGCATCTTGTTGGTGTGGTGGAAGATCGAGACCTCGGAGAAGGCGTCCTCGGGGTCCGTGTCCGAGGCCGGAGGGTCGATGAAGAAATCGCCGTTCTCGTCCGCCTCGGCCTTCTGGAGCAGCGAGCAGACGTGCGCCTTGAGGTTGAAGCCGCTGAAGTTGATGTCCTTGACCTCCTTCTCGTCGATGCAGTTCCGGGCGACGACGAAGTCGTTGACCAGGGTCTTCTCGCCTTCCTTCACCGGGAGCGTGACCTCCTCCAGCGCCGGCGATTTGAGCGGGTTGGACGGGTACATCTTCGCCTTGTTCAGCGCCGTCGCCGCGTCGAAGCGCACGATGAGCTCGCCGCTCTTCGCGTCCAGCACCACCACCGGCGCCAGCGGCAGCGACGGGATGGGCCGCCCGCTCACCACGTAGGCGAGCTGCCCGCCCTCTGCCCCCGGCCAGATCGCCAGCGTCGCCCCCGAAGGCGAGAGCGGTAGCCCCACCGCCTCCGACGCCTTCGCCGCGGCCTCCTCGACGCCGAAGGCCGGCGTCACGTCCTCCGGCAGCGTGTCCTCCAGCTTCGCCCCCACGAGCCTCGCCACCCCGTCCCCGGCGAAGGTCACCGAGGCGCCCCGCATCGCCACCGGAAGCCCGCGGTGCGTCTGCTTCATCCTCACCACCTGCTCCCCCCGCGCCAGCCTCAGGTGCCTCGCCTCCCCCAGCCCCAGCCGCCCATCGATCCGCTCCCCCAGCAGCGCCCTCGACGCCTCCTCCAGCCTCGCCCGCGTCGGCGACGCGACGGTCGCCGGGCGCCCCTGCGCCTCCAGGAACCGCCCGGCATCCAGGAATTGCGCCCGCGGCGGCGCGGCCAGCGCAGCGCCAGCAGGGAGGGTCGTCAGCAGCAGCGTCGTGAGGAAAAAGGTGCGTCGCATGGTGTGACTTCCATACCTCTCCTCCTCCCTCTCGGCACCGTACATCCTTCACACCTAAACGATTTTTCAACCCTCCTGTTCACGCTCTCTGCAACCTTCCATCCCGCGCGGATTCGACCTACACCTGGCCCCCCTTTGACCCCCTCCGGCATGAAGCTCCTCCTCGACCCTGGCGCCCTCGACCGGGCGCTGTCGCTGCATCTTTCCCCCGTCACCATCCCCTACCCTCCCGAGGCGCGCCCTGCCGCGGTGCTGGTGCCGGTGCTCCTGGACGGCGGACCGCCGAGGACGCTGCTCCAGGTGCGCTCCCGGGAGCTCCGGGATCACGCTGGCGAGCTGAGCTTCCCGGGGGGGAAGCCGGAGCCAGGGGACGCGGATCTGCTGGCCACCGCGCTGCGCGAGGCCCACGAGGAGCTGGCCTTGCCCCTCGACCTGGTGGAGCCGCTGGGAGGGATGAGGTCGGTGCCGGTCATCACCGGGAAGTTCCTGCTGCACCCCTTCGTGGCCCTCGTCCGCGGGACGCCTCCGCTGCGCCCCTCGCCGGAGCTGGAGCGGCTGATCGAGCTGCCGCTGGCCCCGTGGATCGAGGGCGAGCGCCCCATCCACGGCACCGTGGGGACCTGGCGCGGCGCCACCTTCGCGACGCCCTTCTTCCGCCTCGAAGGCGGGGAGGTCCTCTACGGCGCCAGCGCGTTCATCTTTCACGAGCTCCTGGAGCGGCTCGCCACGTCCTGCGGGCGCGCGCTGCCGCCCCTCACCATGGTCGAGGAGAGGCCCTGGGGAGAGCGCTACCTGGGGCAGGTGCAGTGAGCGGGGAGAGCGCTCAGACTCGATTTTCGCCGTTTTGTTCGAGGTGTTGTCGAGAGGATCCGGAGGCAGCCGGGGTGAACCCCGGCGCCGGGACGTGTGTTTTCTGAGGTCGAGGAGGTCAAGGCCGCCAGGGCGGCCTCGATGGGTCGTCTCCTGTCGAGCCCTCCTTGGAGGGCTTTTTCCCTCCGTTTCCCCCAGCACATGTCCCGGCGCCGGGGTTCACCCCGGCTCCCGAACGCTCTCGAACCAAACGGCGAAAGCCGAGTCAGAAGACGATCGGGAGGTCGAGTTGGAAGATGCGGTAGTTCGTGTCGGTCATGGGCTTGTCGACGCCGACGAAGTAGCCGACGGAGGGGCGCATCAGCAGGCCGTTGTCCAGGGGGAGGTTGAAGCGCACGTTCCCGCCCACGGTCCCTTGCTGCCGGAGGTTTTCGTCCTTCTCCACCGCCAGGGGCGTCGACAGCCAGCGCTGGTAGTGGGCCTCGACCCCCGCGGTGATCAGCGGGACGATCCGGTAGCCCACGTGGGCGGCGGCGGTGAAGTTGGTCCGGCTGCTGTCCTTGTCGATCTCGTCGCCCCGCACCCTCATCAGCTGGAGCACCGTGAGGTCCGCCTGGGCGGTGAAGCCCTTCTGGTTGAAGGCGAGCCCAAGCCCCGCCGCGGGGGTCAGGTAGTTCATGGCGAACATCGCGTTGTCCATGCCCTGCCGGGCGTAGATCCCCGCGAGGACCGACCTGCGGTTGGGGAGGTTGGGGTTGTTCCCGCCGCCAGCGCCCACCGGGATCGACGTGCCGCCGAAGAAGGCCAGCTTGAGCGACTTCCCGAGGGAAGGGACGTACTGGGCGAACACGAAGGGGTTGGCGAGCGCCGTGGTGGAGGGGCCCACCTCCGGCGCCTGCTGCGTCATGGCCGCCCGGGCGAACACGGAGAAATCCGGGAAGAGCCGGTAGGCCCCGGTCACCACCGGGACCGTCGTGGTCACCTTGTCCTGGAGGGCCACGGCGGCGTCCACGCGCAGCAGCGTGGGCGCCAGCGCCGGGCGCATCAGCATCGGGAGCGAGTAGTTGGCCTTCTGCGAGGGGGTCGGCGCCGCCGGGGGTGGCGAGGGAGCTTCGGCGAGCGCCGGGGCTGGCGCGGCGAGCGCCACGAGCAGGGCGACGAGGCCAGGTTGGTTCTTGAACACGACGTCTCCTCCTTTCGAAGTCCTGCCTTGCCTTCTCGTCCTCCCCGCGCCCCGCCGCCCTGACGGACGTCATGTCCTCCCGCCCCCCTGATCTGGATCAGCGGATCACTCGGGCTCGGCCTTGCTCCGGCGTACCCCCTCGAGAGCGGCCACATCCCGCAGCCAGAACCCCTCCCGCGTCGTCTCCACCATCCCCTGCTTCTGCCACCGCGACAGCACCCGGATCACCGTCTCCACCCGGGCCCCCACCAGCGACGAGAGCTCTCCCCTCGACAGCACCACCGGCACCAGCACGCCTTGCGCCTCCTGCTCGTCCCCGAAGCGCTCCGCCAGCGTCAGCAGCAGCGACGAGAGCCGCTGCGGCACCGCGCCTGCGCTCATCACGTCGATCTTCTCGTGCAGGATCTTCGCCTGGTACATCAGCGCCTGGTTCATCGCCAGCGCCAGCTCCGTCTCCCGCCGCATCGCCTCCATCACGTCGACGCTCCTCACGCACAGCACCTCGACCCGTTGGCTCAGCGCCAGCGCCGTCGCTGGGTACGGACGCCCCTGGAGCGCCGCGATCAACCCCACCGCCTCCCGAGGTCCGAAGAGACCTAGAATGGTCTCCGTCGCGTCCGGCAGGTACCGCACCACCTTCAGCAGCCCGCTGGTCACCAGGGTGACGTGCTCTGCGGGGTCCCCGGCCCGGAACAGCGCCTCCCCCCGCTCGATCACCTTTCGACAGGAGGCTCGCTCAATAGCCTCGATCTGAGACGGTTTCAGACAACGGAACAGCGAGCTTCCCCGGAGCGTTGCCTGGATCTTCCCCCCGCTGGAACCACCAGGGCGAGGGAGCACAGAAGAGCTTGTGGGCATGACCAGGAGAGGTTGCAACCCGGGTGCCTCCCCCTGCCCCGAGACGTCTCGCGGTGAAATTAGAGCGCGTGGCTGAG
>CAZSDX010000528.1:0-5084 GCA_964605685.1 uncultured Polyangiaceae bacterium
CCCCCCTTGCCCGGCCTCGCTCCCGCCCGCCCCCGCGCTGGTCCCGCCGCTGCCGCTGGTCTGGGAGCTGCCCGCCTGGGGGCTGCCCGCCTGGGGGCTGCCCGCCTGGGAACTGCCCGCCTGGGCCCCCCCCGATCCACCGGTGGAGGGGCCTGACAGGCCGCCATCCGAGCCGGAGTCACCACAAGCAAAGAACAGGGCGGCGCCCGCGAGGGCGAAGATCGAGAGGGTACGACGCATGGCCCCAGGAGTACCCGCGCCGCCGGGAGGCTTCAAGAAAGATCCCGGAAACATCCGCCGAGGAGCGGGCCAGGCCCCACCGTCAACGCCCTGGCGAACGAAGCACGTCGAGGACCGCCTGGCCGAAGCGCGCGACCCGGGCGGCCCCCCAGCCGTGGACGTCGGCCAGCTCCAGCAGGGTCCTCGGGTTGCGCTCGGCGGCGGCCAGCAGCGCTGCGTCGTGGGCGATGACGTAGGGAGGCACGGAGGCATCCTTGGCGAGGCGGGCGCGCAGCTCCCGGAGGGCGTCGAAGCGAAGCCGAGCGTCGCTCGACGGTGGAGCGTCGTTCCGCGCCTTGGCCTTGCGGGCACGGGTGCGGGGCGCGCGAGGAGCGACGGGACGAAGACGGATGGACGACGGCGTCTCCCCCCGCATCACCCGGGCCCCCAGCTCCGTCAGGAACGGCACCGGGAAATCCCCGGTGGCCACGTCGACGTAGCCCGCCGCCACCGCCGCCCGGAGCGCCGCCATCACCTCCTCGTGGCTAAGCTCGCGCAGCAGACCGAAGGTGGTGAGCTGGTCAAAACCAAAGCGTGCGATCCGGTCATTTTCGACCCCACGAAGCATGTCGCAGACCGAGGTGAGCCCTCCCCGCCGCCCGGCCCGCGCCACCCCGGCCAGCGCCTTGCGGACGAGGAGCGTGTCCCGCTCGAGCACCGCCGGATCGTCCCGCTCCTCGGCGGCGCGGGCCCGGCAGACATCGCATCGACCACAGCCGCCGATGGCCTCCGCGTCGTCGGAGAAGTACCGGAGGATGAAATCGTGGCGGCAGGAGCAGGCGTCCACGTAGCGCAGTAGATCCCGGAAAAGCCCCCACTGGCGCTGGATGGATGCCTTGTCCGCCGGCTGCCCGTCGAGGCCCGTCTCGATCATCCGGCGCCGGAGCGGGATGTCCGCCGGCGACAGGCACAGGAGCCCTCCTGCGGGTTTTCCGTCGCGCCCCGCGCGCCCCACCTCCTGGTAGTACGCCTCGATGGAGGAGGGCGGCTGGGTGTGGACCACCACCCGCACGTCTGGCCGGTCGATCCCCATGCCGAAGGCGTTGGTCGCCACCACCACGTCCAGGTGGCGGTCGGCGAAGGCCCGGGACACTCGCCCCCGCAGCTCCCCGTCGAGCCCCGCGTGGTACGGGTGAGCCCGCCAGCCCTGGGCCCCGAGGAACTCGGCCACCTGCTCGGTCTGCTTGCGGGTGGCCGCGTAGATGATGCCTGCTCCCCGGGGAGCCTTCGGGTCGACAAGGGTGAGGCGCAGCGCCTCGTCGGCGCGGCGCATGGCCTCCCGGGGGCTGGTGGTGTGCTCGACGCTCAGCGCCAGGTTGGGCCGGGCGAACCCCCGGAGCACCAGCGCCACCCGGTCCTCCGTCAGGCCCAGCGCCCGGAGGATCTCCCCCCGGGTGGCCGGGGTCGCGGTGGCGGTGCAGGCCAGCAGCCGCGGAGGAGGCATGCGCTGGATCACCTCGCCCAGCCTCAGGTAATCGGGCCGGAAATCCTGGCCCCAGTGGACGATGCAGTGGGCCTCGTCGATCGCCAGCAGCGAGAGCTGGTGCATCGGGACGATGTCGTAGATGCTCTCGCTCAGCCGCTCCGGAGCCACGTACACCAGCCGGTACTTGCCCCGGCGGATCCCCACGAAGCGCGCCTGGCGCTCCTCCGCCGACAGGGTCGAGGCCAGGTACGTCGCCGGAATGCCCCGCTGCTCCAGCGACCTCACCTGATCCTCCATCAGCGAGATCAGCGGCGAGACCACCAGCGCCGTCCCTTCCAGCAGGCACGCGGGGAGCTGGTAGCACAAGCTCTTGCCCCCGCCGGTCGGCGCCACCACCAGCACCCGGGCGTCCGGCTGCACCAGCGCCCTCATCGCCTCCTCCTGCCACGGGAAAGGCCCCGGGATGCCGAACTGCTCCCGGGCAAGGCGCCGCAGGTCGGCGGTGGGATCGTAGGCGGAAGCCAGCATCGTGTGCGGACCCACTGTGGCCAGGTCCGTCGAAAAAATCCAGGCAGACATTGTGCGTCCTACCTGCACCCGCCGTGCCCGCCCACGACCGGAGGATTTCCCGTGGAAACCGGGAGGAAGGCTGGCGGATCGGCGGCGAGGAGGTGGCGAGGCCGCCGCCAGGGGCCGGGCCGCAGGCGCTCTTCGCGCCGCCCTCGAACCGTGGCACCGTGGAGGGTCATGAAACCCCTCTCCCCCCTCGCGCTGTGCCTCGCCTCGTTGATCGTCGGCTGCTCCTCGACGCCAGCCCCTGCCGTGCCAGAACCTCCCGCCATCGTCCTCGAAGGCAAGCCGCTGGGCGGCCCCTTCGCCTCCGTCGCGGACTGGTGCAAGACGCTCAACGCGGACGCCTGCGAGGAGCGCAAGGACATCGTTCTGCCGGCGATGGGCAAGCCCATGACGACCCGCTCCGGGGTCGCCCTGGAGACCGTGACCGCGGCCTACCGGGCGGGCCCCAGGCAGGGAGGCGTCACGCTCCTCAAGCGCGGCGCGGAGCTGTTCCCGCTGCCCCCGGTCCTCGAGTACGACCCGACCGACAAGGGGAAGCACCTCGCCTCGATCTTCTTCTTCGGGCAGCACGAGCAGGAAGATCCGGACCTGATCACCATCACCCACAACGTGCTCCACACCAGCAAGGCGAGCGGCGTCCCTGCCGACGCGGAGGACCTGGAGTACATCTCCGACCTCTGCTCGGTGAAGCAAGGGAAGCCCATCGCGTGCGTCCGGATCACGACGGAAGTCAACCGCTCCTGGCCGGGCGCCAAGGACGAGGAGGTGGCCGGGGCGCAGACCCTGCTGATGATCCGCGGGTTGAGCTTCGAGAGCCACACCGTCCAGACGGGAGCGCCGGCCCCCGATCTCACCAGCAAGCTGCCGAAAAACGGTAATTATACGCTGAAGTTCCCCTGATGTAAGGTCAGTGCTTGAGGGAGATATCCGCGAGCTGGATCTTGGCGTCGTTGGCGAAGGGGCTCTCGGGGAAGCGGCGCAGGAAGGAGCGCAGGGCGGTCTTGGCGTCGTTCCAGGCCTGGATGTCGACGAGGCACTGGATCAGGAGGAAGAGGGCGTCGTCGAGGATCTCCTTGTCGGGGGAGGCCTCGGAGAGCTGCTGGAGGACCGGGATGGCGTCCCGCTGGCGGCCGAGGTGGCGCAGGGCGTCGGCCTGGTGGTAGCGGGCGGCGGGGGAGTGGGCGGCGTTGTCCTTGTGGCGGAGGCTCTCCTCGAAGGATTGCTGGGCCTCGTGCCAGCGGCCAAGGCGGGCGTGGTCCTTGCCCTGGTAGTAGGCGATGGCCGACAGCTCGTTGCGAGCGCGCTCCACGGCGTCGGCGAAGAAGGCGGCCTCGGCCTTGGAAAGGGGCTCCTTGCGGACGGCCTCGTACTGCTCTAGGAGCTCGGCGCGCTTGCCGAGGCGGACGAGCTCGTAGAAGGCGGCGGCCTTGGACTCGGCGCGGTTGCGCTCCTCGTCGCGCTTCTGGGCCTCGCGCAGCTCGCGGGTGAGGCGCTCGACGGAGGAGCGGGTCTGCTCGGTCTTGGCCAGCTCGGCGTCGAGGCGAGCGTCCCAGGCGAGCTTGAGGGCCACGAAGACGACGATGACGAAGATGACGTAGGCGGTGGCGCTGGTCCACACCAGGCGCCGCTCGGAGCTCTGCTGGCGCTTGGCCATGCTCTTGAGGTCCGCCGAGAGCGCGTTGGTCAGGTTGTTGGTCTTGATGACCAGCCCCCGCGACTCGATGATCTCGCGCTTCAGCTCGCGCATCTCCTGGTCGTATTCCTCGCGGTAGGTGGCCATGAGGGAGGCTTCTAACGCGCCATGGCCCCCCGTCAACCCGGCTCGACAGCAGGTACAAAAAGGGGGGATCTCGCCGCGAGCTTGGCCATCCCCCCCGGGAGGTGCGAATCTAGAGCCGTGCGCCCGCTCCTCCTGCCTGTTGCGCTGCTCCTCCTCGCCGGCTGCAAGGCCTCGGTCTCGGCCAACGTCAACGCCGGAGGCCCCTCCGACAAGAGCGATCCGGTCCCGCCCCCCTCCCAGGAGGCGACCGCCCACCGCGAGAGCGCCAGGACCGCCTTCATCGGCGTCACCCACGCCCTGGAGCTGAGCGAGGAGGCCTCCGCCAGGGCGGCCTGCCAGTGCATGGCGGCGGCGGTCGGGGGCCCCGGGGACAGCGCGTTCCAGTGGCGAGGGACGCCCCCCACGGTGGGCGAAGACGCCATGGTGCTCGCCATCGGCAACGAGAAGAGCTCCTGCAGCGGCCAGGGAACCTTCCGGGGGCCCTCCATCCAGGGGATCGAGGCCGACGGAAGCAACGTGATCGTCTACCTGGAGGAGCCTCGCCCCGGTGTCCCGGTGGCCCGCGGGGCGGTGTTCCGGCGGCCCCCGGGCGAGGGGTTCCTGGTGTTCCGCCCGGGCCGTCGGCTCCCTTATGGTCAGCCGCTCCCTGGCAGCGGCTCGTCCGTGTGTCGGCTCCCCCTCGGTGAGAACACCTCGCCGCACCCCGCCGACGCCTCCACCGCCCCCGCTCCCGCCCGCCGGGGCCCCAACCCGCCCGTCAACACTTACTTACACCCGATCCCGGGGGCTCTCCGCCGTTTGGGAGCGGCGACGAACCTCGCTTTTTGGTACCATGACAGGATGCTTTCCCGCGTCCTCCTGGCTTCTTCCTGCCTCTTGCTCTTCGGGGGCGCCTGCGCCATCGAAGCCGAGGGGACCTTCGATCTCTCCTCGCTGGAGGGTTCCGCCGCGGGCACGTCGGGCAACGGCCCGAGCGGAGCCGGCGGGTCGAAGGCGGGCGGTGGAGGCTCCGGCGGCAACGGG
>CAZSDX010000529.1:0-5069 GCA_964605685.1 uncultured Polyangiaceae bacterium
GGGCGGCGCGGGTGGCGCAGGCGGCGCGGGGGCCGGCGGGCAGCCCTCGGTCAGCTACGCGGCGGAGGTGCAGCCGATCCTGGCGCAGAAGTGCGCCCCCTGCCACACCTCCGGCTCCGGCAGCGGCCAGCTCAACGTGACCGTCCACGCCGACACCCAGAAGGCGTCGTACTACTGCGACGGCAAGACGAAGGGAGCCTGCTCGCTGGTCCGGGTGCAGGACGGGACCATGCCGCAGGGAGGCGGCTGCACCGGCGACCCGGCCCAGGACGCCGCCAAGCCCGGCTGCCTCACCGCCGACGAGCAGGCGAAAATCCAGGCCTGGATCGACGGCGGGCAGCAGCCCTGAGCGGCGCCCCGAGGGGGTGGCACAGGCGGGAGGGGTGGGCTAGGGTGCGCGGCTCCGAACGCCGCCCCGGTCGTGGTGGCACCCGAGGACACCATGGAAACCGTGGCCACCGACAAGATTGTGACCTTCCACTACACCCTGACGGACGAGGAAGGCGAGGTGATCGACAGCTCCGAGGGGGACGATCCGATGATGTACCTCCACGGGGCCGACAACGTCGTGCCGGGGCTGGAGCGCGCCATGCTGGGCCGGAGCGTGGGCGACAGGTTCGACGTCACCGTCGCCCCCGCCGACGGCTACGGGGAGCGGGACGAGCGGGGCGTCCACCGGGTCCACCGCGGCGAGTTCCCCCGGGAGATGCCGCTGCAGCGGGGCGTCCGCATCGAGGCCCAGGCGCAGGGCAGCGACCACGCCATTCCCGCCTGGATCGCCGGGGTCGAGGGCGATCAGGTGATCGTCGACTTCAACCACCCGCTGGCCGGCGTCACCCTCCGCTTCGCCGTGGAGATCACCGCCATCCGGGACGCCACCCCGGAGGAGCTGGCCCACGGCCACCCCCACGGCCCCGACGGCCACCACCACCACTGATTTTTCAGCCGCGCTCCCCGTTGCGCCGGATCTTCAGCGGAGGCGGCCAGGTGAAGCCGTCCCGTATCAGCGGGGTGCTGGCCGAGTGGGGGCCCCAGGTCCCCGCCGCGTAGTCCGGGAACTCCGTCGGGTAGCTGTTCCCCCACACCTCCAGCACCGGCTGGAGCACCGACCAGCCGCCCTCCACCTGGTCGGCCCGCATGAACAGGGTGGTGTCCCCCTTCATCACGTCGAACATCAGCGTCTCGTAGGCCGAGGGCGAGGGCCCCGTGAAGGACTCGGCGTAGTCGAAGCGCATCTCCACGGGCCTCAGCACCATCGACAGCCCTGGCTGCTTCGCCATGAACTCCAGAACGATCCCCTCGTAGGGCTGGAGGCAAAGGCGCAGCCTCGCTGGCCTCCACTCCAGCGACGCCCCCGCCGGGAAGGTCCGGTGCGGCACCGACCGGAACTGAATGATCACCTCCGAGAGCCGCTCCGGCATCCGCTTGCCCGTCCGCAGGTAAAACGGGACCCCCTGCCAGCGCCAGTTGTCGATGGAGAGCCGCATCGCGGCGAAGGTCTCCACCGGGGAGTCCGGGGCGACCCCCTCCTCCTGCCGGTAGCCCGGGACCCGCTGGCCGTCGATCCATCCGGGGCCGTACTGGCCTCTGGCGGCGGTCTCCGCCACCTGGTCGTGGTGGATGGGGCGGATCGCCTGGAGGACGTCCATCTTCTTGTTGCGGATTTCGTCGGCCTCGAAGCTGACCGGGGGCTCCATGGCGACCAGGCAGAGGAGCTGGAGGAGGTGGTTCTGCACCATGTCCCGGAGGGCGCCGGCCTGCTCGTAGTAGAGGGCCCGGCGCTCGACGCCGAGGGACTCGGCGACGGAGATGGTGACGCACTCGACGTAGCGGCGATCCCAGATGGGCTCGAACATCGGGTTGGCGAAGCGGAAGGCGAGGATGTTCTGGGTGGTCTCCTTGCCGAGGTAGTGGTCGATACGGAAGATCTGCCGCTCCTTGAAGGAGCGCCGCAGCGCGGCGTTGATCGCCCGGGCCGAGACGAGGTCGTGGCCGATGGGTTTCTCCACCACGATGCGGGAGCGATCCCTGGGCTCGTGGAGCTCCACGGCCCCCAGGTGCTCGGAGATGGGCCCGAAGAAGCGAGGCGGGGTCGCGGCGTAGAAGATCCGCTGCACCCGCACGCCCCACTCCTCCTCGATCCCGTCGAGCCTGCCGACCAGATCCCGGTAGGATTCGAGCCGGTCAAGATCCCCGCGGAGGTAGCGCAGCTGCTGGAGGAATTCCTCGATCTTCTCCTGCTGGCGGCGGCGGCGAGCGAACTGGGAGATCCCGTCGCGCAGCTTGCTCCGGAACCCTTCGTCCTCCAGTTCGGCCCGGTCGAACCCGAGGACCGCGAAGCGAGACGGTAGCCGCCCGTCGGCGAAGAGATCGAACAGCGCGGGCATGATCAGCCGCCAGGTGAGGTCCCCTGCGGCCCCGAAGAGCACCACCACCGTGGGCTCGGCGATCCGTTCCATGTGCATGGGTGCTCACCGGAGCACCATCGACGGCCCGCGGTCAAGGAGCCACGCGCGCCCCCGGGGGTCGATGTCTTGCTCTTCGTGCTACGCTCGGGCGCCGATGACCCGACGGGTTGCGAAGCATCCTCGCGAGAGGCGAGCGTTTTTCCTGCTCTTCACGTCGTGGTTGCTGGCCTGCGGCGCCGCTGACACCGACGAGCCAGGCGCATCCACCAACGACGGGGGCGCCGGCGGAGCGGCGGGGAGCGCGGCGGCAGGGGGCGGGACGGGCGGCGCAGATGGCGGTACCGGCGGCGACGCGGGGCAAAGCGGGGAGTGCGCGGTCTGCGAGGAGTACGCGCCGGCAGAGCGGGGGGCCAAGCTGGGGGCGGCGGCGCTGACGGAGCTGTCCGGGCTGGTGGCGAGCCGGCGGAGACCCGGGGTGTTCTACGCCCACAACGACTCGGGGGACGGCCCGCGGCTCTTCGCGGTCACGCTGGGAGGCGCACTGGAGGGCGAGCACGAGCTGCTGGGGGCCAAGGCGGTGGACTGGGAGGACATCGCCGCGGGCCCCTGCGCCGCCGGGGACTGCCTCTTCGTCGCGGACATCGGCGACAACGCCAGGAAGCGGGCGGAGGTGGCGATCTACCGGGTGGACGAGGCAGCGCTGGCGGCCCCGGGGGGGAAGGCGGCGGAGGCGGAGGAGCTCCGGGCCACCTACCCGGACGGCCCCCACGACGCGGAGACGCTGCTGGCGGACCCGGTGAGCGGGGATCTGTTCGTCGTCACCAAGGAGGAGAGCGGGCCGAGCCTGGTGTTCCGGCTGCCCTCGTCGGCCTCGACGCTGGAGGCGACGACGCTGGAGCTGGTCGCCCAGCTCACGCTCCCGGCGTCGGGGAACCGGCTGGCCACCGGGGGCGACACGCACCCATGCGCGCCTCGCTTCCTGCTGCGGACCTACACCCGGGCCTACGAGTTCCGGGGTCCGCCGGGGGGGTCGCTGCTGGAGGCGTTCGCGGCGGCGCCGACGGCGGTCCCGGTGGAGCCGGAGGTGCAGGGAGAGGCCATCGCTTACCTGCCCGGCGGGGGCGGGTTCGTGACCATCTCGGAGGGAAAAGGCCCCTGGATCAACCGGACGCGGTGCCCCTGAGCGAGGTCGGCCGAGGGAGCCGGTTCCCCGGCGCGGCTTTTTCTTGCTAGGTTGCTTGGCGATGAGTCAGGCCGAGGCGCAGCAAGCGAACCTGGTGGGTGCCGTCCTGGCAGGGAAGTACACGCTCGAAGGGCTCCTCGGGGAGGGGGCCATGGGGGCGGTCTACGAGGCGACGACGCCGGAGGGGCGCAGGGTGGCGGTCAAGACGCTGCTGGCGGCGGCCCGGGAGCAGCTCGGCCCGGAGGCGCTCTCGCGCTTCGTCCGCGAGGCGCAGGTGTCGTCGTCGGTGAAGAACCCCCACGTGGTCGAGGTGCTCGACGCCGGTCACGACG
Source organism: uncultured Polyangiaceae bacterium (assembly GCA_964605685.1). GTDB lineage: Bacteria > Myxococcota_A > Polyangia > Polyangiales > Polyangiaceae > JANWXX01. The sequence goes on from CAZSDX010000529.1 coordinate 3,924, forward strand.
AGCAGGCGGACGTGGCCTTCATGGCGATGGAGCTGCTGGACGGGGAGGACATGGACCAGCTCCTGGCGCGCACCGGCGCCCTCCCGCAGGAGGTGGCGGTGCGCATCGCGCTCCAGGCGGCGCAGGGGCTGGCTGCGGCTCACAAGCAGGGGATCGTCCACCGGGACGTCAAGCCGTCGAACATCTACCTCCACCGGGACGGCGACCGGGTGGTGGTGAAGGTCTGCGACTTCGGCATCGCCAAGGAGCAATCGCAGAAGACCGAGCAGGGCCTGACGCAGACCGGGAGCGTGCTGGGCTCGCCGCTCTACATGAGCCCGGAGCAGCTCCTCAACGCCAAGAAGGCCGACCACCGGGCGGACATCTGGGGACTGGCGATGTCGGTCTTCGACGCGCTGGCGGGCGAGCCGGCGCTCAAGGCCATCAACAACCTGACGGCGCTGGTGATGGCGCTCGCCCGCCAGGACGTCCGGACGCTGAGCGAGGCAGCCCCCTGGTGCGACCCCGGGCTCTCCGCCGCCCTCGAAGGCGCCCTCAAGCGCGACCCGGCCAAGCGCTACGAGACCATGGACGCCTTCATCGCGGCGCTCCAGCCCTACAGCGGAGGGAGCGACGAGCTGCGCGTCGACCAGCTCGCCCCCATCGACCCGGCGCTCAAGGCCCGCGTCGCCGCCCAGGCCCCCCGCGAGGCCAACAACCCCGCCCTCGCCCGCACCCAGGCGGCTACCACCACCGGCCAGAACCCGGAGCGCTACGTGGGGCAGACCCTGGCGCGGCGCTACGTCCTGCTGCGCCTGCTGCGCCAGGGCGCCGACGGCTGGATCTACGAGGCCCACACCGCCAACAACAAGCGCCCCTGCCACATCCGCCTGGTCCCCAAGCCCCTCGTCACCTCCTCCCGCGAGGCGGAGGCCCTGGCGGACCGCGCCCTGCAGGCCCGTGACCTCCGGCACCCCAACCTGGTGCGCGTCCTCGACGCCGGCGTCGACCCCATCTCCACCATGCCCTACGTGGTCTTCGAGCCCTGCGAGGGCCGCTCCCTCGCCCAGCTCTTCGAGGAGCGCGGCAAGCTCGACCGGGCCACCGCCGCCGGCCTCACGCTCCACGTCGCCCGGGGCCTCGCCGCGCTCCACCGCCACGGCGCCC
>CAZSDX010000530.1:0-2418 GCA_964605685.1 uncultured Polyangiaceae bacterium
CCCGCCGGACCTTCCCCGCGCCGGCCCCTCGCCCTGTCTTCTACGCCCCCGCGCCTTCACCGGCCCCGGTGACCCGAAGTGCCCCCGCCACCGCGGCCTCACCTCCCCCGGTCGCGTACGCCCCAGCCCCGGTCGCGGCGCCACCCCCGATGGTGACCCCCGCACCCGCCCCGGTGGCGGCACCCCCCCCGGCGGTGACCTTCGCCCCCGCGCCGGTCCAAGCGTCTCCTGCCCCGGTGGCCCCCGCCCCGGTGGCCCCGGCCCCGATGGCTTCGGCCCCGGCCCCCGCGGCGGGCGGCGTGGACCTCAAAGGGTCGCTGCTGAAGATCGTCGCGGAGAAGACCGGCTACCCGGCCGACATGCTCACCATGGAGATGGCGCTGGAGGCGGACCTCGGCATCGACTCCATCAAGCGCGTCGAGATCCTCTCCGCCATGCAGGAGCGGGTCCCCAACCTCCCCCCGGTCCAGGCCCGCGACATGGCCTCCCTCAAGACCCTCGGCCAGATCGTCGCCAAGATGGAAGGGGCCACCGTCCCTTTTGATCGTGCCCAGCCTGCCACAGCGACCGGAGTGGCCCCGACCTCGACGCGCTTCGAGGTGGTCACCCGCGAGCAGGCAGCGCTGGGCCTCGGGGCCTCCGGGCTCCTCTCTTCCGGGACGATTCACGTGCTCGGCGACGACGGAAACGGCGTCGCCAGCGAGCTGTGCGCGGCGCTCCGGGCCCTCGGGCTCGCCGCCGCGCAGACCGACCGCCTCCCGGACGACGCACGGGCGGTGATCTACCTGGGCGGGCTCCGGGAGGTGCGCGACGAGGACGAGGCGGTGGCGCTCAACCGGGAGGCCTTCCTGGCGCTGAAGCAGGCCGCCGGGCCCCTCTCGTCGAAGGGCGGCCTCTTCGTCAGCGTCCAGGATACCGGCGGTGACTTCGGGCTGAGCGGGCGCGCCGGGCTGCGGGCCTGGCTCGCGGGCATCCCGGGGCTGATCAAGTCCGCCGCCGAGGAGTGGTCCGGGGCGACGCTCCGGGCCATCGACGTCGAGCGCGCCGGGAGGACGCCGGCCCAGGTCGCGGCGGCGCTCGTCGAGGAGCTTCTCCAAGGCGGCGACGAGCGCGAAGTGGGCCTGCCCACCCGCGGCCCTCGCGTCGTGGTGCGCACCCAGGCGGCCCAGGCTCCCCGGGGTCCCCTCGGCATCGACAGCACCTCGGTGGTGGTGGCGACCGGCGGAGCCCGGGGCGTCACCGCAGCGTGCCTGATCGAGCTGGCCCGGACCACCCACGCCCGGATAGCCCTCCTGGGGCGCTCCTCGCTGCTGGAGGAGTCCGAAGATACCCGGGGCACCCTGGAAGGGTTGGTGTTGACCCGGACGCTTCTGGCGAAGGCGGTCGCCGCTGGACGCAGGCCAACCCCAGCGGAGATCCAGAAAGAGGTACAGAAGATCCTGGCCTCGCGGGAGGTGCGGGAGACGCTGGCGGCGATCCAGGCGGCGGGCTCCGAGGTGCTCTACCTGCCGGCGGACGTGCAGGACGCGGCCTCGGTGGCCCGGGCGCTGGAGGTTATCCGCGAGCGCTTCGGGGCGATCACCGCGCTGATCCACGGGGCCGGCGTGCTGGCGGACAAGCTGCTGGTGGACAAGACCGTGGAGCAGTTTGACCGGGTGTTTGCCACGAAGGTGCAGGGGCTCCGGGCGCTGCTCCAGGCGACCTCGGGGGATCCGCTGAAGCAGATCCTGCTGTTCTCCTCCGTGGCGGGCCGCTCGGGGAACGCGGGCCAGAGCGACTACGCCGCCGCCAACGAGGTGCTGAACAAGGTCGCGGCCGCGGAGGCGCGGAGGCGTCCGGGCTGCGTGGTGCGCGCGCTGGGGTGGGGCCCCTGGGAGGGAGGCATGGTGACGCCGGCCCTCAAGGCGCATTTCCAGAAGCGCGGGGTGCCGCTGATCCCGCTGCTGGATGGGGCGCGCTGGATGCAAGACGAGGCGCGCCAGGGAACCACCGCCTCCTCCGAGGTGGTCCTGGGCGGCTCCCCCGAGGGGCTCGCCGCGCCTCGCCCCGGGGCGACCTACGAGCTCCTGGTCAGCCGCCGGACCTGCCCCACCTTCGAGAGCCACCGGGTCCAGGGCGTGGTGGTCGTCCCGGCGGTGATGGTGGCGGAGTGGTTCCTGCGGGCGGCGCGGGCCTTCGACGGGGGAGCGCCGGCGGAGATCCACGACCTCCAGGTGCTCCGTGGGATCCGGGTCGAGCGCTTCGAGGAGGGGCTCCGGCTGCGGGTGCAGGTCGCCCGGGACGAGCGCGGGCTCGCCTTCGAGCTGCGGGACCTCGACGGCGGGCTCCGCTACCGCGCCCGGGCGCCCCTGACCTCCGTGACGCGCCCCGCGCTCTCCTCGCCGGCCGGCCTCGCCCCGTGGCCCCTGGAGCTCGGGA
>CAZSDX010000530.1:2512-2775 GCA_964605685.1 uncultured Polyangiaceae bacterium
CGATCTGGGAGGGCAGGGCCCCTCGGTGGGGGACGTGGCCCTCCTGGACGGCGGGCTGCAGCTCGCGCGGCTCTGGGGGATCCGTGCCCTGGGGCGCCCCTCGCTCCCCACCCGCCTCGGGGCGGTGATCGTGCACCGCCCCGGGCTGCTCCGGGGGCCGCTGCGGGCGCTGCTCCGCAGCCGCGCCGCGGGCGAGCACCGCACCACTTCGGACCTCGTGTTCCTCGACGGCGCAGGCCAGCTCGTGGCCGAGCTGCGCGACG
>CAZSDX010000530.1:2817-5061 GCA_964605685.1 uncultured Polyangiaceae bacterium
GCCAACGGATGACCTTCGCCCCCATCGCCATCGTCGGGCAAGCCTGCTTGCTGCCCGGCGCCTCCTCGTGCGCGGAGCTGACCCGCGCCGTCCTCGAAGGCCGCGACCTGATCACCAGCGCCCCCCCGGGGCGCTGGCGCGTCGCACCGGATCTCGTCGCCTGCCCCCCCGACGCCCCCCGCCGCGACGCGGCCTGGTCCGACCGCGGCGGCTACGTCGAGGGCTTCGAGGGCCTCTTCGACCCCTCCGGGTTCCTGCTCCCGGCCGAGGAGCTGGCGGGACTCGATCCGATCTTCCTGTGGACGCTCCACACCGCCCGGGGGGCGCTCCGGGACGCGGGGCACGAGCCCGGCGCGGCCCCGGGGAGAGGCGCGCTGGTGATGGGGAACCTCTCCTTCCCGACCGACGGGCTCTCCCGGCTGGCGGAGGCGACCTGGCTGCGGCGCTGCGGGCTCCCCTCCCCGGGGCCCGTCGATCCTCGGAACCGCTTCAGCTCCGGGCTCCCGGCGCACCTGGCGGCGGCGGCGCTGGGGCTTCGAGCCCGCGCCTTCGCCCTGGACGCGGCCTGCGCCTCCTCGCTCTACGCGATCAAGCTGGCCTGCGACCTGCTCCACGACGGCGAGGTGGACGTGGCGGTGGCCGGCGCAGTGAACAAGACCGACAATCTGTTCATCCACGTCGGGTTCTGCGCGCTGCAAGCGATGAGCCGCACCGGGCAGAGCCGCCCCTTCCACCGGGGCGCCGACGGACTCGTCCCCGCCGAGGGGGCCGCCTTCGTCGCCCTGCGGCGCCTGGAGGACGCCCTCGCCTCGGGGCAGCGCATCCTCGGGGTGATCCGTGGGGTGGGGCTATCCAACGACGGGCGAGGGGCCGGCGGGATGCTGGCGCCGGCCAGCGAGGGGCAGCGGCGGGCCATCGAGCGGGCTTACCGCGAGGCAGGCGTGTCTCCCTCGGAGATCGGCCTGCTGGAGTGCCACGCCACCGGGACCCCCGTGGGCGACGCCACCGAGCTACGGAGCATGAGCCAGGTGTACGCCGGGCTCCGCGGCGTCCCCATCGGATCGCTGAAATCGAACCTGGGTCACCTGATCACGGTGGCCGGGGTCGCGGGGCTCCAGAAGGTCCTGGGGGCGATGGCCGCCGGGGTGCTCCCCCCCACGCTCCACGCCGACGATCCGCTCGATGAGCTGGCGACCTCGCCCTTCCGCCTGGTCACCCGCCCCGAGCCCTGGGACGGCCCACGCCGCGCCGCGGTGAGCGCCTTCGGCTTCGGCGGGAACAACGCCCACCTGATCGTCGAGGCCCCACCTGCTGCTCTTTCACCTCCTGCGGTGAGGCGAGCCGCAGCTTTCTCCTCGGCCTCACCTCCCCCGGTGACGGAAGAACCCCCCCGGCCTTCCGCCTCACCTCCCCGGGTCGATGTCGCCGTCGTCGCCTGTGCGGTCGTCGCCTCCGGGGCTCCGGGCACCGCGGCCTTCCGCGAGGCGGTCCTCTCGCCGGCCCCCGCCGCCCCGCCCCCGCCGCTCGGGGAGCTGGCGCTTCCCCTCGCCGGGCTGCGCTTCCCCCCGCGGGATCTCCAGCAGGCGCTCCCCCAACAACTCGCCATGCTCCAGGTCGCCCGGGAGGCCCTCGCCGCCGCAGGCCCCCTGCCGCTGGAGCGTACATCCATCCTCGTCGGCATGGGCTGCGACCCGGAGATCGCCCGCTACGGGGGCCGCTGGCGCTCCCGGGAGTGGGCCCGCACCTGGGGGGCCGACGACGGCTGGCTCGCCCGCGCTCAGGACGCCTTCGCCCCCCCGCTGGAGGCCGCCGGCGTGCTGGGGACGATGCCCAACATCCCGGCCAACCGGATCAACAGCCAGGCCGGCTGCGGGGGCCCCAGCTTCACCGTCTCCTCCGAGGAGCTCTCCGGCCTGGAGGCGCTGCGGATCGCTGTCCGTGCGCTACGCCACGGCGAGATCGACGCGGCGCTGGTGGGCGCCTCCGACTTCTCCGCGGAGCTGGTCCACGAGGAGTCGGTCCGCGCGCTGCTCCCCGGCGCTCCTCCCGCGGGCGACGCTGCTGTGGCGCTGGTGCTCCGCCGCCTGGAGGATGCTCAACGCGAAGGCAACCCGATCCTGGCCGTCCTTCCGGCGCGCCCCGCCGGGGAGGCTCACCTCCAGCCGGACCTCCACCCGCGCCTCGGCAGGGCCCACGCGGCGACGGGCCTGCTCCACGCCGCCGCCGCGGTGGTCGCCGTGGCCC
>CAZSDX010000531.1:0-5056 GCA_964605685.1 uncultured Polyangiaceae bacterium
GGCGGGAGCGACGCGGGCGCGGGGGGAAGCGACGCGGGCTCGGGAGGGACGAGCGGCAGCGGGGCTGGCGGAGACGGCGGCGCGGGCGGGAGTGGGGGGCTGGCGGCGGTGGCGGTGTGCGCACCAAAGGGGTCCGCCTGCGAGGCGAAGGTGGCCTCTGGGATCGAGCCGGTGGGGACGTTCCGCAAGGATCACTACCTGCCGCAGTACAACGAGACCTCGGAGGATCCGAAGCACGGGGGGAGGTTCCATGTGGTGGGGGTCGCTGCCGCGGGCGGCGACGTGAGCAAGATTCTTCTGGACGGCGTGGACACCGGAACGCTCGGCGCGGCCAACCCGCCCTCGAAGCCGCCCTTCGAGTGGGTCCATGTTTGGCCGCGGAAGGGGTTGAAAGCAGGGGATCCCATCTGGGTGACGTTTCACTCGCGAGACGCCAAGTGGGACAGCGCCGCGAGCGTCCCGGTGACCGTGGAGACCACCGAGGGGAAGGCGCTGGAGGGGGTCATCCCGGTGGCGCCGGCGCGGGTGGCCATCACCTACGTGACCACGACCCAGGACCGGAGCACGGTGGTGATCCACCTGAAGAATGTCGACAAGGTGCCACACACCATCGCGCGGGTGGTGGTGGACGGGCTGGACGTGAGCGCCGCGGACGTGGCCTGCATCCCGAAGAGCCTGCTGGCCCCCGGCGAGACGCTGCTGGTCACCGCGCCCACCTGCGAGCCCAGCGTCCCTGGGGCCGCCCGCACGGTGCGGGTCGACCTGAGCGACGGGCCGCCGACGGTGGCAGGGCTCCGGATCGCCAAGCCCTTCTTCCCTGTCGAGTCGTGGAACAACTCGGACGAGTGCGCCTTCCCGCTGGGCAAGAGCGACGTCTTCGCCGCCTACCAGGCGGCGGGCGTCGACACCTCGTATTTCTCCCCGGACAACTGCGGCAAGTGCGGCTGCGATCCGTCGGCGGTGCTGGACGAGTACCCGAAGGTGCCCGGGGCCTACACGCTGGCGACCAGCGGGATCCTCCAGCTCCCGAAGATCGGCGACACCAGCAAGATCCTCGCGGTCTCCACCGGGGATGAGTCCGATGGGGAGGTGTACGAGAAGGATGGCTCCCCGAGGCCCTTCTTCAAGGCGAAGCAGAGCCTGGAGGTGTGGAGCAAGTACCCGGAGCTCCTGACCTTCAACGGCGGGAAGACCAACGAGAACAACGGCACCTTCGCCGGCTCCGCGGACATCCAGGGGATGGACCTCTACGTCGCCGCGTGCGCCCCGTACATCCTCCCGTTCCCGGCCTTCCCCCCGGTGCGAAACGCCTACGACTACCTGCGCAACACCCGGGAGAACCACGCGCCGCTGCCCACCTGGCTCTACAGCCAGGGGCTCTCCCCGGCCTGGGGCGAGAAACAGCCAGACCCGCAGGAGATCCTGGTGCAAGGGTTCAGCGTGATCGCAGCGGGAGCCAAGGGATTCATGTGGTTCCAGACCAACCAGAAGGAGGCCAAGAAGCGCCCCGATCGCTGGGACGCCATCGTCGCCGTCAACCGGATGGTGCGAGGCGTGCGGGAGCTGCTCCGGGAGGGCGACCTGACGGGGCTCGCCACCGCCCCACCGGAGGCGCTGGTGGAGGCGATCCGCTCGCGGGAGGCCATCGTGGTCCCGGTCATCGACCTCAAGACCACCGATGGCCCCGACTGGCCGAGCTGCGGCCTGGCCAGCACCGTCCCTTCCCTGCTCAAGCACTGGATCTTCGCCAGCATCAGCCCCGAGGTCACCGTCACCGTGCCCGATGACATCGCCGTGGAAGATGTCTTCGAGGTCAAGCCAGGATCGGTGGTCGACGCCCCCTCGAAGGCGAGCGGGCGCGCCCTGTCGCTGGGCCCCGTGGCCCTCTCCAACGCGACCCCCGTGCGCCTCTTTGTGCTGGCCGCTCGCAAGGATCTTCGCGCGGAGGTCCAGGCCGCGATGCAGTTCTTAGCCAGAGCCCGGGAAATCGTCCGGGAAGCGGCGACCTGCGGAAGTTATTTGTCACGAGGTCCGGGGGGAGGGCCCTTGCGATCACGGAGATCGGTGGGCAAACCTGGCTCCACGACGTTTTCGCTGGAGATGCCCCCAAACAGGCCGTTAGCATTCGCGGCCGCAGTAGGGGCCATGGCCCTTCCATGACGGAAGGGCCCAACAGAACCGAGGGAAGCACATGTCGTCGAAGCAGAGCACAACCCTGTCGAAGGACGAGATCACATCGCTGTTCCACAGCTTGGTGGAGGAGCACCAGGGGCAGAGCAGCCGGGTCGCAACCAAGGAGGAGCTGGCGGCGCGGGCGAAGGAGCGCCAGATCGTCGAGGCAGCCTCGAAGTACACCGTCGAGAGCATCGTCAAGGGGGTGGCGGACCTCCAGCTCACCTTCGGGACCAAGGTGGACGAGCTGCTGGCGCGCCTCCTGGAGGAGAACGCCAAGCTCGACGAGCTGCGGCAGGGTATCGAGATCGAGACCCGCCAGTCGAAGTACGTCAGCGACGTGAAGATCGCCGCCGACGCGCTGCACATCCAGACCCTGGAGAACAAAGAAGAGCTCCGGCAGCGCGAGGAGGAGCAGAACGCCAAGCGGCAGACGCTCAACCAGGAGATCGAGAACACCAAGGCAAAGTGGGAGAAGGAGCGGAAGCTCCTGGAGCTGTCCCGCAAGGAGGCCGAGGAGCAGGAGAAGAAGAACCGCGCCAAGGCCGAGGCGGACTTCCTCTACGAGCTCGAGCGCAAGCACAAGGTCGAGACCGACGCCTTCAACGAGAAGAAGCGCAAGATCGAGCGCGATATCTCCGAGTCCACCCAGGCCAAGGAGAAGGCCTGGACCGAGCGCGAGAAGGCCCTCGCCGAGAAGAAAGGCGAGCACGAGGCCAACCTCGCCCGCGTCGCCGCCCTCCCCCAGGAGCTGGAGGACGCCGTGAAGAAGGCCCGCGAGGAGGCCATCAAGGACGCCCACAGCGACGCCCGCGTCAAGGCCCGCCTCCTGGAGAAGGAGAATGAGGCCAACCGCAAGGTCTACGACATGCAGATCAAGTCGCTGGAGGAGCAGGCCGCCAAGCTCCAAAACCAGATCGAGTCCCTCACCGCCCAGCTCCAGGCCGCCAACAAGGAAGTCCAGGAGCTCGCCATCCGCGCCGTCGAAGGCACCACCCGCCAGGCCAAGACCACCAGCGCTTCCTGAGGATAAAAGGACATCACCATGGCCACCAAGCGTCCCCCCCCCCGCAAGACCGCTGCCCGCCCCGCCGCCCCGCGCCCCACCGCCCCGCGTCCTGCCGAGACCACCTCCGTCGCCGCCTCCCTCCCGGAAACCCCCATCTCCAGCGCCACCATGGAAGAGATCATCTCCAACCTCGCGCAAATTCGTTCCTCGCTGGGCTCTGCCCTCAACGAGCTCGCCGCCAAGCAGTCCGCCGAGGCCTCTCGCCTCCAGGAGCTGCGCACCGAGAGCGAGACCACCATCCGCCAGATCCGCGAGCTCCACGGCGTCGAGGTCAAGGATGACTCCCTCACCTCCATCATCAATGACTACCAGAAGGCCGCCGAGCAGCACCAGAAGACCCTCGCCGAGAAGCAGGAGGCCTTCGATGCCGAGCTGACCAACCTCCGCAAGAGCTGGGAGAAGGCCAAGGAGGACCGCGCCCGCGCCCTCGCCGAGGACAACGAGGCCTACAACAAGGTCACCGAGCGGGAGCGCCAGGAGTACACCTACCAGATCCAGCAGAAGCGCGATCTGGAGAAGGACGCCTACGAGTTCCAGAAGAAGCACGCCGAGGCGGACCTCGCCGAGTTCCAGGCCAAGAAGAAGAAGGAGTGGGACGAGCGCGAGAAGACCATCGCCGAGCAGGAGAAGCAGTACGCCGAGGCCAAGAAGCAGGTGGAAGAATTCCCTCAGAAGCTCGAGGCCGCCGTCAAGAAGGCGAAGGAAGAGGGCAAGGGCATCGCCCTCAACCAGGCCAAGATCGAGGCGGACCTCCTCGCCAAGGAGATCGAGGGCGAGAAGCGCGTCTACGACCTCAAGATCAAGTCCCTCGAGGATACAATCAAGGAGCACTCCGCCCGCATCGCCACCCTGCAGAAGCAGCTCAACGAGGCGGTCGCCCAGGCCCAGAGCCTCGCCATCAAGTCCATCGAGGGCGCCTCCAACGCCAACACCTTCGGCGCCCTCCGCGAGATCGCCCTGGAGCAAGCCAAGAGCGCCCCCAAGAAGAGCTTACCGGGCCCCGGCCAGCAGCGAGAACCGCAGTCCGATCTCGCCCCGCAGGCCGCCCCCCGGCTCCTCGAAGCGCCCCAGCACGTACAGGCTCAGCGGCAGGTCGTTGAACGCAAGCAGGACGCGCTCCAGCGTCAGATCGACGTGGAGCACGGAACGCCACCCGGCCTTCCTCCCCAGCGTCGCGTAGCCCGCCTCCCCGCTCAGCCCCGCCAGCGTCAACCCACTGGCGGACTCCACGTACAGCCCCACGTGGCCCACGGTGAAGGGCGCCACCGCCTGCTCGGTGATCGTCCGTCGCTCCCGATCCACCCTCAGATCCCAGCGGGTCACCGCCCCCACCGCCGCCCGCCGCCGGAAGGTGTCGCTCCGGGAAAAATCGACCAGCAGCGCCCCCCGCACCGCGTTCAGCCGCACTTCCGCCTCCGAGCGCCGCCCGTCCACGCGCCCCGCGGCCAGCTCCAGCCCCACGTCGAAGGGCACCGGCAAGCGCCGCGGCGGGTTCCCCGGGAACAGCAGGTTCCCCTCCCGCGAGTGCCGCAAAAACCTCCCCTCGTACACCGCCCCCCGGAACCGCTCGTCGGTGCTCGTGACCCGCAACACACCGTGCTCCGTGCGCCAGGTGACGCCAGGATCGTCCGTCTTCACCTCGTGGCGTAGCTGAATCCCGAGGCCAAAACCGTCGGTCCCCACGGAGAGGTAGAGCCGGTGTCCAGGGTCAAAACAGACCACGGAGGGCGGCCCTTCCCCCAGGTTTCCATCGCACAACCCCGGCGGCGCAGGGGCCGAGGGCGCAGCGGGGAGGGGCGCCGGCGCCGACGCCGG
>CAZSDX010000532.1:0-5049 GCA_964605685.1 uncultured Polyangiaceae bacterium
CCCCTCCCAGCGCCCAGGGGACGAGCCCCTGGGCCGGCCGCAGCCTCGCCGGGGCGACGCGGCCCACCAGCAGCGCCAGCATCGACGCCTCCCAGGTCGCTGGTAGCAGGGTCGCGAAGGAATAGGTCGAGCGCAGGCGCTGGGCCCAGAGCGGGATGTCCGGGCTGGGCGAGTAGGCCCAGCTCCCGAGCAGCAGCGCGTTGGCTCCCTCGAAGAGCCACCAGAACAGGGCCGACGCCGCGAACATCGCCGCCGCGTCGCGCCGCCGATCCAGCAGCAGCGAGGCCCCCGTGCGGGCCGCCAGCAGGGCGTCCGCCGCCAGGATGAACCCCGTCCACACGACGCCGTACCAGCAGTCCGACCAAGGACGCAGGTGCACCAGCGTCATCCCCTGCCCGAGCGCGAGCAGGACCACGCCCGCCGCGGCCAGGCTCCGCACCTGACGCCGTCGTCCTGCCAGGGAAGTCACCTGGGGACTGTACCCGCTCGCCGGGCCGCGGCCCATCCCCTCTCGCTGCCGTGCTACCTCCTGGCCGGTGCACGAGGATCGACCCAGCACCACCGCCCTGCTCGCCGCCGCCGCCCGGAGCGTCGCGGCGGTGCATCCGATCACCTCTCCTCCGCTGCTCGACGAGGTGGGCCGGAGGCTACTTCCGGCCTCGCTGCGGCGCCTGGTGCCCTCCTCCGGCGACCGTCGCGGTCAGGCGGCGCTGCGCGTCGCCAGCCTCGGCCTCGTCGACCAGATCGCCCTGCGCACCGCCGCCGTCGACGCCTGCATCGCGGAGGCTCGCGCGGCCGGGGTTGTCCAGTTCGTGCTGCTCGGGGCCGGCCTGGACATCCGCGCCTACCGCCTCCCTGCGCTCTCCGGAGCCCGCGTCTTCGAGGTCGATCACCCGGCCACCCAGCGGTACAAGCAGCGGGGGATCCGGGGGCTCTTGCCGTGTTCGTTCCCGCCGGTGCATGTCCCCCTCGACCTCGACCGGGGAGGCCTGGCCGGCGCTCTGGCGCGGGCGGGCCACGACGCGGAGCGCTCCACCTGCTGGGTCGCCGAGGGGCTTTCCCTGTACCTCCCCCGGGAGACGACCCTGGCCCTCCTGGACGCCATCTCCGCCCGCTCGGCCCCCGGCAGTCACCTCGCCCTCACCTACCTGCGCACCCGCCGCGTCGTCCTCCCGGGCCTGCTCCACCGCGCCGTCGCCGCCGCCGTCCTCCGCCTGGGGGAGCCGCTCCGGGGGACCTTCGAGCCCCGCGAGTTGGCCTCTTTCCTGGAGAAAAGACGCTTCCAGGTCAAGGAAGACACCGACGCGCGGGGTTGGGCACGACGCCACCAGGGCGCCGTCTGGCTGCCCTTTCTGTTTCGTGGAGAGCGCCTCGTTCACGCGACCTTTTCCCGGGGTCGGTGACGGGTAGGAGCGTCGCCGAGGAGGGTCACCCGGGTCGGTGACCTGGCAGGCGTGGCAGGAGGGGGGCGCTCAGCGAGCGGAACGGCGAGGAGTACGGCGAGGGCTGGCCTTCTTCCTGGGCGACGTCACCTTCTTGAGCCGAGCGGCGATGGTCTTCTGGACGTCCTTCGGGAGGCTCGCAATGTACTCCGGTGACAGCCCGCGCAGAGCCTCGTCCGGCAGCGCAAGCACGATGTGCTCCGGGGCGAGCCCCGCCAACCGCTGCTCCGGGGCGAGCCCCGCCAACCGCTGCTCCGGGGCGAAGTTTGACAGCACCTGCTCCGGCGCGAGACCAGCGAGCCGCTGCTCCGGGGCGAGCCCCGCCAACCGCTGCTCCGGGGCGAGCCCCGCCAGCCGATCCTCCACCGGCAAGCAGTCCTCCATCCACTTCTTCAGCGCTTCCCGGTACCCCTTCGCTATCTTCTGCACCTCGCTCGCCATCAGCCCATCTCCTTCTTCCTCGAACCTTTGCACATGCAGGTTCAACTGGCGACACACCGCCACCTCTTCCTCGGTCAACGGCCTGCCTCCCACCGGGTCGTCCAGAAACTTCTTCGACAGCGTCCTCCAGAGGACTTCCCCGGGGTACTTTTCCCGCTCGGCGGTCTCTACCACCTCCAGGCGGAAGCCGGCCACGGCCCCTTGCCACAGCCCTTCCTCCACCCGGGCGAGGCGTCCTTCGAGCAGTTCCAGGGCGGCGAGGTAGCGTGGCGTGAGCGAGGAGCAGACGACAAACAGAGCGGTTTGCTTCTGGACCTCGGCAGGCTTTCCGCCCTGGAGGCGGAGGAACTGGCAGCCGTAAGCAAGCAGGGCCAGAGCGTCATCGGCCTGGGGCTCGTCGCTGGGGGAGATGAAGTGGACGAGGGTGTTCTTGGCGAAGCGCTCGATCTCGGGGCGGAGGAGGGAAGGGAGCGGGGCGTTGGCGAGCCTGCGGACGACGAGGACGTCGAGGCGAAGAGGCTCCTTGGCGAGGGGAACTTCGGGGAGGACCTGCCATCCGCGGCGAGGAAGGACGAGGCGAAGCAAGGCGACCAGCATGGGGTGCCAGGCGGTACGCGCCGAGGAGGAGCGGGGAGCCACGGGGAGCGAAGGTACCACGAGGCCACCGCGGTCCGGGGGGCGTCGGCGCCCACCGAGCCGGAGAGAGGACCGAGGCGTCGCCGAGGAGAGTCACCCGGGTCGGTGACCTGGCAGGCATGGCAGGAGGGGGGCGCTCAGCGAGCGGAACGGCGAGGGCTGGCCTTCTTCCTGGGCGACGTCACCTTCTTGAGCCGAGCGGCGATGGTCTTCTGGACGTCCTTCGGGAGGCTCGCAATGTACTCCGGTGACAGCCCGCGCAGAGCCTCGTCCGGCAGCGCAAGCACGATGTGCTCCGGGGCGAGCCCCGCCAACCGCTGCTCCGGGGCGAGCCCCGCCAACCGCTGCTCCGGGGCGAAGTTTGACAGCACCTGCTCCGGCGCGAGACCAGCGAGCCGCTGCTCCGGGGCGAGCCCCGCCAACCGCTGCTCCGGGGCGAAGTTCGATAGCACCTGCTCCGGGGCGAGCCCCGCCAGCCGATCCTCCACCGGCAAGCAGTCCTCCATCCACTTCTTCAGCGCTTCCCGGTACCCCTTCGCTATCTTCTGCACCTCGCTCGCCATCAGCCCATCTCCTTCTTCCTCGAACCTTTGCACATGCAGGTTCAACTGGCGACACACCGCCACTTCTTCTTCCGTCAACGGCCTGCCTCCCACCGGGTCGTCCAGAAACTTCTTCGACAGCGTCCGCCAGAGCACTTCGCCCGGGTATCTCTCTCGCTCGGCGGTCTCCACCACCTCCAGGCGAAAGCCGGCCACGGCTCCTTGCCACAGCCCTTCCTCCACCCGGGCGAGGCGTCCTTCGAGCAAGTCGAGGGCGGCGAGGTAGCGTGGCGTGAGCGAGGAGCAGATGACAAACAGAGCGGTCTGCTTCTGGACCTCGGCGGGCTTTCCGCCCTGAAGCCGGAGGAACTGGCAGCCGTAGGCAAGAAGCGCCAGGGCGTCGTCGGCTCCCGGCTCGTCGCTGGGGGAGATGAAGTGGACGAGGGTGTTCTTGGCGAAGCGCTCGATCTCGGGGCGGAGGAGGGAAGGGAGCGGGGCGTTGGCGAGCCTGCGGACGACGAGGACGTCGAGGCGAAGAGGCTCCTTGGCGAGGGGAACTTCGGGGAAGACTTGCCATCCGCGGCGAGGAAGGACGAGGCGGAGCAAGGCGACCAGCATGGGGTGCCAGGCGGTGCGCGCCGAGGAGGAGCGGGGAGCCACGGGAGGAGACGGTACCATGGTGCCGTGGCGAGGTCCGGGGGGCTCGGTGGTCACCGGGTCAGCTCCGCGATCATCAGGCTGGCGGCGATGGACACGTTGAGGGAGCCCACCGCTCCGCTGCCCTGGATGCGCACCAGGGCATCGCAGCGGGCGCGGATCCGCTCCCCGAGTCCTTCCCGTTCGTTGCCCATCACCACCACCACGGGCCTCGGGAACCGGTAGCCCGCGAGCGTCGCGGCCCCGTCGCTCTCGGCGCCGACCACCTGGATGCCCTTGCTCCGGAGGCGCCCCAGGGTGTCCGCGAGGTCCGTGGTGCGGGAGAGGAGAAGGTGCTCGGCGCCTCCTTCGGCCACCCGCACGGCGTCCGGGGCCAGCGCCGGGTGGGGAGCAGGGGCCCCGAGCAGCGCCCCGTCGAGGCCGAAGAAGGCCGCGGTACGGAGGATCGCGCCGATGTTGTACGGGTTCCGTACCCGGTCCAGGGCGATGGTGGCGCCCTTGCGCTGGAGCAGGAACTCTGCCAGCTCCGCCGGGGGGAGCCACCGCCGCGCCTTCGCCACCACGCAGAGCCCCTCGTGGTGGGCGGATCCGGCGGCGCGGGCCAGCTCTTGCTCCGGGGCCTCGCGGCAGGGGACCCCGCGCCCCCGAGCCCTGCGGAGCGCTTCGGCCAGCTTCGAGGCCAGCTCCGGGGCGACGTGGATCGCGCGGACCTCCTCGGGGCGCTTCTCCAGCACCGCCAGCCCGGCGCGGAAGCCGAAGATGACCTCGTCCTCGGCGGAAGGAGCCTCCGGGCGGCGAGGGGGCGTGGCGGGGGCTCGCGTTCGTCCTGGAGGAGCGGGGGCGTGGCTGGGCGGGCGAGGAGGTGGACGGCGCATGGGGGGCGGGGAAGCTACCAGAGAGGAGCGGCGATCAGCGGAGTACCCGATCGCGGAGATCGACGAGGTGGGCGCCCCAGACGCCCCGCAGGCCCAGGGACAGGAACGCCGTGGACTCGGGGCGACCGTGGCCGAGGTGGAAGGCGTCGTGGGGCCAGTGCCGCAGGAACTGGGCGCCGAGGAAGAGGCCGCGGTACGAGGCGCTGAGGGGGATCTCCAGGCCGAGGGAGAGGTCGAGGCCAGGGCGGCGCTCGGGGCCGAGGCGCGCCGCCAGGCCGAGGTGGAAGGAGTCCAGGAGGAGATCCCAGCGAGGGGGGCCCTGCTCCCGGTTCTTGAGGAAGCGGGCCAGGAACAGGGGGCGCACCTCGGCCCCGAGCGCCGCAGACCAGGGACGCCGGGGCGAGGCGCCGAACCAGGTGGCCTGGAGGCCCGCGGTGCCCAGGTACAGGAGGCGCC
>CAZSDX010000533.1:0-5045 GCA_964605685.1 uncultured Polyangiaceae bacterium
CCTGGGGCTGGTGGTCGACGGGATCAACCTGTGGCGAGGGCGCTGTAGCCTGCTCGCGTACCTGCGCTCGGGCTCCTTCGGGCTGCCGCTCGCCATCGGGCTGGGGAACATCGCCGCAGGCTTCGTGGGCGAGATGTGGAACTACCCCGCGGACCCCCGCTGGACGTACCACGTCCCCTACGCCGACGTGCTCCATGTCTTCGCCATGCCGCTCCCCGGGTACCTCGGCTACGCGGCCCTCGCCCTCGACCTGTTCGCCCTCTACCACCTGATCCGCCCCGCGCAGACGGCCTCCGCGCTGCCGCCGGAGCACCCGCTCTCGCTCACGGGCCTCGGCGGCGTCGGACTCGAGCTGCCGACGCCGACCTGACCCCATGCCCTGGCCCCTCGGAAGCCACCTCCCGGGCGCTCTCCAGACCCTCGCCTACCTCGCCGCCCCCACGCGCTTCCTCGCGCAACAGCAGGCGCAGCACGGCGCGACCTTCCGGGTGCGCACCCTGATGTACGGCGAGCAGCTCTTCCTCGCGGACCCGGCGGACGTCGTGGCCGCCTTCGCGGCGGACCCGGACGCGCTGCGGGGCGGCGAGGCCAACGTGGTGCTCCGGCGGGTGGTGGGGGCCCGCTCGGTCTCCTCGCTCGACGGCCCCGAGCACCGGGCACGGCGCAGGCTCCTGGGCCCCGCGCTCCACGCGGCACGACCCTCCTCCGAGGTGCTCTGCGCGGCGGTCCACGAGGCCTTCTCGTCCCTCCCACCTGGCCGCCCGGCTCCGCTCCGCCCGCTGCTCCAGAAGCTCGGCATGTCCCTCATGCTCCGGACGCTCCTTGGCCCCACCGACAGCCAGCAACCCGAGGCCCTGGCCCTCGGGGAGACCTTCGCCCGGATGGTCGAGCTGGGGGCAGTGCCGCTCGCGCAGCTCGGAGCCATCCCGACGCTCCAGCGGGATCTCGGACGCTGGTCTCCCTGGGGCGCCTTCCGCCGGGAGCTGGACCGCGTGGACGCCGCGCTCTTCCGGCTGATCGAGCGGCGCCGCGCGAGGCCGTCGCCCGCCGCCACGGAGGACCACGACGTGCTGGGGATGCTGCTGCAAACGGAGGCCGGAGCCACGCCGCTGACAACCCAGGATCTCCGCGACGATCTCTTCACGCTCCTGGGCGCTGGCTTCGAGACCACGGCGACGGCGCTGGCCTGGACCTTCGAGGAGATCCTCCGTCGACCGGCGCTGTGCAGGCAGCTCCGCGGGTCAAATGGGGTCGACACTGACCCCGACAGCTCGCCTCTCCTGGAGGCCACGTTGCGCGAGAGCCTGCGGCTCCACCCGGTGCTGCCCACGGTGGCGCGCCGCGTGGCCTCGCCGCTGGCCCTGCGGGGGCGCCTGCTCCCGCCCGGGACCGGCGTGGTGCTGTGCCTCTACCTGGCGCAGCGTTCCCCCGGGCGGGCGGCGCGGCCGGAGGAATTTCTCCCGGAGCGGTTCCTGGAGGACCGCGGGGAGGTGGTCCCCTGGTGGCCCTTTGGCGGGGGCTCCCGCAGGTGCCCGGGGATGGGCCTGGCGCTCCGGCAGATGCGGTGGACCGTGGCGACGGCGCTCCGGGCGGCGGACCTGGCGCTCGCGTGGCCCGGACCGGCCCTCCCGGTCTTCCGTGGGTCGACCCTGGCGCCCGCGGGAGGCACCTGGGTGGTGCGGAGGTAGCGGGCGCTGGTCAGCGAGGAACGGCGGTGGTGGGATGGGCGCGATGCGTCCCTTCACCCCCCGGGAGCTGGCGATCAACACCGCGCAGATCGCCCTCCAGTACCCGTCCTTTGTGCGCCGTCCCTTCGCGCCGAGGGAGGAGATCGAGGGCTACCAGCTCCGCCTGCTGAGGCGCCTGGTGGCGAGGGCCTGCGAGCGGGTGCCGCTCTACCGGGAGAAATACCGCAAGGCCGGGGTCCGCCCGGAGGATCTCCGCTCGCTCCGGGATCTTCGCCATTTCCCCACGGTGACCAAGGCGGAGATCGTGGCCGCCTACCCGGAGGGCTCGCTGGCCCGGGGGCTCGACCCGGCGCGCTGCCTGGTCTCCAAGAGCTCCGGGTCCACCGGGGTGGTGGTGGACGTCGTGCACCAGGCGGATCGGCTGGCGATCCAGGGGCTCGCGATGAACCGCCTCCTGGGCCTCTACACGACCTACCTCCCCTGGCATCGCTTCGTCTACGTCTACACCGCCGAGTACCCGGCCCGCTCCCTGCTGGGCATGTACCCGATGACGCTGATCCCCACGCTGGCGCCGACGCCGGAGATCGTCGCCAGGCTCCTCGCGCTGAAGCCGCACCTGCTCGCCTGCTACCCGAGCCACCTCCGCGCCATCGCCCAGGAGCTGGGCCCCGCTCGCTGCCGATCCCTCGGGCTGCTCGCCATCTCGGTCTCCTCGGAGCCGTCGACCCAGGCCGAGCGGGACGACCTGGCCCGCCTCTTTGGCTGCGGCGTCTTCGACGAGTACTCCACCGAGGAGCTGACCCGGGTCGCCGCCCAGTGCCGCTCCGGGACCTACCACCTCTTCGAGGACGTCGCCCTCGTCGAGATCCTCGACCCGGACAGCGACCGCCCCCTGCCGGACGGCGAGCGCGGCGAGGTCGTCGGCACCTACCTGCACAACCACGCGATGCCGTTCATCCGCTACCGCCAGGGCGATCTCGCCTCGCTACGCGCTCCCCGTTGCCCCTGCGGGCGCACCTTCCGCGAGCTGGCCGAGCTGGGGGGGCGCAAGCTCGATCAGTTCCTCCTGCCCAGCGGCCGCGTCCTCACCTCCGGCTGGCTGCTGGACGCGACCTACAGCTTCCTCTTCGACGTGGGCGCCGACATCGCCGCCTTCTCCCTCATCCAGGAGGCGACGGACCGGATCACCATCGAGATCGTCCCGGGAAGCTCCTACGAGGCCCGCATGTCCGAGGCCATCGAGCGCCGCTTCCGGGAGCTGGTGGCCGAGCCCGTCGAGGTGCGCGTCGAGCTGCTCCCCTCCCTGCGGCGCTCCGGCGGAGGCAAGCACCACCCCATCGTCTCCCGGGTGCGGCGCCAGCCGGAAAAATAAGCCCGG
Source organism: uncultured Polyangiaceae bacterium (assembly GCA_964605685.1). Classification (GTDB taxonomy): domain Bacteria; phylum Myxococcota_A; class Polyangia; order Polyangiales; family Polyangiaceae; genus JANWXX01. The sequence continues at coordinate 3,067 of CAZSDX010000533.1, forward strand.
GGATCCCTCAGGGCGCCGCGGCGCTCCCGAGGGCCAGAAGCACGAACGCAGCAAGGGCCAGGGCGGAGAGCAGGTGGCGGTGATCAAGGCGCATGGTCGAGGTCTCCCGGTGGTTGACCAGGACAGAGGAGCACGGCCAGCGCGCTCGCCGCAACGCTGAAGAGGAGATCCCAGGGATCGAACGTGCCAGGGGTTATCTTGACCCACTGGCCGAGCTCCCAGCCGACGATCACGAAAACCGCGGCGGCGAGCCAGGCGCGGCGGGCAGGGCCCGGGCGGTCCCTCCAGAGGAGGGCGACCAGGGCGGTGAGCGCGTAGGCCCAGAGCGCATCCGGAGCCACCTGGACCACCCACGCGGGGACGCGACCCACGAGCGCCCCGCCCGCAGGGAACCAGGCGAGCGCCCCGGGGAGCACCGGGCGGCAGGTGAGGTACAGCAGCACGCCGAGGAGCAGCGGGGCGACCACGTGGCCCGTCATCGACAGCAGCAGCCGGGACCGGAGGCTCGCGGAGCCCTCGGGGCGCGGCCCGCGGTCGGCGGGAGCGTCGGGGAGCGCTCCTTCGCGTCCGATGGTGACGCCGATGCGACCCGAGGCCAGCGGGACTGAGCGCAGGAAGGCGCCAAGAAGGGTGAAGAGATCCAGCACCGGAGGGGCGCCGCCCTCGCCCGGCGGCAGCGCCGCCCGGAGCCTGGGCAGGTTGGAGAAGGGGACAGAAGGCCAGTGGTGGTGCTCCCAGTGGTGGCCGATGCTGTGGGGCATGATCAGGTGGCCAAGCCAGCCCGGCACGGAGATCCGGTGGGTGTCCGTGGTGCCCAGGTGCTCGGTCCAGATCCGCAGGCGCACGCCGGACCAGAACACCGTCGCGATGCTGGCGACCCAGAGGAGCGGGATCCACAGGAGATGGAGCTTCAGGGCAACGAGGAGGACGACGATCCAGAAGGCAACGAGGCCAACGGCTTCCCGCGGGGAGGTGGGGCGGGTGAGGCCGCCAGCGGCGGCGAGGTGAGGGAGGCCGCCCCCCAGGAGGTCGAGGGCGAAGTGGGCCGCGGTCCGGTGAGGGGCGGCAGGGAGATCCCACTGAGGAAGGCTGCGCCGGTGGGTGATCTCCGGGTCCGCGTCGGTGCCCAGGTGGCGGTGGTGGGCGAAGTGGTAGCGGCGGTAGCCTCCGAGGGTCAGGCCGAGGGGCCAGGCGCTCAGCAGGTTGCCGAGGAGGTCGTTGCCCAGCCGGTGCCGGAGCAGCAGCCGGTGGGATGCGTCGTGGAACAGCGCCCCGAGAGCTTGCTGCCGCGAGCCCAGGGGCACGAGCGCCAGCAGGTAGCCGACCGGATGGTCGATCCATGCGACCAGGGCGAAGGTGGCGGCGACGACGCTCCAGTCGACGGCGGCGGCGAGGAGCCAGGCACCAGGGCGCGGCCTCGCGAGCTCGCGCAGCAGCGACGCATCGACGCGCGCCGGGGGCCCCTGCTCGCGCCGCCCGGTCACGCCCCGGATTCCTTGGGCGGCTCTGCCCCACCCAGCCGCCAGAACCAGGGGAGGTAGACCCGCTCACGACCCAGCCCCCCGCCGCGCAAGGCCCGAGCGGCGATGCGGACGGCCTCCTCGACACCACAGCCGAGGTCCACGAGGCGGGCGACGACAGCGGAGAAGGGCTCCTCCTCGTGGGCCAGGCGGCACGCGACGTGGCGCAGGCCCAGCTCCTTGCGCCGGGCGGCGTCCAGGTAACCCGAGCGCTCCTCGACCCGGAGCGCCTGGCCTTCCTCCCGGTCCTGCCCGTCCGGATCTTCCGGAGGTTTCCCGCCGCGCTCCCACCAGGGTACCGCGTGACCCACGACCTCGTGGAGCGCCGTCCGCTGCGCCGCGCGCACGCCGATTCGCTGCCCCGCCGCCACCGCCAGCGTCCCTCCGCCGAAGGCCGCCAGGGAGGCGAGGCCCTCGCGCGGACAGACCCGCACCGGGAGCCGCCGCACCGCCGCCTCC
>CAZSDX010000534.1:0-5027 GCA_964605685.1 uncultured Polyangiaceae bacterium
AGCTCGTGGCCAAGGCGCTCGCCAATCGCACCTACACCCCGCCTCCGCCGCCGTCGCCCGCCTCGCCCCCGGCTCCGCCGCCGGCCTGCCCGGCTTCGCCTCCGGCGCCGGCGAGGTTTGGCGGGCAGTCCTGGTCGCAGGTTTCCCCCGGGTCACAGCGACCATCACCGCACTGCTGGGCGCAGTCAGCGGGGCAGATGACGGCGTCCTCGGAGGCCTCGCAGACGCCGTCGCCGCAGAGCGCGGTAGAGACGCAGGTGGCCTTCCCGGAGCCCGCGGGGAGCTCGCGGCAGCTCGTCCCTTCGGGGCAAGGGAAGCCGAGGCAAACGCAGGGCGTGGAGAGGGTGACCCGGCCGCTGGAACCCGCCGGCAGGAGGAGCTCGAAGCGGGTCTCCCGGGGAGAAGGAGGGCTGGCCGAGGGGTCGACGGTGGTGAACGTGGCGGTGAGCAGCGAAGGGGGGCCCTCTTGCGGCAGGGAGATGGGGACAGCGACGGGCATGGCGCTGCGGTCAGGGACGGGGCGATCCAGCAAGACGGAGGGGGGCTCGCCGGGGCCCAGCTCGAGGCGGATCTTCCGGAGCTGCCCGGCGCAGCGGCTCTCGATGCCCACCACGGCGATGAGTGCCCCGGGCGAGGTGGCCGGCTCCCCGCTTTCGCAGCGCAGCAAACCGGCGGAAAGGAAGAGAAAGACCCAGGGACCGCCGGCGCGCACCATGGCAGGAGTATCCCCCCGGCGAGGCGACGTCTCAACGGTGTTCCACGGGGCCGGGCGGCGCTCAGCGATCCAGCAGGATCGTCTCGCCGATGGCGGGGATGGCGAGCTGCTCGGGGGGAAGGCCGCGCCCGGACCAGACGCGGCGGGTGAACTCGGGGGGCTCGTCGAGGGGCTCGTCGGTGAGCTTGAAGGTGCCCCAGTGCATGGCGAAGAAGCGACGGGCGCCCAGGTCCAGGAAGGCCTGCACCGCGTCCTCGGGGTTCATGTGCTGGGGGCGCATGAACCAGCGCGGGTCGTAGGCACCGATGGGGAGCATGGCCGCGTCGATGGAGCCGCAGCGCTCGCCGATGAGCCGGAAGCCCGAGAAGTACGCCGTGTCCCCGGAGTGGTAGGCCCGGAGCCCGTCCGCCTCGTAGACAAAGCCACCCCAGAGGGTTGTGTCGGTGTCCAGCAGGCTCCGCCGGGACCAGTGCTGGGAGGGCACCAGGGTGATCTTCATCCCGCGGACCTCGGCGCTCTGCCACCAGTCCAGCTCGACGACGTCCCGGAGCCCCTCCCGCAGGAACCAGTCGCCCAGCCCCAGCGGCACCACGTAGCGCACCGAGGGGCCCAGGCGCCGGAGCGTGGGCGCGTCCATGTGGTCGAGGTGGTTGTGGCTGACGGTCACCGCGTCGATACGCGGGAGGGCGTCGTGATCGAGCCCCGGCGGAACGTTCCGCGGGACAAGCACCACCCGGGAGGAGAGCACCGGATCCGTGAGCACGGAGACACCGCCCAACTGCACCAGGTAGGTCGCGTGGCCGATCCAGGTGAGGGCGTTGCGCGGGGCCCCCCGGAGCGCCTGCCCGTCGTTCCTGACCGCGGGGACGTCGGCCCGGCGAGGGCTTCGGCGGCGAGGCTCGGGGCCGAGCCCGAGCTGCCACGCCATCACATGGCGGAATCCGCGATAATTGTCGGAAGGATCGAGGTTCTTGAAGCGCCGCACCGCACCAGGATAGGAGAATTTTCCGGCTCGGTAGGGTGTGCTAGGGTGCGCCCCGCATGCGAGCGTGCATCCTGGCGACGGTCCTCGGGGCGGCGGCCCTCCTCACCCCGGCGACCTGCCGCGCCGAACCCGGCGACGAGTACACGGTCTCGGTGCTGACCTTCGGGCCCGGCGATCACCCGTTCTTCAAGTTCGGGCACAACGCCATCCTGGTGCACGACGCCCGGCGCCACACCGACCGGGTCTACAACTTCGGAACCTTCGCCTTCGACTCCCCGGCGCTGATCCCGGTCTTCCTCAAGGGGAAGCTGCGCTACTGGCTCTCGGTGCAGTCCCTCCGGGGAACCATCGAGGCTTACCGCCGGGAGAACCGCACCATCGACGCCCAGGAGCTTGCCCTCTCCCCTCCCCTCCGCAAGCGCCTCGTCGATGCCCTGGAGGAGAACGCCAGACCCGAGAACCGCTACTACAAGTACGACTACTACCGGGACAACTGCTCGACCCGGGTGCGGGACGCGGTCGACCTTGTTACCGGAGGCAAGGTGCGGGAGGTCTCCGGCGGACCGGCTCGGATGACCTGGCGCGCCCACACCATGCGCCTGGTCGCCGACGACTGGCCCGTTTACCTCGGTCTCCAGGTGGCCATGGGCGACCTGATCGACCAACCCATCTCCGTCTGGGAAGAGATGTTCCTGCCCGCTCGCCTCCAGGAGACCCTCCGGGAGGCAAAGATCCCGGGGGAAGATGGCCAGCCCGTCCCCCTGGTGAAGCGCGAGCACCGGCTCCTGGACGCCAATCGCGCCCCGGTCCGCACCGAACCCCCCGGGCGCATCCCGGTCCTCCTGGTGGCTGGCGCGGCGCTGGGAGGCGGGCTGGCGGCGCTGGGCTCGATGGCACGGAAGAAGGCCGCCCGGGTGGCGCTCGGCCTGAGCACCGCAGCGCTGGGGTTTGTCCTGGGGTTGCTCGGGCTGATCTTCCTGATGTTCTGGACGTACACCGACCACGAGGTGGCCCACCGCAACGAGAACCTGCTCCAGTGCGCCCCGTGGGCGGTGGCGCTGGTGGGGTTCGGCGTCGGCGTCGCCCGCGGCAGGGAAAACGCCACCCGCCGCGCCTACCTGCTCGTCCTGACGGCCCTGGCGGCGTCGGCCCTGGGGCTGGTGTGCAAGGTGCTTCCCTGGTTCGACCAGAAGAACGGCGAGATCATCGCGCTCCTGCTGCCGCTCTGGGCGGGGATGACCTTCGCGCTGCGCCGGGCGGTCGAGGCGCTCCCGCAGGCGCCTGCCCCTGCCCCCGCCGCGCCGGCCAGGGCCGGGGAGACCAGCGAGGCGGGGTAAGTCGCAGGCGCTGGTGCCGGCGAGCTGCTTCTTGACGGCGTCGTAGTACTGACCGGAGCTCTTGAAGACCGGGTTCTTGTTCGAGTCGCGGACGATGCACCAGATGTCGATGTCCGCGGAGGCCTCGCCGGTGTTGAGATCAAAATCGAGCGGGCCAGAGGCACCGTTGAAGTCGATGTTGTTCCCCGTCTTCAGGGTGGTGAAGGCGTCGTTGAGGGCGTTGGGTCCCGAGTCGATCTGGGTGCCAGGCGGGATCAACTTCGCCAGCCCCTTGGCGATGTTCGCTCCGGTGACCGGCTCGCCCGCGGTGGCCGACAGGGCGTAGCCGAGCAGGTAGACGGCGTCGTAGGCGTTCTCCGCGTAGGTACCGGGCTCCTCGTTCTTGTTGGCCGCCTTGAAGCGGATCCGGAAGGCGTCGTAGAGAGGCCCCTTTCGACCCGGAACGGTGCCGATGATCCGCTTGCGGAGGTCGTCGTTGTCGGTGCCGACGAGGGAGAGCAGCTCCGGGAGGCGGCCGCCGTCGGGGAAGAGGTAGCTGGGGCGAGGAGGCGGGGTCCCGGTGGTGGGCCAGGCGGCCTCGATCCCGGTGGTGACCTTCTGGATCCCTTCGTTGGTGCCAAGCACGATCACCATGTGAGGCTTGAACGACACCACCTGGTTGAGGAGAGGCGCGAAGTCGAAGGTGGCCTCGTCCGGGTAATCGACCCGGAGGAACTGCTCGGAGTTGGAGGCATCGATGGCTGGCTTTCCGTTGAAGGAGAGCTGAGGCAGGATGGCCTCCGCCAGGCCGGTGCCGTAGGCATCCCCCTTGACGGTCATGGCGACCCGGATCTTGTCGCCGGCGGCCAGGCCGAGCTTCTGGCGCACGGAGGACTCGATCTGGCCAGCCAGGAAGGACATAGGGATGGCCTGGATGGCGTCGGAGGGGACGGCGCGCCAGGCGAGCCCGTTGTCCTCGAGCTGGGTGATGGCGGGGCTGGTGGCGGAGGCGGACATGGTGAGAACACCGTTGGGCACCGTGACGTCGGTGGTGACCTTGAGGGTGACGCCGCTGAAGGCTGGCCCGAGGATGGCCTGGACCCCCACGGTCTTGACCAGGTGCTCGGCGGCGCGGACTGGGTCGTCGAGATCGTGGCAGGCGACGATGGCCAGGGGCCTGCGCTTGCCGCCGGTCCCGCCCGGCAGCCCGTTGGCCCGGGTCTCGATCTCGGAGCGTGCCAGGGCGGCGCCCGCCAGGATTGGCAGGCCGATGCTGGCGTACTCGCCCACCAGGGGGCCCAGGAAGCCCAGCACGATGGTCTCGTCGTTCTCGACGGCGCCGAGGACCTGGGTGCAATCCTGGGAGGTGAGGGCGACGCAGGTGCCGTCGCTCTTGCGGCAGATCTGGTTCGCGTCCCCGCTCAGGGTGGAGCACTCCTTGTTGGTGGTGCAGCCGGTCTGCCCGGAGGATCCTCCGCCGCCCGCAGAGCCGCCGCTGCCGCCGCTGCCGCCCGCAGAGCCGCTCTTGACGCAGGTCTTCTGGGCCGAGCAGACCGTCCCGGCGAAGGCGGCTCCCTTGGCCTGGCAGTCGGCGTCGGTGCTGCACTGATCCGCCTCGGTGTCGACGATGGCCGAGCAGGCGGAGGAAAGGGCCAGGGCCAGGGCTGCCCCCCCCGCAAGCCGCCGCGCCCCCCCGGTTCCCCCCGGAAAAGCGCTGGTCCTGGTGAATGATCGCGAGAAGCTTCGAAGCATCGGATGCCCTCTTTGAAGGAGCAGACTAAACCTCCTCGCCCCTCTTCGGCACAAGAAAGCTCATGTCCCCGCCGGCATCCCTTGCGCGTTCCACATGGCCCCTGCTCGCCATGCTCCTGGCCGTGACCCTGCTCTCGCGGCTCTTCGGCGAGCGCCCTCTGGCCGGGGTGATCCTGGGAGCCGTGGCGATCGACTTCCTCGCCGGACGCGCCGGCGCCGGGTGGTCCATGGAACCCGGGGGCCGCGCGGCGCTGCTCCT
>CAZSDX010000535.1:0-1435 GCA_964605685.1 uncultured Polyangiaceae bacterium
CAGGAGCACCGTGATGGGCAGGGTGCGCGTGGCCGCGACCCAGCCCCGGAGCGCCGCGCTGTCTTCCGGATCGAGGACCCCACCGACCCCGGCCACCTCGCACAGCGACCCCAGCGCCAGCACCAGCCCGCGGAACCCGGCGGTCCGCGCCCGGGTGAGCTGCTCCGCCAGCGCCGCGGAGAAGGTGCTCGCGGGCGGGCAAGAGCGGGGGACACCGGCGCGGCTGAGCGCGTCCTCGACCGCCGCTTCGAGGAACTCTCCGAGCTGCCCCCGGAGCGCCGCGCTCAGGTAAGGGATCTCGACCTGGAGCATGCTGGCCGCAGCGGCGGTCCCCCGGAGCGAGGGAAGCTGGGCGGCCTCGATGAAGCGGAGCTCGCCGCGGCTGGCGGGGTGGGGCTCGGTGGCGCCCGCGGAGGTCATGGGGAGCCAGGGTGCCGGAGCCCGCGGCGGGGGGCCAACTTTGCCGCGAAGCGGCGGTCAGAGGGTCTTGAGGTAGGCTTCGAGGGCGTCCAGGTCGGCGGGGGAGAGGTGGCTGGTGCGACCCATCTTGCCGTCGTGGCCCAGCAGCATCTCGTGGAGCGTGCTGTAGCGTCCGTCGTGGAAGTAGGGGGCGGTGGCGCCGACGAAGCGCAGCGTGGGCGTGTCGAAGGAGGCATCCCGGTCGGCCTTGGCCTGGCTGCCGACGTCGTGGCGGGTCCGGTCGATGAAGGCGTCGTCGGTGCGGTGGCAGGAGGCGCAGGCGGCCTCGGCGGACTGGAAGATCTCCTTGCCCCGGGCGACCTTCTGGGCCTCGCTGCCCGCGGCCGGGGCGCGGAGCCTGGGGGTGTGCATCGCGTGGAGGAAGGCGTCGAGGGCTGCCAACTCGTGCTCCTGGAGCCCGGAGCCTTGGAGCCGCTGGAAGGTCTGGTGGAGGTGCTCCGGCACCGAGCTGGCCGAGCCGTTCCAGCCGAAGGGGCCGGTCTTCTGGAGGCGCCCGGCGAGCATGGGGGTGTTGCGGGGGCCGTCCGGGGTGGCCCAGGTCAGCGCGTCGTCGCGCCCGTCCGGGTGGCAGGACGCACAGGTCCGCCCGTCCTGGGAGATCGCCGGGTTCCCCGCTGCGTGAAACAGCTTGCGCCCCAGGGCCAGGTCGCCCTCCGTGGCGGTCTTGGCCTTGCGGGAGAGGGCCAGGGTGACCGGGCGTTTTTGGGGCGAGCCTTCGCTGAGGTCGATGACCGAGAGGGCCTGGTCGAACTGGGACCAGACCACCAGCCGCTGGCCCAGGCTGTCCAGCGCGACGCCGGTGGGGCCCGCCGGCACCGCCCAGCGGCGGCGCTCGGTGCCGTGGGGGGCGGCGGCTCCGGCGTCGTACTCGACCACCGCGTCGGCCCCGAGGCAGGAGACGTAGAGTGCCTTGCGGGACGCGTCCGCAGCGGCCGAGCGGGGCAGCAGGCACTGG
>CAZSDX010000535.1:1468-5027 GCA_964605685.1 uncultured Polyangiaceae bacterium
GAGCTGGAGCGAGGCCCGCACCACCTCGCCAGAGCCCTCGTCGATCACCCCGACGCTGGCCACCTCGGCGGCCAGGAATCCGTCCCCGTAGCCTCCGGTCGGGACCTCGGCGTTGCCAGGGTCAACAAGGACCTGGGGGGCGAAGATACGGCCCGCGGGGTCGGCGCTGCGGGTGAGGGCGAAGCCCTGGCAGGCGCTGCGAGAGGGGGCGGACTGCTCCTGCTGGAGGACGCCGCGGACGGAGCGGAGGAAGGAGCGGCGGCCGCGGTGCTCGAGGTTGGGGTCGGAGCCGGAGAGGTCGAGGGTGCGGACCGGGTGCTCGGGGGCGCGGAGGTCGACGGCGCTGGCCCGGGAGCCGACGACGTGGGAGACGAAGGCGGTGGAGCCGTCGCCGGAGACGACGACGGCGCGAGGCTCGCGGGCGAGGGGGACTTGGAAGGCGACCTTGAGGGAGTCGCCGTCGAGGGCGGAGAGAGCCTGGCCCCAGCCGCTGGTGACCAGCAGGAAGCGGTCGTCGGGGGTGGAGGCGAGGCCGATGGGTTCCGTGGGCAGCTCGACGGTGCAGAGGGGGTCGAGGGGGGCCTGGGGGGGGGCGGTGGGCTCCAGGATCTGGAGCTGGTTGCGGTCGCGGAGGGAGACGGCGACGCGTCCGTCCTTGAGGAGGAGGACTTGGGCGGGGGTGCCGGCCAGCGGGGTAAGGGCGAGCTCACGCCCGGAGGCGAGGTCGACGGTGTGGAGGGTGGCGTCGTCCTCGTCGGCGACGAGGGCGAGGGTGCGGTCCTGGAGGCGGGCGAGGGCGACGGGCCTGCCCTCCCGGGCGTCGTCGACGCGCACCGGGCCGACCCCCTCGTGGCGGCGGGCGCAGCGAGCGCCTGCGGTCTGCTGGCCCTGGACCGCGGAGGCGGGGCCGCCGGGGGTTGACCTCCCACATCCGATCAACCCGAGCCCGAGGAGCCCGCCCAGCCCAAGCAACCCACCCAGTCCGATCCGAGGAGTACGACGCATCTCGATTTCTCCGGTTACGTTGTCGGCGGGACATCCTTCCCGCTCGGGGCCACGTTCCCACGAGGACGGGGAGTGTGACGGCGGCTCAGGGAAAAGGTTCCCGGGGTCTTGCGCGGGGGGCGTGGGGGGCGTACCTTGCGGGGGTTCCTGTCGCCTGCTCGCCGGAGAACCAAAAGAATCCCGAACACCTATTCCCCAGGGGCCCAACGTGGGTTGCGGTGTGCAAGCCCAGACCTCTTTCACTGGGAAGCCTGAAGCGACCAGACGGGTCCCACCTTGAAAAAGGCTCAGGGGTTCTGGGTTCTTCCCGCGAGCAGGCGGCCAGGGACGTTTGCGTGACGGGGATCTCCGGGGGAGGGTTCGCGGTTTACAGGGGTGTGTGCGCCAGGTTAGCTTGCCTTCGAGCGAGATGAGAGGGCGCATGCAACGTGTGATTTCCCGAGGGCTTCTGGTGGTGGCTGGCGTGCTGGTGCTCTGGCCGGTGGCCTCCCTGGCGGCGGTGGTCAAGGGGCGGGCCAGCGGCATCCAGAAGCTGAACAACCCGGTCTGGAACGAGGCCAAGGAGCCGGGGGCGAACCGCTACACCTGGCGGGAGCCTTCCCCGACGGTGAAGGCGGAGTTCCGGGCGCTGTTCCCCCACGCGCCCAAGGAGATTTGCATCGCGGCGCTGGGGGCCGGGGCGGCGACGCCCGGCTCGGCGCCGATCGCCTTCCGGATCGGGGGCGGGCGCACCTCGCCGGTGACGCTGGTGGTGGCGCCGGGGACGGTGATCGAGTTCCAGAACCGCGATCCGTTCCCGCACCGACCTTTCCTGGTGAACACGCCGACGTTCCAGGCGTCGGATATGAAGAGCTCCAGCAACCGCCAGTGGAAGGTGCCGGGGCCCGGGAAATACGAGCTGCGCGACCAGCTCGCGCCAAGCATCCGTTCGTGGATCGTGGCCGAGCCGAACGTGGTGGCGCTGGCCTATCCGGGGCGAGACGGCGCCTTCACCTTCGCCAACCTGGCGCCCGGTGACTACACGCTCAAGGCGTTCTTCAACGGGGAGCCGGTGGGCAAGCCGATGCCGCTCAAGGTTGCCAGCGAGATCCCGATGGAAATCAAGGAGCCCCTGGTTCTTGCCGAGGAAGCCCCGGCGGGGAAGAAGTGATGATCGCCTCCCGACTCTGGTACGTCGTCCTCAGCCTCGTCATCGGGTTCCTCACGTTCCAGCTCTACATCGCCTCGTCTCATTTCGACCGCTCGTCGCAGCGCAGCATGCGCGAGGGGCTCAACGGGGACGCGCAGGTGGTGTCGTGGTACCTGAGGGACGACGCTCGCAAGCGCTCCAGCGCGCTGATCAACTTCGCCCTGGATCCGGACCTGGCGGCGGCGCTGTCGAAGGCCAGCGGCGCGCCGACCAAGCCCACCTCCGACGTCAAGGACAAGGTCAAGCAGCTGCTGAAGACCGTGGACGAGAAGCTCCCGGCGGATCTCCAGTTCACCGCGCTCTTCGCCGTGGATCAGTACGGCCGGGTGGTGGCGCAGAAGGGCTTCGATCAGGCGCTGGGGATCGAGGATTTCGAGTTGGGCGGCTACCCCATCGTGGCGGACGCGCTCCACGGGTGGATCCGGGATGATACCTGGGTGCTCGACGGGCGCATCTACCGGGTGGTGGCGCGCCCGGTGGAGTACGACACCTCCCAGCCCCCCGCCGGGGCCATCGTGGGGGCGCGCATCGTCGACGACGGGTTCGCCCGGGAGCTGACCAAGCGGACCAACGCGGCGGTGGCGTTCTTCGCCGCCAAGACCCGGGTGGCCGCCGCCGCCCCGGAGGGCTTCCCCACGGCGATGCTCGACGCCATCACCACCGACCTCGACGGCGTCGAGGAGGACAAGGATTACAAGGAGAAGGGCCGGAGCAACACCCGGGTGCTGCGGGACAACCTGGCGGTGGTCTACTCCCTGATCCCCGGGGAGTCCTGGGAGCTTGGCGCCGGCTTCGCCGTCGGGCGCCAGGCGGAGCTGATCGGCGGCCCGGCGGGGTTCTTCGCCGCCGGCGACGACAACGACAAGAAGGCCGTGAAGATCCCGGTGGTCGCCGGGGTCACCGCGCTCGCGGCCCTGCTCGGGCTGATCTTTTCCTTCCTGGAGCACTCCAAGCCGCTGCGCACCTTCCAGAACGAGGCGGCCCGCTTCGCCAAGGGCGACGTGGATCAGCTCGCCCCCAGCAAGTTTTTCAGCAGCTTCCGCAAGATCGCCAGCGACATCAACGACGGCATCGACAAGGCGGTCGCCAAGGGCGGCGGCTCGCGGAAGGCCGCCGACCTGGAGGCCTTCCGCACGATGCCACTGTCCCAGGCAGACCCGAATCATGAGCGCCTTCTCCTTCCCCGGCGAGGGGCCCCCGGCCTCCGGCGAGTCGAGCGCGATCTTCAAGCCGGAGATCTCCGGCTCCTTCAACGTCCCCTCCCAGCCCACCGCGCCCTCCCCCTCCGGCGGGAAGCAGGGCGGCCCGCCGCCGCCGCGCAACCCGCGCCCCGGTGCCGAGGCCTCCGGCTCCCGGCCCGTCGCC
>CAZSDX010000536.1:0-5019 GCA_964605685.1 uncultured Polyangiaceae bacterium
CGCCCCGGCGCCCTCCGGCACCGCCACGCCGCGCCGCCGCACCGCCTCCGTCGTCGTCGCGTCCAGGAACTCCATGCAGCGGGGGACCACCCGGGCGGCCACCATGCGCCGCACCGCCTCGGCGGCCTGGCGCGCGGTCGGGAACGTCGCCACCAGGGTGAGCACCCGCTCCGGCAGCGGGATGAGCTTCAGCGTGATCTCGGAGAAGACCCCGAGGGTGCCCTCGCTCCCCACCAGCAGCGCCGTCAGGTCGTAGCCGGTGACCCCCTTGACCGTGCGCCTCCCCACCCGGAGCCGCTCGCCGGAGATCAGGCAGGTCTCCAGCCCCAGCACGTACTCCCGGGTGACGCCGTACTTGAAGGCGCGGGGGCCTCCGGCATTCTCGGCGACGTTGCCGCCGAGGCAGCAGTAGGCCGCGGAGTTGGGGTCAGGGGGGTAGAAGAGACCTTCCTTTTCCACGGCGGCGTGGAGGTCACCGAGGATCACGCCAGGCTCGACCACGGCCAGCAGGTCGTCCCGGTCGATTTCCTTGATGGAGGCCATGCCGCGGGTGACCAGGACGATGCCGCCGTTGAGGGGGACCGCGCCGCCGGTCTTCCCGGAGCCTCCGGAGCGGGGCACCACCGGCACCTCGCACTCGCTGGCGACGCGGAAGGTGGCCAGGATGTCGTCGGCGCTCTCGGCGAGGACCACCGCCGCCGGGGTCTCACCCTGGGCCTCGGACTCGTCACGGACAAAGGGCTCGCAGGCGTCGGGATCCGTGATGACCCTGGAGGGTCCGAGGGTCCGGGAGAGGAGCAGGCGAGCCCGGTCGGCGCGGGCAGGGGGGATGGAGGGCAGGGGAGAGCGGAGGGTGAGCACGATGCCATCACCGGCGAGGACGGCGAGGCTTGGTGGAGGTCGCCAGCAGCTCCGGGACCGATGCAACCGTCACCGCAGCCACGAGCCAGCGCTCCAGTCGCGTCACCTCGGTGCAGGCCCGGATCTCGTGGCCCGACCCAGGGGCAACCAGGAGCCGGTCCACCGGCAGGAGGTTCTTCGGGAGAGGGTGCGCCTCGGAGAACATGGTCAGAGGATACCCAAAGAGGGAGGCTCAGCGGGCGTAGCCGGAGGGGCCCCAGCGGAGGCGCACCGGCGACGACCAGGGGAGGGTGAGGGGCTCGATGCCGTTGAGGGGAGCGGTCTCCTGGCGGAAGGGGAAGGTTTTTTGATCCCAGCCGACGGCGTGGCCGGGGCCGAGCTGGAGGTCGAGCCCCCGGTCGGCGGGGAGGAAGGCCACGGTGGAGCCGATGCGCCTGTCCTCGAAGCGGATGCCGGTCTCGATGGCGACGACGCGCACCAGCTTGTCGCCCTGGACGGTGTAGACGAGGAGCAGCTCGCGCTCGAGCTTGCCCTTGCCGAGGTCCGGCGGGGCGTCGATGCGCTGGATGCCGCGCACCAGGATCTCCGCCTTGCCGTCGCCGTTGAGGTCGCGGGTGGTGACGTCGGCCACGTCCCTGGGGTCCGCGAAGCCGACGCTCAGCGCGGTGTAGCCCTGGCCACCCAGGAAACCCTTGCCGAAGACCACGAGCTCGCGGCCAAAGACGAGGATGCGCTCGTTCTGCCGGTCCTCGGCCACGTCCGTCGCCAGGTCGAAGCGGGGCTTGCTCTTGCCGTCGAGCTTGCGGTCGCGGCGGTAGAGGTCGAGCACCTTCTCCTGGAGCTCGTCCGGGGTGGGCGGGTGGGCGGGGGGAGGAGGGGGCGGGGGCGCAGGCCGGGAGGAAGACGGCGTCTCCCCCGCGGGCTTGGTCTCCTCCCTGGACTTGCTGAAGCGCCCGCCTTCGGAGCGGAAGGTGCGGCTCTTGACGGTGCCCCAGGGGGCCAGCAGCGCCTCGACGCCGGCCTCGGGGGTGAGGTTGACGTTGGAGGCGGTGAGGCCCGAGCCGGCGGCCACGCCGATCTCGATCTGCCTGGGGTCCAGCTTGACGGGGCTGCTCAGCGAGCCTGCCTCGGTGGAGACGCCCACGTCGTGCTGGAAGATGGGGGAGAGGGCTTCCCCCTGCATGGCGAGCACCTCCAGGGTCTCGCGCCAGGCAGAGCTGCTCCCCTTGCGCTTGCGCAGGATCACCTGGGCCTTGCCGGTGCCCGCCAGGTCCCGCACCTCGAAGAAGGGGATCTGCCCCCTGTCCACGGCGAGATCCTTGAAATAGAACTGCTTGCCCTCGCGGAAGCGGGCGCCTACCACCAGCACGTAGGGCCCCCAGAGGATCACCCGCTCCCGCTGGTCGTCCCCGGTGACGTCGGCGATGCCGTCGTACTGAGGAGCGCCCTGGAGGCCCTTTTCCTTGGCGAAGGTCTCCTCGATACCGCGCTCGGCGTCCAGGGGGAGGCGAGGCATGCGGGCGGGCTGGGTCTCGTCGCTGGTGCCCACCACGCCCTTCGGGGCTCCGTCGCTGTCCTGGTAGCGGATGGCCCCCCGGAGCCCGCAGCGCACCCGGGCCGCCGGGGGGAAGGCCGCCCAGGGGATCTTCGCCTCCACGGTGAAGCCGCCCTTGCGGGGGGCCTCCACCACCTGGGCTCCGGCGACCTTGGCGCCCTTGATCTGCACGGCCCCGGCGGTGTGCCCCGGGTCGCCGTGGAAGATGTCCACCTCGAAGGCGGTGTAGCCGGGGGAGGCTCCCTCCGACGGGAAGGCGATCACCAGCGTCAGCCTGTCCTCGGAGGCCGCGTAGGCGCCGCTGCGGGTGAGCTTGTCGTCGGTGATGTCGGCGGCCAGGTAGAGGGCGTCGTCGTCGGTGGCCAGGGAGGCGCGGACCTCCAGGTCCTTGCCGGTGCCTGGGTTCCCCGACACCTTGCGGTGGAGGGGGGTCATCGCCGCGGTCCACTCGCTGAGCACTCCGTTGACCTTGACGGCCCCCGCCGCCATCACGTCCAGCGGCACCGCCTGCCCGTCGGCCCGCGCCTCCGCCTGCCACGCCAGCGCCCCCAGCGCCACGCCCAGCCCCAGCACCCTGAACTTCCGCCGTTCCGCCATGCCCCGGCAGATAGCGCAACCCCCACCGGGCCAAAAGGGGGCCCTCAGACTCGACGTTCGCCGTTTTGTGAGGGATGCATGCTGCAAAAACCTCGAAAAAACGGGGGGAGACCCGATCTTTGGCCAGGTGGCCTTGTTCCCTCGACGTTCGCCGTTTGGTGTCTCGTGGTTCGCCGTGTTGCCTGGGAGGGCTCCGGAGCCCGGAGGCCGGAGCCCGGGGGCCGGAGGCCGACCGGAGCCCTCCCCACAAGATGGCGAACGTCAAGTTGGAGGCCTCGTTGGTCCTTTTCGTGAGCTTCCTCCCCTGTTGACGGCCACCAGGCACCAGGAAGCCTCGTGGTACCCTCCCGTGGGTGAGCCGCCACCGCCACGACGACCTCGCCAAAGGCGCTTTCCATCTCTGGCTCTCTCCGCTCGGCGACGTCTCCCTCGACGCTCATCTCCGGGGCGAGGCCCGCCGCGGCGATGTCCTCTTCGTCGAGCGTCGCAAAAACCCCTCCTACCGCAAGCGCCTCGGCCTGCTGGGGCAGCTCGCCCGCGGCACCGTGCTCTTCGAGCTCTTCCGCAACCCCTTCACGTTGCCGGAGTTCGACAGTGCCCTGGCCAAGCGCATCGAGCTGTACGCCCGCGGCCTGCGGGAAGCACGGCGCAAGAAGGTACTCCCGGACTCGGTCCCGCGCCCTCTCGCCTGCCTCGTCACGCCCAGCCTGTCGCCCGACAAGAGGCGCGCTTGTGGGGTGTCCGGGCGGGCCAAGGGTGGCGTCTACCCGCTGGTGGAGGCCCTTGGCGTCGTGCTCGTCGTCGTCGACGAGCTGCCCGCCGGGAGCGACACGCTGTGGCTGCGGCTGCTGGGCAAGGGCAAGGTCCAGCGTCGCGCCATCGCCGAACTGCTCGCTCGCCTCAAGCACGAGCCCCTGGCGGATGCTACCCTCCAGCTCGTCGCCTCCTGGCGCGACAGCCTTCCACCTCCCCAAGACCAACTGCCCGAGGAGCAAGAACTGATGGAGAACTGGCAGAAAGCCTACGAACGCTGGGAAAAGCGCGTCAAAACCCAGGCCTGGCTCGAAGGAAAAGCCGAGGGCGAAGCCAAGGGCAGGGCCGAGGGCGAAGCCCACGGGCTGGCCAAGGGCAAGGCCGAGGGCAGGGCGGAGGCGGTAGTGACGCTGCTGGAGAGCCGTGGTCTGCGGGTGACGAAGGCGCAGGCCACCCAGATCCTGGCTTGTACGGACCTCAAGCAACTGGATCGCTGGCTCGTCGGCGCGATGACCACCGAATCGACGGCAGCCTTGCTTGGAGCAGCAACGAAAGCTCGGCGCTCTCGTCGGTGAGCCCCCGCCACCCCCCGGGCCGACTTGCGGTCCTGTCTGGCGTGGCGAAAACCTCGGCGAGGGGAAAAGGGAGCGTCCGGGGGAACCCTTCGTTCGCGTTCCCGTGTTCGTGTCCGGCACCCGCTCACGGGACCCGGAGGCCAGAGACCGGGAGCCGGGGGCCGGAGCCCTCCCTCACGAAACGGCGAAAGCCGAGTCAGAACGTCCAGCCGGCGCGGGCCTGGCGTCCGAGGCGCCAGAGGAGCGCCGACAGCACCGACGAGGCACCGTCGCAGGCCTGCATCACCAGGTCCACCCGGTCCACCAGCACCGCGACGTCCGCCGCGGAGATGGTCAGCGGGGGCGCCAGCCGGAGCACCTCCGGGCGGTGGGCGGCGGGCTGGCAGAGCACGCCCTTCTCCAGGAGCTCGAGCGCCACCCAGTGCCCCAGCGGCGGAGGAGGGACCGACGCGGGCAGCGGCAGCTTCCATCCTTGCGTGTCCAGCCCCAGCTCGACCCCCACCAGCAGCCCCCGCCCCCGCACCTCCCGCACCAGCGGGTGTCTGCTCAGCCTCTCCTGGAGCGCCCTCCTCAGCTCTTCTCCGCGCTCCTGGACGCTCCTCAGCAGCGCGCTGTCCAGCGCGTCCAGGAGCTCCAGCGCCACCGCGCTCGCCACGTTGACCCCGGCCACCGGCCCGG
>CAZSDX010000537.1:0-5019 GCA_964605685.1 uncultured Polyangiaceae bacterium
CGCCCTGGCCGAGCTCGAGCGCTCCCTGCCCCGGCGCCTGGCGGAGCGCCGCGGCGTCGAGCTGGGCGACCCGGGGCGCCTCTCCTTCACCATCGACCGGGGCTCCTTCGCCCTGGGCCTCTCCGGCGACGAGCTATCCATCGACGTCGACCTCCGGGGCAACGCCGAGGTCTGCAAGCCGGTCCCTCTCCTTGGCTGCGTGGGCTACGCGAGCTGCTCCCCCGGAGGCCACGCCCGCGCCTCGCTCCGGCTCCTGCTCGGCGAGGATTACCGGCTGCTCCCGTCGCAGGTGCAGATCCCGGTGACCCGCCCCTGCACCCTCTCCGCCCTCGGCATCGACATGACCTCGGAGGTCCAGGCCCAGGCCAACCGCCAGGCCGAGGAGATCCATGGTCGCATCGACGGCACCCTCCCGGAGCTGGGCGAGACCGTCGCCACCCTCTGGCGCTCCCTCGCCACCACCGTCCCCCTCGGCGCCAGCTCCTGCGCCCGGATCTCCCCCCGGGAGGTGCTCCAGACCGGCCCCAGGCTCGGGGAAAAATACCTGTCCGTCGGCCTCGGTATCGAGGGCGAGATCGCCGTCCATGCTCCCTGCCCTCCTCCCCCGTCGATCCCTCCCCTCCCCTCCCCTCGCACGGACCGCGACGCCGCGCCGGGGGTCGACCTCCGCATCCCGCTCCAGACCTCCTGGCCCGAGGTCGGGCTGGCCCTCACCCGCGCCCTCGCCCTCGCGGAACCCCAGGTCGGCGGAGAAGTGCTCCACGTCACCGAGGTGACCGCCGCTCCCGGTCCCGAGGGCAAGGTCCGGCTGCTCTTCACCCTGGCCGGTCGCTCCTGCGGGCAGGTCTCTTTTGACTCCACCCCGGAAGCACGCCCCGATGGCCTCTTCTTCACCGGGCTCGCCCCCGCTCCTGGCGAGAGCGAGCGCCTGCGAGCCGCAGAGAGCCGCCTGGATCTGGTCGCCCTGGGGGGTGCCGTCGAGAGCCGGCTCCGGCTGCCGCTACCGGCGGAGGTCAGCGGGATGCACCGGCGCATCGAGGGGCTGACGACGAGGCTGCTGGGGGGCGAGGGCGACGGAGGGCCGCTGCGCTACCGGCTCGCGGTGCGCCTGCGCCCGGCGCGGGTGGAGGGGATCCAGCTCCGCCGGGAGGGGCTGGCGGCGCTGGTGGCCGTGAGCGGCGAGGCGGTGGTGGAGCTCTCCCCGGCCCCGTGAGTCACCGCCCCGGTGGTCCCGGGGATCGGATGTGCCGCTCGACCTCCGTGCTCCAGGGGAGCCCCTGCGAGCGCGTCAAGAGGGTTCCTTGTTCGCAGGAACAGGCTTCACTCCCCCCTTGCGTACCAGACCAAACCCTATCCGGTACACGTCAGGCATGTTGATGCGAGCGTCCTCAAGAGGAAGAAAAACACCGACTTCAAGCAGATCACGACGCAGGCCATCGAACCCCTCTGCGAGGCGACCAGGGCGCTGGTAGTCCTCCATTTTTTCCAGCCTCTCCAGAACACCGTCTCGATTCCATCGTTCCTCGATCTCCTCGAAGGATGCGGGGATCGACAGCTTCTCCAGGGGGCCCATGACCGCTCGGATCCAGGGGTAGTCCTCCTGGATCTCCTCGATTCGCTGCCGGGAAGCCTCCTGGACGCCCAGTCTCAACCCGTCCGGGCTCATGGCGAACTGTCCGATAGAAAACGTGCTCTCCGCGGCACGACGCAGCGCAAGGAGGAAGCTCCTCGGGCTGACCTTTCCGTGAGCATCCGCCAGGTGGCTCGGTAGCCAGTTGAAAGGAAATCCTCGCTCTTTACCCCCTCCCATCAGCGGGCCCGTGAGGCCGTGAAAAACATCCCGCTGTACCGTCTCTTCGTAGAAAAGACCGAAGGGCAATTTCCAGATCCTGCCTTCCGGAGGGTGAAAGGATATCTGGAAAATCTCCTTGCACTCACGCCGGAAGAGCTCTCCGTGGGGGTCCGGGGCGTTGGCCAGGAGATGCCACAGGAGCGCAAAGAGATCCTTCTTTTCCCATCGCAACTGGACACGCTCCGCATGCAACTTGGAGGCATCCGGGAAGTCCATCACATCTGGTGTCAGCATATCCGGGCGGAGAAAAGCCTTGGCCCGCAACGCCCTCAAGGATCGCAGTTCCAGGAGTACCTGGAGCAACCCTCGCAGCATTCGACGAAGCCCTACCCGGCTGTCTGCGGTCTGATCGAGGGCGTCAAAGAGCAGGAGTCGCCTCCGATTTTCGCGGAGCAGGCGGCGATCTTCCTCCACAAGATACCGATCCACCGCCTCGGGATTCTCCTGTACCCATGCCACGCGCGCTTCCCACCCAGGCC
This sequence comes from uncultured Polyangiaceae bacterium, assembly GCA_964605685.1. Classification (GTDB taxonomy): domain Bacteria; phylum Myxococcota_A; class Polyangia; order Polyangiales; family Polyangiaceae; genus JANWXX01. Next base: position 2,332 of record CAZSDX010000537.1, read on the forward strand.
GGTCTCCTCCATCCGGTCGGATGTGGTGGAGCACCACGGCACGCCAGATCGGTCTCGGGTCATGCGACTGGAGCAGCCGTGAGATCACGCTTCGACCGGGGTACTGGTCCGGCTGAAGCGGAGCCCCGAAGCCCGCAGAGACTTCCATCGAGGCGGGCAAAACAGACGGCGAGAACCACACTCTCATGGCCTCCCGGTGCCTCGCGGACTGGAGCAAGGACCACCACAGGGTTTTCCCTGCGCCTCGCATGCCTTCCACGAGAGGGGCGCTCTCGCTGAGCGCCCGCAGGTGGGCCTGGGGCATGTAGACGGCCTGAGGTTCCGGTGGTTTCGTGGTGAACTGGCTCACCTCCTCCGGTAGCGCAGCGAGGAGCGCGTGACGTAGACCCAGGGCCTCGAAGATCCGGGGAGGATTCATGGCATACCGAGGGCTTCCTTGACCCCCTCGAAGAACTCCCCCAGCGCGGCTTTCACGTCCGCCTCGGCGATTCCCTCCTGGCCTGCCAGGGGATCGTACTCGAGCAACGCTCTCGACCAGTGGACAGGCAGAGGGAAATGAGGCGCGGACGGATCTTCAAAGCCAAAGTTGAACACGTCCTCTTGGCCGGGCTGTTGCTCGTCGTAAAGGGCTTCCAGAAAGACATCGAACGCCAGCTTCTGGACGCGCGTCTTGTAGGTTGCGCGGGCGGTCTCCGGGACGAGCGCCGCCACCACCCGCAGGCTCTCCCGGATCCGGCGCATCCTGGGGTGCCTCTTGATCCGCGAGAGCAGGAGCCGATACCCGTGCCAGGTCTGGGTCGCAGCGGACGCAAACAGGCAGGTCAGCTGGGGCTCGAGCCTCGTGAGCGCCACCGCTGCCAGATCGTGCAGGCCCGCGCGGCTATCCAGCAGCACCACATCCGGGCACAGAAGCTCCTCGATTTGCTCCAGCATGCGTTCGAGACGCAGGCCAAAATCGTCCGGATCCTCGCCGTCGCTCCCGAGGTATGCTCGCGAGAGTTTCGCCAGGTAATCGCCCTCCGTCCCCCCCGCGGGGACCACGAAGATCGGCCCCACACGGCTCAGCGGGCTGCTCGCCTGCATACCCTCCAGCAGTTCGTCGTTCGCCTGCTGGACGCCATCCTCGATCAACCAGTCGACCACCCCCCAGCGAGGCAACCGGGGGCCCAGCATCGTCGGGCCCACGCCGGGGGATTCCAGATCCAGATCGACCACCAGCACGCGGCGGTTTTGCGAAGAAAATTCCTGCGCCAGGGTCGAGAGCGCGGTGGTACGCCCCACCCCTCCCTTCACGCCATAAAACACCACCCGCGGGGCCGCCCGCTCGCGAGGGGACCTCACCGCGGAGGCACGCAACCAGTCGTTCCCCGAGAGCTGCCGCTCCAGGAGCCGCAGCCCCGGGACCTCTTCTTCCCACAGCAGTTCCGGGGCCTCGAAGATTTGCTCCGGCGCGACCAGTTCATCCCGACCCATCAACACCGATCCGAGACCGGGGCTGAAGCCACCCAGTTCGCGGTGCAGAGAGGCCCGCAGCGCCTCCTTGTCCGGGCCCGCAGGACCATCCAGGACCAGCGTGAGGCAGCCGCGAAGATCTCGCACCAGCACGGGGTGTGCTCCGAGTTCTGCGTGGTAGGTCTTCGCCAGCCTCAGCGCGGTCCTGTAGGCATCATCGAATCGAATCATCGTCATGTACGGGGCCTCTTGTAGCTCTCCGCCTTCTCCAGCACGGCCACATACCCTCGGGCCGTCATCAGGTGGTCGAGTACCTGCTCTCCAGTCACGTGCCCATCGGCCAGGTAACGATTCTGCACATGCCACCCTTCAAAGGATTTTTCTTTTTCAAACAGGACCTTCAACCCGCCGTGAAGAATCCCGTGTCTGCCTCGTTCCAGCAGCCGGATCTGGCTTCGGATCTTCCCTCGCTCGTGGATGTGTCCCTTGAGCTGTTCCACCAGCGAACCATCCGGATTGAAGGCATTTTTTACCTGATCCACGGTGGCCAGGGTGGCGGCGATGGCGCACTCGGCGGCGAAGCCCAGCAGGTGATCCGCGCTCTCCAGCCTGGCTGTCCCCGGGATGGCCTCTCCGGGTGCTGGTTGTCCGGGCGCGACGCCCAGCAAGAATTCTGCGTCGCGCAGGTGCCTCCGCGCAGCGATGTGGTAGGCCGGCTGGCTCATGGTCTCGTTCCTTTTCGCCTATCCGGAGGCGCTACCCGCGGGTCCGCTGGCGGCGAGTCGAGGCATGTCCGGGCCTCGCGGAGGGCGAAGGCATCCATGCGGTGGGCGCTCATGCTGGCCTCATGGTGGTGGAGGCTCGCCATGCTACACCGTCCGGGGCTGGGCTCGTGCTAGCATCGACCGCACGATGGCAGGCAGGCACGGCTGGGTGTTCGGGGCGGCGCTGGCGCTGGTGGCCTGCGGCTCCGCAGAGAACGACGCGGAGGCGCCGGGAGCAGGCGGGAGCAGCGGGAGCGCCGGGGTGGCCGGGAGCGCGGGGGCGGCCCCCGCACGTGCTTGAGGCGCGACCATGCGACCCGCGCGTCACGGTGGCCGCCCATTGTGTCTGCCGGCTGCAGGCGCTAGGGGTGACGCTCTCCAGCAGCACAGGCGACACACCGAGGCGCTATGCCCGCATCCGCGCTGATGAATGTCATGATCGGGGCTGCCCGCAAGGCCGGGCGCAGCCTGG
>CAZSDX010000538.1:0-5012 GCA_964605685.1 uncultured Polyangiaceae bacterium
CGTAGGACAGCAGCGACGCCCCCCCGCGGCGCAGCACCCGCCGCCATCTCCTCGCCAGGGAATCCACGGGGAAGAGCCGCGGATCCGGCGCCCCCGTCGCCAGCGACAGCACCCCCCGGGGCAGCGCGGGGGGGCGCTCCAGCGTCGAGATCGCGGGGGCCGGCGGCAGCGGGAACAGCGGCGTCGACCGGCGAACCGCAGGCTGCGGACGAGCGCTCACCTCCGGGAGCGTGTCGCAGACGAAGGTCCCCCGGGCCGGCGATGCCCGCAGCCACCCCTGCGCCAGCAGCTCCGAGAGCGCCGCCAGCACCGTGTTCCGGTGGACGCCGAGCTGCTCCGCCAGCACACGGCTCCCCGGCAATCGCTCCCCGGGGCGCAGCCTCCCCCGACGGATGGCCTCGATCAGCGCCCGGGCGATCCGCAAGAACACCGGGCCTTCCCCCCCGAGGTCGACGGCGAGCTGCCAGCGAGCCATACGCCACCGTAGCTGGTCCAGATGAATTCCACAAACTGGACCTGTACGCTGGACCAGGAGCGGTCACCCTGCCCCCCATGCGAAGGAGCGAGTTTGCCTGGTCCCCCCGGGAAGCAGCGGCGTTTCTGGCGGAGCAACCGGCGGTGCACCTGGCCGGGAGCCTGGAGGACGGAACCCCGGTGCTCCGGACGGTCCACGGGGTCGAGGTCGACGGGTGGCTGTGCTTCCACAGCGCGCCGAAGGGCGAGAAGACCTCCCTGGTAGGCAGGCCCGTGGTGGCGGGCGCCGAGGAGGTCGTGGCGGTGGTCCCCAGCACCTTCTTCGACCCGGAGCGCGCTTGCCCCGCGACCACCTACTACCGGAGCGCCCAGGCCCACGGAATCCTCACGGCCATCGAGGAGCCAGCGCGCAAGGCAAGGGCGCTCCAGGCGCTGATGGCGAAGCTCCAGCCAGCAGGAGGCTACACCCCCATCTCCGCGGATCACCCCCACTACCGCGCCCCGGTGCGCGGGCTCCTCATCGCTGGTCTTCCCCTCGACCGCGTGGACGGCAAGGCGAAGCTGGCGCAGAACCGCCGCCCCGAGGAGATCCAGGCGCTCCTCGCCGCCCTGTGGCGCCGGGGCGAGGCCGACGACCCCCGGGCCGTGGAGCGGATCCGGGCCGCCAACCCGCAGGCACCGACGCCGGAATTCCTCCAGGGACCGGAGGGGGTCACCTTGCACCCCTGGCTGGGTGAATCCGCCGCGAGCGAGGCCGCCGCGCTACTGGAAGGCGCCTACTGGAACGACCTGTTCACCCGGGAGGAGCTGGCGCGAGCGCACCCGGGGTCCGGGGCGTGGGTGGGGGCGCGGGACAGCGCCGGCGCCCTGATCGCCACCGCGCGAGCCCTCTCGGACGGCGCCAAGAACGCCTGGATCTACGACGTGAGCGTGGCGCCCGGGTGGCAGGGGCGAGGGCTGGGGCGGGCGCTGCTGCGGCTGCTGCTGGATCACCCCCGGGTGCGCGGGGCGAGGCGGGTCTTCCTGGGGACGAGGGACGCGCAGGGGTTTTACCGTCGACTCGGGTTCGTGCCCCGGTCGTCGCTCCCGGAACGTCCCTACACCACGACGGAGATGGTCTTGCTGAGGAAATTCACCGACCTCGGTGGCGTCGCGTTATCCTCGACGGATGCTGGACAAGAGGATCATCGGGTGGGCCACGGCAGGAACGCTGGTGCTCGTGGCGAGCGGAGGGTGCGGAAAGAAGGAGGAATCCGTCGGGAAGAACACCCCAGCGCCTCCCTCGACCGGCGCGACGGCGTCCGCGACGGGGGCGAGCCCGGAGACGAGGGCCGCGACGGCGGCGGCCCCTGCGGCCCCCGCGGCCCCCACCTTCACGGTGGCCCCGGGCCGGAGCCCGATGCCCACGTTGAACGACTGGAATTCCCAGAAAAAAGAGGTGACGGTGAAGGGCTCCTCGGCGCTCAACTGCGAGACCAAGATGGTGCGGGAGTACCTGCGGGTCTCGTGCCGCGGGAAGAACGACACCGGAGGGACGCCCACGGGGATCAAGCTGGTGCGAGGCGCGCGGGAGGCGCTGACCTTCAGCGGCCCCGGGGTGGAGAGCCTCATCGTGCCGGTGGTGGAGGGGATGAACTTCGAGGCGATCTTCTCCTGGACCGACAAGAGCCACCCGCTCACCATCGCCTGGCCGAAGGGCTCGAAGATGCCGACCGTCGTCGGCGTGTTCGCGGGGGCAAAATCGCCGCTGGATCGCTCGCCTCACGCGCTGGACGAGCGGCTCTGCGACTGCCACAAGAAGGTCTTCCAGCAGGCCACCTGCGACGACATGCTCGGGGGCGCCAACGAGGACTGCGACCGGACCTGGGGCAACGACTGCGGCATGCTGCTGGCGTGCTCCCGCGGAGAGCCGGGGGCAGCGGCCCGGTGCCGCCCGGGCTGGGTCAACGGCCCCCCGACCGGCATGTGCGTCCAGCTCTGCGGCCCCGGGAAGCCCGCCTGCCCCGCGGGGCGCGTCTGCGTCACCGACGTCTGGAAGGATGCGATCTGTATGCTGGAGTGATCTCCCCTCAGGCAAGCGGACGGGGGCGGAAGGAGAAGGCCTCCGGGGGGACCGGAACCCCGTAGCTGCGTAGCTGCTGGGCCCGCGTCACCACCGCCGCTCCTTCCAGCAGGTTCCGGGCGATCTGCACCACCGTGCGGTTCTCCACCGGCTCCAGGAACGAGCCCTTCACCCACCCGTTGAAGGCGCCCATCGCGGGGCCGCACCACACCTGGTAATCCGGGCGCCGGCTGTCGTCGCCGTCGATGGCCCAGCGGCTCGACTTCCCCAGGTACCAGCGGCACACCAGCGCCATCTTGTGCTTCGGATCGCCCTCGGCCCGCTGGACCTCGTGGGGGTCACGCTCCTCGAAGAAGCGGCGGGTCTGCTGCCAGATCTCGCCGAGGGGTGCGCGGAAGATGGAGCGCTCGAGCGTGGCGCGCTCGTCGGCAGGGATGGCCTCCAGCGACGGGTAGGCGCTGTAGAGCTCGTAGAGCTTCTGGGCACGCACGGCGAACATGGTCCCGCGGCGCAGCACCTGGAGCTTCACCCCCAGCTCGAACATGTCCGCCGCCGGGGCCATGATGACGTCTGCCACGTCCGCCTGGGCCAGCATCTGCTTGGCCTGCGGGGAGATCCCGGCCTCGACCGCCGCCTGGTTCACCGAGCCGGTGAGCACGTAGGCGGCCCCCAGCCCGAAGGCCGCCGCCACCGCCCCCGGTGTCCCCAGTCCCCCTGCCGCCCCCACCCGGATGGGTCGCTTGTACCCCTGCTGGGCGGCGATCTCCGCGGCGAGCTGCTGGATCGTCGGGAGCAGCGCCACCAGGGGCCGGTTGTCCGTGTGGCCGCCGGAGTCCGCCTCCACGGTGATGTCTTCCGCCAGCGGGACACGGGCCGCCAGCTCCGCCTCCTGGGCGGTGATCTTCCCCTGGGCCAGCAGCGCCTGGAGGATCACCGCCGGGGCCGGGCTCAGGAAGCGGCGGGCCACCTCCGGGCGGGAGATCTTGGCGAACAGGTGGTTTTTCCGGACGATGTTCCCCGACGGGTCGAGGCTCAGGCCGCTCACCGCGTAGCGCACCGCCGCGGGGGTGAGGTCCATGTAGGCGGAGGCGCAGACGTGGCGGACGCCGTGGCGGAGGAAGATATCGGCGGTGGCCTCCTCGATGGCGGGCTCGTGGGGGGCGTGGATCAGGTTGGCCCCCCAGGGGAGCCCCCCCAGCGCCTCCCGGATGCTGGCCACCTCCCGCTCGATCCGAGCCGGCAGCAGCCCGCCCGCGCCGAAGAACCCGAGCATGTGCGCCTTCCCCATGGCGATGACCAGCGCCGCCGAGGCGATCCCGTTGGCCATCTCGCCGGCGATGTAAGGGAAGCGCACCCCGTGGCTCTCGCAAAAGCTCCGGTCCCCCAGCCACTCCGGGTAGAGCGCCGGCAGCGTGGCCATCAGCGGCAGCGCTCCGGCCTGCCCCGGCGCCGCCAGCGCACCGCCCCAGGCGACCCCCAGCCGCCCCCCCGGCCCCTCCCGGACAACGTGCATCGGCTCGCGCACCCGCTCGACGGCGCGGACCAGCTCGGCGCGGGCAAAGGCTGGAGGCTGGCGCCCTGGAACCCAGGCGCCCACGGGGATCAGATCGGCTCCGTTCTGCATGGCGCCCGCTCCTAGCACAGCCGGACCACCGCCGCGCACCCCGCGCTCGCTCCTCGCTCACGGCTTGCCGACGACGCAGTACTCCTTGGGGCCTACCCAGCTCACCATGTTGACCCAGAACTTCTGGATCTGCGGCAGCTTTTGCCACTCCGAATCGAACTCGATCCACTCATCTCCCCAGGCCACGCCGCGCCCCTTGCCCAGCTCTGTCGCGTAGCCCACGGGCCCCGCGCTGTTGCTGGCGATCAGCGTGTTGGTCACGCCGGGCCCGGGTTTCGACAGGATCGTGTAGCCGCCGAGGAAGGTCACCGAGGTGATGCCCTCCGTCGTCGGGTGCGGCTCGAACTTGTTCGCCACCGCCGAGGAGAGCGCCCCCTGGTACTGGAGACCAAAGGGCGCCAGCAGCACGTTGGGGTAAAAATCCGGGGCCGGAGCGCCGGTGTAGCCGGTCATCGAGATGAACCCCTTGCCCTTCCCGATCCAGTTCGCGAACGTCGCCGCCTCCTCCTCCGTGTAGGGGCGCGTGAGCCGATCGATGATCACCACGTCGAACTTCTCCAGCAGCACGCTATCGAAGCTATCGGAGGGATTCTTGTTGACCCGCTCCACCGAGCTGCCAAACCCATTCAGCCAGCTCTGAAAATTGGAGGAGGGGTTGATCCCCGGGAGGCCCACGATCCCGATGCGGAGGCAGTCGCAGATCCCATCCCCGGCGGCATCCACGTCGTCGATCTGCCCGTTGCAATCGTCGTCGATCCCGTTGCACTCGGTCTCCTGGGTCGTGGTGGGGACGCACCCCCCGCCGGCGCCTGCGGCCCCCGCGGCCCCGCCTCCCACCGCCCGGGCCTGGGC
>CAZSDX010000539.1:0-5008 GCA_964605685.1 uncultured Polyangiaceae bacterium
GTGAACGTCGGCACCATCGGTCACATCGACCACGGCAAGACCACGCTCACGGCCTCCATCGTCAAGGTCCAGTCCAAGAAGGGCCTCGCCAAGGAGATCAAGTACGCCGACATCGCCAAGGGCGGCACCGTCCGTGACGCCACCAAGACCGTCACCATCGCCGTCGCCCACGTCGAGTACGAGTCCCCCAAGCGCCACTACGCCCACGTCGACTGCCCCGGCCACGCCGACTACATCAAGAACATGATCACCGGCGCCGCCCAGATGGACGGCGCCATCCTGGTCGTGTCCGCCCTCGACAGCGTGATGCCCCAGACCCGCGAGCACGTGCTGCTGGCCCGCCAGGTCGGGCTGCAGCGCATCGTCGTCTTCCTCAACAAGTGCGACGCGGTGGACGACCCGGAGATGCTCGACCTCGTGGAGATGGAGGTCCGCGAGCTCCTGTCGAAGTACAAGTTCGACGGGGACAACGCCCCGGTGATCCGCGGCGCCGCGTTCCCCGCGCTCCAGGGCGAGGCCCAGTGGGAGGCGAAGATCGGCGAGCTGCTCGACGCGCTTGACAGCTACATCCCCGAGCCGGTCCGCGCCGTGGACAAGCCCTTCCTCATGGCGGTGGAGGACGTCTTCTCCATCAAGGGCCGCGGCACCGTCGCCACCGGCCGCATCGAGCGCGGCATCATCAAGGTCAACGAGGAGGTGGAGATCATCGGCTTCCGCGACACCCGCAAGACCGTGGTGACCGGCGTGGAGATGTTCCGCAAGCTCCTCGACGAGGGCCAGGCCGGCGACAACGTCGGCTGCCTGCTGCGCGGCATCGAGAAGACGGACATCGAGCGCGGCCAGGTGCTCGCCAAGCCCGGCAGCATCCTGCCCCACAAGAAGTTCACCTGCGAGGTGTACGTCCTCAAGAAGGAGGAGGGCGGGCGCCACACCCCGTTCTTCACCAACTACCGCCCCCAGTTCTACGTGCGCACGACGGACGTGACCGGGACGTGCGAGCTGCCCGAGGGCACGAAGATGGTGATGCCCGGCGACACGGTGTCGATGACGGTGAGCCTGATCACCCCGGTGGCGCTGGAAGAGCAGATGCGGTTCGCGATCCGCGAGGGCGGCAAGACCGTCGGCGCCGGCGTCGTCACCAAGATCATCGAGTGAGCCCGGCCTGAGCGAGGGGCAACGGCCCACGAAGCGGGGTCAGGCACACCGGTTGCACTGGTCCGGTGCAAAAGGTGTTGCCTGGCCCCGTTTGATCTGTCAGTATTGTCGCCCCGATCGGGGTTAGGTGCAAGATGACCCGGGTTTCCGTCTCGTTGAGCTGCTCGGTTTGCGGCGAGCGCAACTACAAGACAACCCGGGCCCAGCGCGCGGGTGACAGGCCGCTGGAGCTGAAAAAGTTCTGCAAGAAGTGCAACCAGCACACGGTGCACCGCGAGAGCAAGTAGTCGGAAGTTTTACGGGTGTAGCTCAGTTGGTAGAGCAGCGGATTCCAAATCCGCAGGTCGGGAGTTCGAGCCTCTCCGCCCGTGCCAGATCCAGGGTCGCGTCGCATGGCAACCAAAGAACAAGAGAAGGAAGCCGAGGAGGGGGGCACCCCCCGCGATGAGGCCCAGGAGGCCCCCGAGGGGGAGGAGCGACCGGAGTCCGACGCGCAAGGCGAAGGCGAGGCGATCGCCGAGGACGCGGACGACGCGCCGGCGGCGGGGACGCTGGGGGCGACGCGCTACGTGATGACGGGTTTTTTCCTGGCGATCATCGCGGGGGCTTACGTGCTGGGGCGGACGCTGGGGGCGATCTGGGGGAAGCTGGCGGAGGCAGTCTGGTTCCAGAACAGCGTGGCGGTGCTGGCCCGGGTGGGCGAGGAGGAGCGGAGCGAGATCTCGGTGGCGATCGGGGCTGCGGTGGCGCTGGGGGTGGGGGTGCACCTGTACCGCCGGCCGGACGTGCGTCAGTGGACGGACGAGGTGGCCAGCGAGATGTCCAAGGTGACCTGGCCCGACAAGAACGAGGTGACGAACTCGACGATCATCGTGATCGTGACCAGCGCCTTCGCGACGCTGTACCTCGCGCTGCTGGATAGGTTCTGGGGGTTCGTGACCAACCTGGTGTACGGCAGTTGACCGGGTGAGCAGCGGGAACGGCAAGGCGAGGATCGAAGAGCCGATGGCCAAGAAGTGGTACGTCATTCAGACCTACTCGGGGTTCGAGAAGAAGGTCAAAGCATCCCTGATCGAGCACATGAAGCAGAAGGGGATGGAGGATCGTTTCGGGGAGATCCTGATCCCGACGGAGTCGGTCCAGGAGACCACGCCGAGCGGGAAGCTGAAGACGAAGGAGAAGACGAGCCTGCCCGGGTACCTGTTCATCGAGATGGAGATGAGCGAGGACGCCTGGTACCTGGTGAAGGAGACGGCGAAGGTGACGGGGTTCATCGGGAACCAGACGCCGACGCCGGTGAAGCAGAGCGAGATCGACGCGCTGCGCCCGGGGATCACGGCGGGGGCGGTGAAGCCGAAGCCGAAGGTGATGTTCGAGCCCGGCGACGAGGTGCGCGTGATCGAGGGGGCCTTCGAGAATTTCAGCGGCAAGGTCGAGGAAGTGAAGCCAGAGAAGCTCAAGCTCAAGGTGCGGGTCTCGATTTTTGGTCGGGAGACGCCGGTGGAGCTTGACTTTCACCAGGTAGAGAAGCGATAAGGCCGCCCCTTCTTCCGGGGGCCCCCTGTCGGGGGTGCTCCGGGCAGCGAGCGATGACCACGGCCTGCGCCCCCGCAGCCCCCGTGGGAGCACGAGGAAACCGTCATGAAGAAGATCACTGGATACGTCAAGCTGCAGCTCCCCGCGGGGAAGGCGAACCCGTCGCCGCCGGTCGGGCCCGCGCTGGGCCAGCACGGCGTCAACATCATGGGCTTCTGCAAGGAGTTCAACGCGCGCACCGCGAAGGACGGGGACATGATCATCCCCGTGCTGATCACGGTGTACAGCGACCGCTCCTTCACCTTCATCACCAAGACGCCTCCGGTGTCGGTGCTGCTGAAGAAGGCGGCGGGGCTGGCCACGTCCAAGAAGCCCGGGAGCGGCTCGAAGGAGCCGAACCGGAACAAGGTGGGCAAGGTGTCGGCGGCCGAGCTGCGGAAGCTGGCGGAGCTGAAGATGCAGGACACCAACTGCAACGACGTCGAGGCGGTGATCCGCATGATGCGCGGCACCGCCAAGTCGATGGGCATCGAGATCGTCGACTGAGGTTCGCCGAGCGATCCGAAGCGTCAGGGGCGGGGGGTGGTCCCCCGTCTCAGGAAGACTCCCCCACCACGGTGATCAGGCGCGCCGTGGGAGGCACAAGCCAAAACAGGAGACAGAACATGGCCAAAGCGCCCAAAGAGAAGGCCGACAAGGCGGCGGAGGCGAAGCCCGAGAAGGCTCCGACCGAGGCAAAGCCCGAGGCCGACAAGAACACAGCGACCGAGGCCGGGAAGGCCGACGGTCAAGGCGAGAAGGTCCGGAAAAAGCCCCGGGATGGGAAGCCTCGGGTGAAGGTCCCCTACGTGCGCCGGACGGCGCGCCGGGAGGCCCACGCCCTGGTGGACCGCGCCCGGCGGCACACCATGGCCGAGGCGATGGAGCTGGTGAAGAAGGCGTCCTTCGCCAAGTTCGACGAGACCGTCGACCTGGCGGTGCGCCTCGGGGTCAACCCGAAGCACGCCGATCAGATGGTCCGCGGCGCCATCGTGCTGCCCCACGGCACCGGGCAGACGCTGCGGGTGGTCGTCTTCGCCAAGGGCGAGAAGGGCACCGAGGCGAAGAACGCCGGGGCCGACGAGGTGGGGGCCGACGACCTCGCCAAGCGCATCCAGGAGGGTTACCTGGATTTCGACCGCGTGATCGCCACCCCGGACATGATGGGTGTGGTGGGCAAGCTGGGCCGGATCCTCGGCCCTCGCGGCCTGATGCCCAACCCCAAGGTCGGCACCGTCACCTTCGACGTGGCCAGCGCCGTCCGCGAGGCCAAGGCGGGCAAGATCGAGTACCGCGTCGAGAAGGCGGGCATCGTCCACGCCCGCATCGGCAAGCGCTCCTTCGAGCCGGCGGCCCTCGCCGACAACGCGATGGCGCTGATCCAGGCGCTGGTGCGGGCCAAGCCGTCCACCGCCAAGGGCGTCTACCTGCGCAGCATCACCGTCAGCTCGACCATGGGCCCCGGCATCAAGGTCGATCCGCTGTCGATCTCGTCCAAGAGCGAGGAGGCCTGAGCCATGGATCAGACGCAGAAGACCGCAGAGATCGGTGAGATCCGCAACCGCTTCGACCGCATGGTGTCCGCCGTGTTCGTCGACTTCAAGGGCCTCGATGTCGCCGCGGTGACCAAGCTCCGGGGCGAATTCCGCAAGAGCGGGGTCGAGTACAAGGTCGTCAAGAACACGCTGATCCGCCACGCCATCAAGGACAAGGCTTACGCCGGGCAGCTCGACGCCTCCCTCGCCGGCATGACCGGCGTTGCGTGGAGCTACGAGGATCCGTCCGCCGCCGCCAAGGTGGTGGCCGAGTTCAAGAAGACCAACGAGAAGCTCCAGATCAAGGCGGGCCTCATCGAGGGTCAGGTCCTCGACACGCAGCAGGTCGAGAGCCAGCTCGCCACCATGCCCGGCAAGAACGAGCTGCGCGCCCAGCTCCTGGCCACGCTCCAGGCGCCCGCGCAGACGCTCCTCCGCCTGCTCAACACCCCCGGCCAGCAGCTCGCCGTGGTCCTCGACGCCAAGCGTCGCAAGGACGCGGGCGAGTGATCCCCACCCAACCACCCAAGATTTCCCACGTCGTCTGATAGGAGAACCAACATGTCCGATCTTTCCCAGGAGCAGCTCGTCGATCACCTCTCCAAGATGTCCGTCATGGACGTCGCCGCCCTCGTGAAGGCCCTCGAGGCGAAGTGGGGCGTCTCCGCCGCCCCCGTGGCCGTGGCCGCCGCCGCTGGCCCTGCCGCCGCCGCCTCGCCCAAGGCCGAGGAGAAGACCGAGTT
>CAZSDX010000540.1:0-4984 GCA_964605685.1 uncultured Polyangiaceae bacterium
GTGCTGGGGATAATCCTTCAGTGCGGCAAACGCCGCGATGAGGGCGTTTTCCGCTTCAGGCGTGCCAATCCGGCCCAGCGCCTCCGCGGCGGCGGCCCCGGTGCGCTCGGAGGGCGGCGCCGCCAGCACCCCCAGTAGCGCCTGCGCCGCCCCGGGTCCTGCCAGCACCAACGCATCCCGGGCGGGGGCGTCACCGACGTCGTCCTGCTCCAGCGCCCGGATCAGCACCTCCAGGGCCTTCGGGGAGCCGATGCGCCCCAGGGCTTCCAGGGCCGCGCGGCGCACCGTCGGCGGCTGCTGGGGCTCGATCATCGGGATCAGCGCCGGGATCGCCGAAGGATCCCCGAGCAACCCCAGGGAACCGATGGCGTCCACCCGCACCTCCGGCCCCGCGTCCCGGAGCGCCAGGATCAGGGCGTTGGTGGCCCGTCGATCCCCCAGCTCCCCCAGGGCGCGCACCACCGCCCTGCGCACCTCGGGGGTGGAGTCCTGCACCTTGCCCGCCAGGGGAACCACCGCCCGGCCGTCCCCCAGCTTCCACAGGGCGTCGACCACCGCCCCCCGCACCTCCGGGGCCGGGTCATCCAGGTGCCCCAGCAGCGCCACCACCCCGTCGCTGACCGCGGCGTTCCCCAGGGCCACCGCGGCCGCCTGGCGCACCCGGAGGTCCGCGTCGCCCAGCGCCCTCGCCACCCCCGGGACCCCCTGGGCCGACACCCCTCCCCGGAGCGCCTGGCAGGCGGCCAGCCGTAGCCTCACGTCCTGCTCGCTCAGCCAGGCCAGCACCCGCTCTTCCGGCGCCGGCAGCCGGTGTTCCAGCAACGCCGCCACCGCCGCCAGCCGCACCTCCGGGTCTGGATCCTCGATGGCCTTCGCCAGGAGGCTGCTGGCCACCTTCGCCGGCAGCGACGAGAGCCTGGCGGCCGCCGCACGACGCTCCGGAACCTCGCTGGACTCGAGCTGACGGGCCACCCGGTCGATCTCGGTCGGCCAGACCCCGGCCAGGGCAGGCACGGAAGCGAGCCCCAGGAGCAGCGCGGCGACGGCGCCGCGGGGCCTCACCCGCCCCGCTTCCCGGAGGCAGGCGGGGTGGTCCTCGGTGTCCCCGCGGTCAGCCACGAGCGCTCGACCCCCACCGCTTGGAGCGTCAGCGTCCCCTTTCCCCGGGCGGTGCTGACGGGAATGGCCTCGATCCACTGGGCGGGCGCCGGCAGGGCCAGCGTCCGCTGCCCCTGGAGCGCCTGGAGCCCTGCCTCGTCCACCTGGCAAGGAAGCACCCCCAGCCCCGCCAGCGCGTGGGCGATGCTGACCGGCAGCACCGGAGCGATCAGCACCCGGGCGGCGCTCTGCCCCTCGAGGATCTGGGTCAAGCAGGCCCGCACCGCGTCCAGGTGCAGCGCGATCACCCCGGGGACGCGCGTCCCCTCGGCCCTGGGCTCCTCCCGGGGGGCCGCCTTGCCCTCCTTCAGGGGCTTCTCGTCCCTGGGATCCGGCGCCGGAAGCCAGGTAAGATCGACGGTGAGCGGCCCCTTCCAGGGGGCCAGGGTCGGCGGCGCCGGGATGGGGCGCTTGGGAGCCGAGGCCTCCGCCCGCCGCTCCCGCAGCACCAGCACGTCATCCGTCGGGAGCGTCCGGGGGATGGTGACCCGCACCGGTCGCTTGAAGGCGCGAGGATCCCCCACGGCGCCGGTAGCCACGGTGTAGGCCAGGGTCTCGGCGGAGGCCACCAGGAAGCCCGGACCGAGGGGCTCGGGATCGGAGGTGCGCATCGCCAGCCGCCCCGGGGCGGGGGGGTACATCTCCCCCAGCATGGTGCGGCGGTCGGGCTCGATGATGCGGGCGCCGGTGGCGGCCAGATCCGCCAGCGCCCCCGACTGGGCCAGCACCTCGAAGACCTGGCGGGAAGGCGGCGCCACCAGGAAATCCAGCTTGGGCGGCACCCGCTTGGACTTCAGCAAGGCCGCCGCCGCCATCATGTCCCGGAGCGTCACCCCCGAGTCCCCCCCCAGCAGCGCCTGGGCCACCGGCTTCCCGGCCAGATCCCGGACAGGTCGAACTTGACCCGCCTCATCGATCAGGAGAGGATCGACGGTGGCGAGGTCGAGGGTGATGGCCTCATCGCAGGGGGCGCCCTGGTCGGCGAAGAGGGTGCGGTGAGCCTTGCTGCGGCGCTGATCGCGGAGAAAGCTCTCGGTCTTCTCATCGCTGAGGAAGAGACCCGCCTGGGCGCCGACCAGGGGAGCGATGGAGGCGAGCACAGCACGCTCGGAGACGTTGAGGAGCTTGGCGCTGGTGCCGGCGAATTCCAGGACAACGGGGGCCTTGTGCTGAGCCTCGATCCTTCGGACCGCCTCGCCGATGCCGCGGCGGATCAGCTCGAGGGCGACATCCCGGGCGCAGACAAAGGGGCGGGTTTTGCCGGAGAGGAGGATCTGGACGCTCCGGGGGGGGCGCAGCCAGACGGTGCCCTGGGCGAGGGCCTGACCCAGCTGCCCGGGGGAGACGACCAGGGTCAGCATCCCAACGCCGCCGAGGGGGGCTAGCCGGGGGTCGTCGGTGAGGGCCAGCCGGGCCGGGGAGGCGAAGCGCTCCAGGTGGACCGGGGCCGGGTAGCCTATCCCTGGACGAGCCACGAGCAGGCCATGGGCCAGCATCTCGTGGCTGACCGCCAGGGGGTGACCCTGCTGGGCGGCCTGGTTCCAGGGGGTGTCGGTGACGCAGGTGCTGTCGTAGGCAACGGCCACCTCCACGGGGGTCTTTTTGAGACCAGCCGCGAGCGCCTCGGAAAAAGCGCGGTTAGGGGCCCTGGACAGCAGTACCTGATCCACTTTGACCTGGACCAGATCCCCGCGAAGCTGGGGATCAGCCGCACGTCCAGCCAGGATTTTTTGAGGCATCGTGCGGGGCGGATCGCCAGCTCGCGCGCGCATACGGGGTCAAGGCCTCCGGAGAGAAGGGGGGTAGGGCCGTCCGGGAAACCCTGGCGGCCCAGGCAGGGACGGACGTTACCTGCCCGGCGAGGCGAGGGTCAAGGCCATGCAAGCGGTGGCAGTTTGTTCACAACGAACGCAAAGACCGATACCGTTCCCTCCATGTTCAAGGACGCCTTGCGGTCGGTGGTAGAGAACACAGAGGGCGGGCTGGCTGGCCTGCTGATGGATTTTCAGGGCGTCTCCGTCGAGAGCTACACCCGGGGCGATGCCCCGCTGGACATCGACACGGTGGGCGCCGAGTTCAGCGTGGTGGTCAAGCAGATCCAGCGGGCGGCGGAGTCC
This sequence comes from uncultured Polyangiaceae bacterium, assembly GCA_964605685.1. Classification (GTDB taxonomy): domain Bacteria; phylum Myxococcota_A; class Polyangia; order Polyangiales; family Polyangiaceae; genus JANWXX01. The sequence continues at coordinate 3,276 of CAZSDX010000540.1, forward strand.
CTGGAGGCGGGCGGCACCCACGAGGTAGCTGTCCTGGCGGAGAAGATGGTGACGGTGATCCGGGTGGTGAACCAGAGCTACTTCCTGGCGGTGGCGCTCCAGCCCGGGGGTAACATCGGCAAGGCGCGGTACCTGCTCCGGACGACGGCGCCGGAGGTGCTGCGCGAGCTGGAATGAGCCCCCCGCGACGCGTGCTGGTGGCCTCCGGGCCCAACCTCCAGCTCCTCGGGCGGCGCGAGCCGGCGATCTACGGGACGACGACCCTCGCGGAGATCCACGAGCGGCTCCGGGGCATCGCCGCCGGGGCACAGGCCGAGGTCGACGCCCGGCAGTCCAACCACGAGGGCGACCTGATCGCCTGGGTCGGCGAGGCGGGGCGCGAAGGCTTCGCCGGAGTGCTGCTCAACCCGGGAGGCTACACCCACACCAGCGTGGCGCTCCTGGACGCGATCAAGGCCAGCGGCGTCCCGGTGATCGAGGTGCACCTGTCCAACCCGGACGCCCGGGAGCCCTTCCGTCGGCGCTCCTACGCGGCGCGAGGGTGCCTGGGCAGGGTCGCCGGCTTTGGCCCGCGCTCCTACGAGCTGGCGCTGCGGGGGCTGCTGCTCCATCTGTCCGACGAAAACCGCAGCCCCCACCACGAGGGTTGAGCACCCGGCCCGGGGCGCGTAGATTCGCCGCCCCTCATGAAGACCGACACTCCCCTGGCGCCCCTCCGCATTGACCGCAAGACACTGCGCTCGCTGCTGAGCCTCCTCGAGCAGAAAGGGGTGACCGAATTCGAGTACGAAGACGAGCACCTGAAGCTGCGCCTCTGCCGCGGCGGCCGGGGCGCCGGCGCCGCTCCGGCCTTGATCCAGGCGACCGTGACCCCCGCCGAGACGGCGGCCCCTCCGCCCGCAGAGGAGGACGTGATCTGGGTGACCTCACCCTTCGTGGGAACGTTCTACCGGGCCCCCTCCCCGGACGCCCCGAACTTCTGCGAGGTGGGCAGCGTGGTGAAGCCGGGCCAGACCCTCTGCATCGTCGAGGCGATGAAGCTGATGAACGAGATCGAGGCGGACGCCCCCGGGATCCTCATGGAAGTGCTCGTCGAGAACGGCAAGGCCGTCGAGTTCGGGCAGCGCCTCTTCAAGCTGCGGCGGGTCTGAGCCGCGGTGGGCCCCCACGGCTCCATCTTCGCCGGGGCCGCCCTCACCCTGGCCCTCGAGCTCCTCGAGCTGCGCATCTTCTCCTACGCGCTCGACCCGCAGCTCGTCTACAGCGCCATCAGCGCCGCCCTCCTCGGCCTCGGCGCCGGCGCCATGCTGGGGGTCCGGTGGCCCGCGCTGCTCCGCGCCCCGGGCGTCGAGTCTCGATGCTTCGCCGCCTTCTCGCCCCTCTTGCTCCTGGCCCTGGCGCTCTTCGCTCGCCTCTCCCCCCGAGTCGGCTTCGGCCCTGGCGCCTGGCTCCTCTTCGCCCTGCTCTTGCTGCCTTACCTGGCGCTGGGGCTGCTGCTGGCCGCTGCCACCGCCCGCGAGGACAGCGACCTGGGCCGCGCCTACCTGGCCAACCTGGCGGGCTCGGCCCTGGGCGCCGCGCTCCTGTCTCCGCTGCTCCGCCCTCTCGGCGCCGAGCGCCTGGTCGCGCTGCTGGCGGCGCTGGCGGCGCTGGCCGCCATCGCCAGTTCGCGCTGATCCACAATCTTGTCGCCGGTGCGGATGCCGCGG
>CAZSDX010000541.1:0-4947 GCA_964605685.1 uncultured Polyangiaceae bacterium
GACGGCGGCGGAGGTGGCGCCGGGCAGGCGGGCGACGGCGGCGCGGCGGGTCAGGAGGCTGTCTGCGGGAATGGAACCCGGGAGGGCTCCGAGGCGTGCGACGGCGCCGACCTGGGAGGGAAGAGCTGCGAGGATGCGCTCGGTCCGGGGGCGAAGGGGGCCCTCGCTTGCACGGAGGCCTGCCTGCTGGACAGCGCCGGGTGCACGCCGGCACCTTCCTGCGGGGACGGGTCGTGCAACGGGGGAGAGAGCAAGTGCACCTGCGCGCAGGACTGCGGGAATCCTGGCTGCGGCGAGTGCGGGAAGCCTCCTTGCGCCTCCTGCGGCGACGGGTCGTGCAACGGGGGAGAGAGCAAGTGTTCCTGCGCGCAGGACTGCGGGAGCCCTGGCTGCGGCGAGTGCGGGAATCCCCCTTGCCCCTTCTGCGGCGACGGGATCTGCAACGAGAACAAGTGCACCTGCAACCAGGACTGCATCATCTACTGCGGGGAGTGCGGGACCCCCAACGACTGCAGCCCTGGCGCGACCGGCTCCTGCGCGGCCCTCGTTCCGAACGCCTGCGGCCCGGGAGAACCCGGGTACTGCCCCGGAACCCGGAGCTGCAAATCCAACTGCCAGTGGGGAACCTGCACCCCGACCGGCGGCGGCCCCTGCGCCTGTTGAGCGCCGTTCACCGGGCGATTTCCAGGGCGCAGGCGCTGGACACCTCCGCGCTGCAGCACTCCTCCGGGGCGCACCGCTGCCCGGAGGTGCTCAGCCCAGCCCCGCAGGTCAGCCCCTCGCCGCAGGTGCAATTCGAGGCCAGGTGGAACACCACCTCGCGAGGCTCCTCGGCCGCACAGAACGACACCCGAACGATCCGCGGAGGCGTCAGCGGCGCCGGGAGCTGCCCTGGACACGCGAACTCCTTGCCGACCGGCACCAGATCGTACCCCGCGAGCTGATCGAAGGCCACGACCCGCACCGGCACCGCCGCCGAAAGATCCGCCCCCGAGGAGCGGCTCAACACCACGCTCGCCGCCACCTCTCCCGCCTCGCCGTCGGTGTTCACGCAGAGCGCCGGGTTGCTCGCGCTCCCTTCCCCTCCCGTCAGGATCTCCACGCGGGCTGCCCTCGTCCGGACTCCTCCCACCTCCCCGGCTCGCAGCGCCACCCGCACGTACCGGTTCCCCGGGGGATCCGGCTCCTCGCCGCACCCGAAGAACGTCACCGCTCCGACCACCAGGGCCCTCCAACCAAGCCAGGAGCACGTCGCTTGCATGGCCTTCAAAAGCGCAGCGCCGTGGGGAAGATCCGGTCCACCGTGGACGGCGGGGGGGCCTCCCGGCGGGCCGCCTCCTCGGGGCGCGTCACCAGGTAGACCACCGCCGCTCCCCCCACCACCGCCGCCCCGGTCGCGGTCCAGAACCAGAAACGCCGGTAAAAAGGGCGCTCAGGGCGCTCGACGGTCTTGACCACCTCGACGGTCTTCGTCTCCTTACGGGGCGCCTTCAGCCTCAGCTCCGTGTCCGACGACGAGAGCGTCTTGCTCACCGACGTGGTCTCGTGCCCCTCCTTCTTCAGCACAAAGACGTGCTTCCCGGGGTCAAGTTCGACCGTCCCCTGCTCCCCCGGAACCGCCGCGCTGCCGTCGATCTGCAGCTCCGCGTCGGGAGGGTCTATGATGACCCTTAGCTGGACCACCTTGCCGGTGACCTCTTCGTGCAGGTGCTTGATGTCCTCCTGGAGCGCTTTTTTGAGGGGAGGCTTGAGGCGAGGCATCTCTTCGAGGAGCGGAGCCAGGTGTCGCCTGGCCTCGACGTAGCGCCCGAGGGCGCGGAGGTTGAAGGCGATGTTGTACCGGATGACCGGGAGGGGGTTCAGCTTGTAGGCCTTCTCGAAGGCCAGCAGCGCCTCGGCCCACTTGCTCTCCTGGCTCAGGGTCATGCCTTGCTCGAAGAGGGAGCGAGCCTCCTTGACCTCCCGGGGGCCCGGGGTCGCCTGGGCCAGCGCGCTACCGGAGCCGAGGAGAGCGAGGAGAAGAAGGCCAGGAAGGGGAGGAGGTCGGCGCATCGAGATCAGTCGAGCGAATGGAGCCCGGGCGCCCTGCGGGTCGGGGAGGGGGGGGCCTTGGGAGGAGGCTCCGTGACCTTGCCGCGTCCGGTGGCCCGAGCAGGGGGAGGAGTAGAGCCGGAGAGGGAGGGAGCTGGCGCCGAGGTGGAGGGAGGGGCGCTCGACGGGACCGGCGAGGACGCGGAGGCGGTCGGCGTGGGGAGAGCGGGGGAGGGTTCAGGCCGGGGAGGGCCGGAGGCCGCAGCGTCGGGCTGGCGACTGGCCAGGAGGCCAAGGAGCACGGCGAGCCCCGCAGCCAGGATCCCTCCCGCCAGCAGCCCCCAGCGGCCAGAGGGGCGAGGGGAGGTCTCCCCGGGGAGGATCGAGGGGGCGGTGGGAGGAGGGGTGTACGCGGCCGCGGGGGTCACCCCCCGCGGGTCAGGCAAGGCGGGACGGAGCGATGCGGAGGAAGGAAGGTGAGAGGCCACCCGGGCCAGGAGGGCCTGCCGCTCCTGGAGCCTCGCGGGGAAGGTCTCCTGGAGCCAGCGCTGAGCCGAGGCGGCGTCGTGGGGTTGACCGCGAGTCCGTGCCCAGCGCCGCAGCTCTTCTTCGAGCCGTAGGGCGGTCGGGTAGCGGGTCTCGCGCTCGCGAGCCATGGCCTGGAGCACGATGGCGCCGAGTTGCTCGTCCACCTCGGGGCGGAGCTGCGTCGGAGAGGAGACCTCCCCGAGCTGGATGGCCGCGATGGTCTCCAGGTCGCTGTCCCGCTGGTAGGGGGCCTGCCCGGTGAGCAGCTCGTAGAGGACCACCCCGAGGGCGAAGAGGTCGACGGTGCGATCCACCGGGGCGCCGTGGAAGATCTCCGGGGCCATGTAGGCGATCTTGCCCTTGAGCTCGCCGGCGCTGGTGTGGGCGAGCCGCTGCCGCGCCTTGGCGATGCCGAAGTCGAAGAGCATCGGCCGCCCGTCGTCGGCGAGCATGATGTTCCCGAGGGAGACGTCCCGGTGGATGATCTCCAGCGGCTCTCCGGCGAGGGAGCGGGCCTCGTGGGCCGCGTGGAGGGCGGACGCGACCTCGGCGCCGATCCAGGCCACGAGCCAGGGCGGCATGCGTTCGTTGCTCCGGTTGAGCTCCCGGCGCAGCTTGCCCAGCGTCTCGCCGCTCACGTAGTCGAGGGCGACGTAGTGGCTCTCCCCCTCCGAGCCCACCTCTAGGATCTGCACCACGTTCGGGTGCTTGATCGCCACCGTGACGTTGGCCTCGTCGTGGAGCATGTGGAGGAAGGACTCGTCGCTCGCCAGGTGCGGGTGGATCCGCTTGAGCGCTACGGGCTTGAGGAAGCCGCCTGGCCCCGCGAAGCGCGCGAGGAAGACCTCCCCCATGCCCCCTGCGGAGAGCCGCTCGATGACCTCGTAACGGCCGAGCTGTCTTGGGGCGTGGGCGCTGGGGAACATCGACGCCCCCCGAAGCTACCACCAAGCCCGCCCTGCCCCAAGGGACGCGTCCGCGTGGATCGGCGGGTGGGGCGCCTTCCGCCCTCTTCGGGCGCTCCCTCCTCGCTGGATCCTTTACGCTCTTGCGGGTGTTGCTCCTCGCCTCGCGCCGCTCCTCCGTCGCCGCCGTTTCCTCCTGCCTCCTCGCCTGCGGCGCCGCCTCCCTCGCCCCCTCGCCTCCCGCTCCGCCGCCCTCCGCCGCTGCCCCCACCGAGCCTTGCGCCGAACCTCCCGCCGCCCTCGCGCCCTCCGCGGCGCTCTCCTCCGCGGAGGCGCCTCCCGAGCAGCTACGGCCTTACCAGGGGGCCTTCCTTGCCGACGACGTCGGCGCGGCCTTCCCGGAGCGCGCGATCCTCGAGCGGACGGCCTCCCTCCGGCTCCGCCGGGACGCCCCCGAGGGGCTCGCGGATCGCCTCGATCCGCTCACCTCCCCGCGGGTCGTGGTGGTGGTGGAAAAGACGCCCGAGGCCATCCGTTTTGTCCTCGATCACAGCGCGGTCCGCATGCTCTTCTGGGCCGCTCCTGGGGCCTTCCGCCCGGTCCCTCTCAAGCCCGCGCGCCTCGCGCTCCGCCCGGGCGTCTACCCCGAGGGGCCTCCCGGCGACCCCGAGCGCGATCAGGTGGGCGTGTGGGTCGTTCCGGGCTGGGACGGCGAGCCCCTCTCCCGGAAGGATCCGTGGATCGAGGTCGAGGTTCGCGACATGGAGCTCCGGGCTCGCGGCTGGCTTGATACCTCCTCCTTCGGGGTCGTGTTCACCCCGGAGCCCGCCCCGGGCGTCCGCGATCACGTCGGCGTCCTCCAGGGCGCCTGGCTCCTGGAGTCTCCGCGGGGCGCCCGTATCGCCCGGGTCACCCCGCCCGACGGCGAACCCCCCTCGATCAACCGCTGGTTTGACGACCTGGGGTCACCGGTGCGGGGGTTCCGCCGGGTGCGTTACGGCGGGTACCGCTCCTGGATCCAGGGGTACGTGTTGGAGGGTTTCTTTCGACCCACAGAGCCCCGCACGGGGTATGGCCGGGGCCACGGCCACCGTGTCTACGGGGTCCGGACCGGGAAGCGTCTGCCGCTGACGCTCCGGGTGGCCGCGGGGGTGGATCTTTTCGACGCTCCGCGGGGGGATCTCTGCGGACGTACCCGGGCTCCGTTGTTGATCCCGGATCGGCTGCCGCGGCGGGTCGAGGCGGGGCGGCGCGAGATCGAGGTGCCGCTGTACGAGGCGGGCTACGCGCGGGTCTGGGTGGAGGAGGCGAAGGTGAGCGAGGCGCCCCCGGAGGCGTCCGCGTCCGCGGCGCCATCGGCCAGCGCGCCGCCCCGGTGATCGGGGCACCGGGGGGCTGCCCGTCGGGGCCGGTGATCGGGGGGTGTCTCTCCGGGGGCTGGGGTAGCATGGCCCCCCGTGGACGAGGAATTGAGGCAATTGAT
>CAZSDX010000542.1:0-4939 GCA_964605685.1 uncultured Polyangiaceae bacterium
CCGGCGCGCCGAGGACGGGGTTGAGCGGCAGGGCGACCGGCGGCGCCGCCGCGGAGGCGGACTGATCGGCGGCCGCCTTGGCCAGGGCGCTGAGGTCGATGAGGCCCGAGTCCTCGCTGGTCGACTTCTTGGCCGCAGGCGCCGAGGCCGCAGGCGACGCCGCAGAGGCCAGCGCGTTCAGGGAGAAGAGGACCGACTGCTCGCCGCGGGCTCCGGTGAGGTTGCTGGGGCCGCTTGCCCCCCCGAACATGCCCCCGGCGGCGGGAGGAGAGGAAGCTCGCGGGGGGGGCTCCTCGCCTCCCCCGCCGAAGAGGTCCACCTTGGAGCGCTGGACATCGCGGCGCGCGGCGGCCACCGGGACCTCCGGCTCGGGCGGCGGGGCAGCCACCTCGGCGCTCTGATCGGGGCTGGGGCTTGCCCCCCCACCGACCGCGGCCATCACGTCGGGAACGCTCGCCAGCGGGAGCCAGTCGTCCATGCCTTCGGCCCAGACGTAGGTCTCGCCGTTCACGACGCCCTTGTTGTAGGCGTCCACCACCTCGGCGAGGGACATCGTCCGCTGGTCCCCCTCCGCCACGTTGACCGTGTAGGTGGCGCCGGCGCTCTCGGCCGCGGCGGCGCTGGGCGCCTTGCTACCGTCGCCGCCCACCACGATGGTGGCGCCGCACTTCTTGCAGCGGATCTTGGCGACCTTTCCCTGTACCTTCTCGTCTGCGATCGAGTACTTGGCCTCACAGGAGGGACACGTAATCTTCATCGGGGACCTCGGGGCAGGGCCACGGCTCGCCGCGGACCCTCTGGCTTTGACGTACAGGATACCCCAGACGGTCTAAAGACTCTAGCCAGCAACCAACTCTTTCCGTCGCTTTCGGTCCCGGGGGCGCGTCCAGCGCCGCAACGGCAGCGCCGCTGCCGCCGCCAGCACCAGCCACTTCGATAGCCGGGGCGGCCTCCTCCCCCGGCGGCTCACCGAGCAGTCCTTCCCGCAGGACTCCCCCCCCCCGGACGAGCTGCTCCCGCATGCATCGCTCCCCCCGCTCCCCTCGCTCCCGCTGCACGAATCCCCGGGATCCTCGCTCCCCGAGTCGCTCCCGCTGCACGAATCCCCCTCTCCCTCCCCCTCCGAGGAGCTGTCCCCGCAGCTGCACCCCTCCGAGGAGCTGTCCCCGCTGTCCTCGCTGTCCCCTTCCTCCGTGGACGACGTGTCGTTGCAGTTGCAGCTCTCCGCGTCCCCTTCGCTCCCGTCGGAGCTGCTGCCGTTACAGCTCTCTCCAACAAATACGTTCGCACAGGAACACCCGGCGTCCACGGCCGAGGCCGCCGCGTCCAGATCGTCGGAGCCTCCGGCTTCCGACCCTCCGGAGCCTCCGACCCCCGAGGGCCCCGGCCCTCCCGCCCCGGAGCCACCGTTCTTCCCCCCGATCCCGGAGGATCCCCCCTGCCCTCCTGGGGTGACGGGCGAGCACAAGCCGTCCCACACGCTGGCGGGGGTCAGCAGCACCGAGACCGGATCGCCCCCCGGGAAGCCCGCGGAGACCTGGGGCAACGCGCCCGTCGCGGGGACCAGCCCAGCCACCCGGCTCACCCAGCGCAGCGCGGCGTTCCCCGGGTAGACGAAGGAGAGATCGTCGGCCCCTGGGGACGGCACCAGGGGCGCCTGGGTTCCAGGCAAGGTGCAGGTGAAATCCTCGGCAGGCAGCAGATCGCCCCGGGGACAGCCGTCCGGGTGGGTGCCGTCGAGAGCGTCCCGAGCCTTGTCCGAGGCGCTCCCCAGGTCGCCGCTGGCCTCACCCCGCTCGAAGGCCCGCCGCAGGTAGGCGTCCAGGAATGCCGGGATGTCGTTTCCTCCGGGAAGCGCGGTGAGATCCCGCAGCGGCCCCGGCCCCGCCACCTCCAGCACAACGTTCGCCCCCTTGGACTTCTCCAGCATCGACCTGCGCAGCGACTCGTAGTTGGTCGCCGTGGCGCTGAGCCACCGGAGCGCCGAGGGCTCCATCTCTACCTCGCCCACCCCCTGGACCTTCCCCCGGGAGCTGCCCGCCAGCCAGAGCACGAAGGGGACCGCCTGCGACGGGGACCGCAGCAGCGGCAGCGCCCCCAGATCGACCCCGTTGCCGTGGATCCGCACGGTGATCGTCGAGGCCGCAGCCAGTGGTGCCTGCAGACGAAGCGCCAGCAGTCGCCCCCCTCCGCCGAGCGCCTGCCCCAGCGCCGCGGCGTCGGCGGCGGACAGCGCGTACCCCAGCTTCTCCACCCCCGGCACCACCGCCCCCGGCTCGGAGAACACCTCCTGGCCCAGAAGCCCCAGTGGGCTGCTTCCTCCCTCGCCGGAGGTGATCACCTCGGGGGACGGCTTGAGGCAGGCCTGGTTCCCCGGAGGCGACCCGGGAGGAGCCAGCACCCGGGGCGCCGTGGCCTCCTCCAGGCCGTCAAAGAAGCTGGTCGCGGCCACGTCGACGGCCGCACCGGGGGGCACCGGGAGCAGCCACAGCAGCTCCATGGCGTTCCCTCCCTCGAACAGGAGCTGGTGCCAGGCGGTGGAGCGCGCCGGACCCCGGGACAGGGCCGAGCGAGCCTCCTTGATCTGTACTTCCCCGGCGAGCCCCCGGGCGAGCAGCAGGCCGGCCGCCTCGGCCTGCGACGGAGCCAGCGCCAGGAAGAGCGCGGCGCTCAGGAAGGAACGAACGTTCACGGAGGACCTCACGATGCTCGACCCGGGAGCGAGACCTGTACCGCCCCGTCCCCCCGAGGATCCTCCATCTCGGAGCCGACAGCGAGAACGAACGTTTACGCCGTTGACCCCCCCGGGACCGGACGCTACCGCCGTCCCCATGAACGAGAACGTGTCCAGGGCGCTCCACGAGCGCGCGTCGCGGCGCATGCCGGGCGGGGTCAACAGCCCGGTGCGGGCCTTCCGGGCGGTGGGGGGCTCCCCGATCTTCTTCCAGCGGGCCAGCGGCGCCCGGCTCACCAGCGTCGACGGGGACTCCTTCGTCGACTGCGTGGGGAGCTGGGGCCCGGCGATCCTGGGCCACGCGGACCCGGCCGTGGTCGCCGCGGTGCAGCGGGTCGCCGCCGACGGTCTCTCCTTCGGCGCCCCGACGGAGCTGGAGGTCCGCTTCGCCGAGCGCGTCGCCCAGCTCTACCCCTCCATCGAGATGCTGCGCGCCGTCTCCTCCGGCACCGAGGCCTGCATGAGCGCCCTGCGGGTGGCCCGCGGCTTCACTGGCCGCGACGTCATCGTCAAGTTCGAGGGCTGCTACCACGGCCACGCCGACGCCCTGCTGGTGAAGGCGGGCAGCGGCGCCGCCACCTTCGGCGTCCCGGACAGCGCCGGCGTCTCCTCCTCCTCGGCCGCTGGCACCCTGACGTTGCCCTACAACGACCTGGACGCGCTCCGCGCCCTCTTCGCCGCCCGAGGCAAGGACATCGCCGCCGTCATCGTCGAGCCGGTGGTGGGCAACATGGGCTGCGTCCCCCCGCTCCCCGGCTTCCTGGAGCTGATCCTCGAGCTGTGCGAGGCCCACGGCGCCGTGGCCATCCTGGACGAGGTGATGACCGGATGCCGCCTCGCCCCCGGCGGCGCCCAGCAGCGCTTCGGCCTGCGCCCAGCGATGACCTGCCTCGGCAAGGTGGTCGGCGGCGGGCTGCCCCTGGCGGTCTACGGGGGTCGCTCCGAGATCATGCAGAAGGTGGCCCCCCTCGGCCCGGTCTACCAGGCAGGAACCCTCAGCGGAAACCCGGTGGCGGTCACCGCGGGCCTCACCACCCTCGACCAGCTCACCCCGGATCTCTACGAGCACCTCGAAGCCATCGGCGCCCGCCTGGAGGAAGGGCTCCACCGGGGGCTCCAGGACGCGGGGGTCGCCGGCACCGTGCAGCGCGTCGGCAGCATGCTGACGCTGTTCTTCGTCGAGGGGCCGGTGCGCAACTGGAGCGACGCCGACCGCTGCGACCGCAAGCGCTTCGCCGCCTGGCACCGGGGGCTCCTGGAGCGCGGGGTCTACTGGCCCCCTTCCCAGTTCGAGGCCGCCTTCCTCTCCCGCGCCCACACCGCCGACGACGTCGATCAGATCGTCCGCGCCTCCGCGGAGGCCCTCGCGGGGTAGTGCTTTTCCTCCCCCAAAGTTCCCCCTCAGGACAGCGGCCCCTCGATGATCCCCAGATCCACGTAGGCCCCGTCCTCCTGGATCACGTACGGGCGCTCCTCGAAGCGCAGCCCCCCCTGGCCGTCGTGCTCGATGATCTGCAGCGACCCCATCCCGTAGCCCATCGGCCCCCGCGAGTAATAATGCGCCTGGAGCCGGTACGGGTACGCTCGCCCCGCAGCAGGCCCGCGGATCGTGAAGCACTCGGGGCCGTACCCCTGGGTGATGTCCGCGTACAGCTCCCCCCCGGAAGAGAGCTGGCGCTCCCGGAAATACGCATGCCCCCCGAAGGAATCATGGATGTGAAAATCCACGTCGTTCGCGTCCGTCTCCCACACCAGCACGAAGCGCACCGAGGGACCGTCCTCCGGCGCAGCACCGGCCTTCCTCAGCCGCGCCAGGATCTCCTCCCGCCGCGCGGGGTCCGACCTCACCCACGCCGCCGCCGCCAGCCCCAAATCCTCCGCGAGGATCCGGTCGACCCCGGGGAATTTTGGCGGATACGAGCGAGCCTGGCCCCGGGCGATGGCCTCGAAGGCCTCCGCAAAGCGTCCCGCCCGTAGCAGCGCCATCCCCAGGAGGTGGTGGCCTGACGGATGATCCGGGCGGGACTCGACCGCCTTGCGGAAGGTATCGATGGAGAGCGCCAGCGCGACCGCGGCGGGCAGGCTGGACAGAAGCTCCCCGGCGAACCGGCGCAGATCCGCCCGGGCCGGGAAGAGATCGATCAGCGAGCCATACGCCCGCGCCGCCGTCCCCGCGTCCCCCAGCGCCGTCGCCGCCTTGCCCAG
>CAZSDX010000543.1:0-4938 GCA_964605685.1 uncultured Polyangiaceae bacterium
CCCGCCCGGGATGATCACGCGCAACGCACCATCCTCCGTCCCCCCGCCTGGTCACGCCAACCCCCCACCTGGTCACGCCAACCCCCCGCCTGGTCACGCCAACCCCCCCGCCTGGTCACGCCAACCCCCCCGCCTGGTCACGCCAACCCCCCGCCTGGTCACGCCAACCCCCCCGCCTGGTCACGGCCCCCTCCATTCCCGAGGCGCTCCGTGCCCCGCCTGGTCGCGTCCCGACCCCACCTGGATGCAAGGCCCCCTGCGGGCTCGGGCGGCAAGACCAGCTTCCCTTCTGGGTCACCCCCCTCCCCGCGTCACCGCCGAGGTGGTGACGGATGGCGGAACGAGGCTATGGCGGTCACAGGACCGTTGGGCTAATCTCCGCTTCTTCTTCCTGGGCTTCCTTCGCGGAGCCTCGTCCTCCTCGCGCGCCTTCGTCTCGTCAGCCTCTCCTGCCTCGCTGGCCTCGCTGGCCTCACCGTCCGCCGCGGAGGCGCCGGACAGGCGAGCCTCCAGGAGCGCCTCGGCCCTGGCGCGGGCGGGGGCCAGATCCTCGTCCATCTCCCGGAGGAGCTGCTTGGCCTCGGCTCGGTAGCGCGCGGACAGATCCTTGAAGTCTTCGTCGGAGATCTTCCCGAGGGCGTGCTCTCGCTGGAGATCCTTGAGGGCAAGGAGGATCTTTTGTTTTCGCTCCTGGAGGGCGGAGGGGGCGCCGAGGTCGATGGCCTCGTGGAGCGAGAGGGGCGCGTCGCCGGCCAGCACGCGGAGGCTGCTCCAGAGGCCGGCGATGGCGGCGAGGAGCGCGCCGCCGGCCAGGGCAAGGACAGCGGCGCCAGGGCCGCGGAGGGCGCCAAGGACAGCGGCGCCCAGGAGCACCGCGAGGGGAGCGAGCACCGGGGAGCGGGCCGCGAGGGCGTCCAGCTTCGCGTCGAGGGAGGAGGTGGATTCAGCCATCGAGACGCTCCAGCTCCTCGTCGAGCTTGCGGTCGTAGTCATCCGGGGCGCCGACGCCGGCGGGGGCGGCCGCCTCGCCCGCGCTCCTCCAGCGGCGGAGCAGCATCACCACGCCGACGCCAGCCATCACCACGCCGAGCACCGGGACCGCCCAGATGGCGCTGAGCTTGCCCTTGTTGGGGGGCACGGCGAGGGCTGCGGTGCCGTGGCGGGCGACGTAGTCGTCGAAGATCTGCTGGTTGGTGGAACCAGAAGCCATCATCGCCCGGATGTGGGCTCGCTCCTCCTCGGCGGTGGAGCAGACGCAGTTGTCCAGCGGCAGGCGGGCACAGGCGCCGCACTGGCAGAGGAGCATGGGGAAGACCTCGCGCTCCTGGGCGGACCGCATCTCGACGGTGCCCGCGTGGAGCGAGGAGGACCCCTGGGCGAAGGCGCGGGCGGGGGTGGAGGCGAGGAGGAGCGCGAAGAAGAGGGAGGCGGTGAAGGAGCCGGCAGCGCGGGCGTAGGCCCAGGCCCCGGACTCGCCCAGCGCCAGGTCGGGCCAGAGGCAGATGGCGCTGCCGAAGATGACGACGATGAGGCCGAACCAGATGTAGGAGACCAGGGGGTTGATGTGGATCTGGAAGGTGGCCACCTTGGTCTGCGGGTTGGCAGAGCCGAGCACCAGGTAGATGTCATCGCGGAGCGTGTGGAGCATCGCCACCTCGGAGGTGGGCTGCTCGGGCATCTTCCGGTAGATGAACTTGGCGGGGCTGGCGACGCCCAGGGAGCCCCCGTCCACCCGGTCCACCTTGAGGTCGGCGAACACCATGCGCTTCGACGGATCGACCTCCATGCGGGAGCCCTGGTAGGTGAAGCGGTAGCTGTCGACCACGAAGGTCTCGCCGGGGCGGAGCGCCGTCTCCTTGTCGACGCCCCACGCCTTGCCGGTAAAGCCGACGAACATCAGCGCGATCCCCGCGTGGACCACGTAGCCTCCGTAGCGGCGGCGGCCCTTGCTCACCAGCCGGAACAGCGCCCCGGGCACGCTCTCGTCCTGGCGGGAGGCGCGCCGCGCCTGGACCCCACGGACGAACTCCTGGATGATGACGGCGAAGTTGAAGGCACACAGCGCGGTGCTGATCAGCGGCAAGACCGAGCCCAGGGCCCGGAGGATCACCCCGAGGACGCCCGGGTAGATCTCCGGCGATGGGACGATCGCGGGGAAGCCCACGGCGCGCCCCAGCGCCAGGTGCGCCGCGGACGCGACGACGGTGACCAGCAGCGGGAGCTTGAAGGCCTGGATCAGCGCGTCGCGGCTGGTCTTCCGGTAGCCGAAGAGGGGGCCCGCGCCCATCAGGGCGAAGACCGCCAGCCCTGCGGGCACCACCCAGCGGTTGTAGAAGGCGGGCCCGACGGTGACCGGCTCGGCCCACAGCTCGCTGATCTTCGGGAACACCGTCGCCACGGCGATGAAGGTGGCGATCCCCAGCAGCGCCCAGTTGTTGAAGACGAAGACCGCCTCCCGGGAGATCACCGTCTCGATGCGCCCCTCCGCCCGGAGCCTCGGCAACCTCCAGACGATCAGCCCCGCCGACGCCGCCAGGATCAGCCCCATGTAAACGACAAAGTATTTCCCGATGTCGCTCTGGGCGAAGCTATGAACGCTGGCGATCATCCCCGAGCGCGTCAGGAAGGTGCCGAAGATCGTCAGGAAGAAGGTCACGCACACCAGCGCCACGTTCCAGACCTTGAGCATCCCCCGGCGCTCCTGGACCATGATCGAGTGCAGGTACGCGCTCGCCGTGAACCACGGCAGGCAGGCGGCGTTCTCCACCGGATCCCAGGCCCAGTAGCCGCCCCAGCCCAGCTCCTCGTAGGCCCAGAGCATCCCCAGCCCGTTGCCGATGCTCAGGAACAGCCAGGCGAACAGCATCCACTTGCGCGACGCGGCGATCCACTCGCTGTCCAGGCGGCCCGTCACCAGCGCCGCCACCGCGAAGGCGAAGGGCACCGCGCACCCCACGAAGCCCGTGTAGAGGCTCGGCGGGTGGATCGCCATGTAGAAGTTCTGGAGCAGCGGGTTCAGCCCCTCCCCGTCCGGCCTGGCCCCGGCGAACGACGTCCAGAACGGGTTGGCCGCGAACAGCATCAGCACCCCGAAGAACCCGAGGATGCTCATCAGCGTGGCGATCACGTAAGGCTGGAGCTCCCGGTAGCGCCCCTTCATCCAGGCGACGCACGCCCCGGTGTACGCCGACAGGAGGAACGACCACCACAGCAGCGACCCGTCCTGGCCGCCCCAGAGCGACGCGAACAGGTAGGGCAGCGGCATGCTCCGGTCGCTGTAGCGCGCCACGTAGCGGATACGGAAATCGTGGGTGACGAAGGCGTAGGCGAGCACCAGCGTCGACAGCACCACCAGCGCCACCGTGCCGTAGGCGCCGAGCCTGGCGGCCTCCAGCATGCGCGGGCGCCGGCTCTTCCCGGCGACCAGCGCCACCGAGAAGGTGTACGCCGCGCTCACCAGGACGGCGTAGAGGACGCCCGTCCCGAACTCAGGCAAGGACTCGAACATGAGGTGCCGGCCAGCCTAGCGCAGCGGCTCGCCTGCAGCACGCTTCCCCTTCCGCAGCCGTCCGCGAGGGGTACCTCTTGCCTCACTTGATCTTGAACCCCAGGATCCCCGGCACCGCCCTCGGACCATCGATGTTCAGCGTCTTCCCCTGGAAGTCGATGTATTGCTTGGTCGATCCTCCCCCGTCGAAGACCACGATCTGACCCACCCCGAAGGTCGAAGTCATGTAGCTCTTCACCGGCGCCCGGTACGCGCTCTGGAGCAGACCCACCACCATCTTGTTCTTCCCGTCAACCTTGGCCATCACGTTGCGGTTCCCCAGGAATTCCGAGAACGCATCCGGCTTGCCGTTGTGGCTAGGGACCCCGGTCTCGATGTCCACCCCGGACACCAGCCACCGCGTTCCTCCAGGGATGATCCCGCTGTTCGTCCCGACGTGCCACTTGATCGGCATGTTGGTGTTCCAGTTGTAATCCTTGCACCCGTCGCACCCCATCGCCTGGCAGGTCGCCCAGCTATACCCGGGGTTGTACGCCAGCTCGAACGCCTTGCCGTCCCCCCCGACCCCCACGCTGTACCGCGCGTCCTCCAGGAAGCAGCTCGTCGGGCAACCCCCCGAGTCCACGCAGTTGGTCAGGAACACCGTCTGGTAAATGGTGCTGTTGTAGACGTAGGCCCCGGTGATCGGGTCCGCGTTGGTCTGCGAATAGTTGGTGTTGAACGCGAAGGCGATGTCCTTGGCCCCGTTGTAGTCCGTGAGCCACTTCCCCAGCGTGCTCCGGTAGCTGGTCTGCCCCGGCGGGCTCCCGTAGATCGGACTCTGCACCAGCTCGAGCTGCGGGCAGTTGAAATCCAGAACAAAGTACGTCCCGCTGGTGCCGCTCACCATCTCGATCGGCGTCGAGCAGCTCTCCCCCACCGGCCCCCCGCCGCTTCCCCCCGTACCGCCGCTCCCGGCGCTCCCCCCCGTGCCGCCACTGCCTCCCGTGCCGCCGCTTCCCCCCGTACCGCCGCTGCCGGCCTCCACCTGGCGCTGGCAGGTGCCCACCAGCACGCCGACCTCGCCCGGAGGCTTGTCCCGGTAGAAGCGCAGCTCCAGGATTCCCTCCTGGTGGCCGCTCACGGTGTACGACCAGGAGTACGGTCCGGAGCCGGAGATCACCTGATCGCTCACCACCGGAGCCCCAGGCCCCGACGCCTCCATGGCGATCCACGGGTACGGCGTCGGATCGGTGAAGGTCACCTGGAACGGGACCCCCGCCTTCTGCTTCTTGGGGGTAAAAGAAAACCCAGGGTGGCAGGGCAGCTCCACGGGGCTTCCGCCGCTCCCGCCCGCGTCGCTCCCGCCGGTACCCGCGACCGCCGAGCCGCCAGACCCCGTACCGCCGCTCCCGGCGCTCCCCCCCGTGCCGCCACTGCCTCCCGTGCCG
>CAZSDX010000544.1:0-4933 GCA_964605685.1 uncultured Polyangiaceae bacterium
CTCCCGCCGGCCCCTGCCCCGGAGCCCGCCGCCCCGCCGGTGCTGGCCCCCGCCGCCCCGCCTTTCCCGCTTTTCCCTCCCTTGCCCCCCAGGCTGGCTTCGTTCTCGGTGACCGCGCTGTCGGAACCGGAGCAAGCCCCCACGAGCGTCGCTCCGCCCAGCGTCAAGGCAAACAGGACCGGGTAAGTTCGGAGAGAAGGGCTCTTCATGGACAGAATTTTACCACCCGGAGCGTGCTAAGCGAAGCGCCATGCGACACCTTTTCTGGGCACTTTTCCTTTGTGTGGGATGCGAGCGTACCCCTGCCCCCCGCCCAGACCCTGCCCCGGCCGTCTCGGCTGCGCAAAAACAAGCCACCCGCCCGGTCTGGTTCAAGAAGGCCCCGGCGAGGGAGCCCGTCGAGGCCCTGGTGCAGCGGGAGCGCGCGGAGGCGCAGGCCAGCGGCCAGCGACTGCTGGTCTACGTGGGGGCGACCTGGTGCGAGCCCTGCCAGCGGTTCCACAAGGCGGCGGAGGAGGGGAAGCTGGACGGGCAGCTCCCGCCGGTGCGCTTTCTGGAATTCGACCTGGACGAGGACGGGGAGCGGCTGAAGGCGGCAGGCTACCGCTCGCGGATGATCCCGCTCTTCGCGGTCCCGGCGCCGGACGGGCGAGGCTCGGGGCAGCAGATCGAGGGGAGCATCAAGGGAGAGGGCGCGGTGGCGGAGATCTCCCCCCGCCTGGTGCGGCTGCTGGAGGGGGCGCCTTGAAGAGTCCACAAGGCGAGGTGCATCTGTGGGGCCCGGAGGCTCCCCCCGGGATGAGCCCGAGGATGGTGCGGATCTACACCCCGGTAGGGCACGATCCCGCCCGGAGAGGTCCGCTGCTCCTGCTGTTCGACGGGCAAAATGTCTTCGAGGACGAGCCCAGCTACGCCGGAGGCTGGCAGACGCACCGGGCCATCGAGCGCTTGGCGAGGCGCAGGCCGAGGCCGGTGGTGGTCGCCATCGATCACGGCGGGGTCGAGCGGATCCGGGAGCTGGCCCCCTGGGACAACCACGGGGCGCCGGGGGATCTGGATAGATTTCTCGACTGGATCGTGGGGGCCATCCTGCCCCGGGTGAGGGCCACCCACGGCGTGGGAGCAGGCCCCGCGGCGACGCTGGTGGGGGGCTCCTCCATGGGCGGACTGGCGGCGCTCTACGCGCACTTTCGCCGCCCGGAGGTCTTCGGTGGGGCGCTGGCCATGTCGCCGTCCCTCTGGTTTGCCCGCAGGCGCATCCTCGGCTGGCTGGGCGAGCGCACGAACCCGTGGACCTCGCGGATCTACCTCGACTGCGGTGCCAGGGAGGCCCGCGGCGCGGTGCTGTCGCTCGCGCGCGCCCTGGCGGAGCAGCTACGGCAGCGGGGGTATGGCCGGGACCGGCTGCGGTTCCGGGAGGATCCCCACGGGGCCCACGACGAGCGAGCCTGGCGGCGGCGGCTCCCCGCGGCGCTGCGCTTCCTCTACCCGCTGCCGGAGGGGCGCGGGTGAGCCGGCACAGGGCGGCGGTCGGGCTGCTGGCGGCGGCGCTGGGCCTGCTGCTCTGGGCGCTGGTGATCGAGCCATCGAGGCTGGTGGAGCGCCGGGAGTCGATCCGGGTGGAGGGGCTGCCGTCGCTGACCGTCGCGCTGCTGTCGGACATCCACGCGGGCTGCCACTTCGTCGACGAGGCGAGGCTCCGGGAGGTCGTGGCGTGGATCAACCGCCAGCAACCGGACCTGGTGGCGCTCCTGGGGGACTACGTGACGGAAGACCGGCTGGGGTCACCCATACCACCGGAGACGACGGCCCGCCGGCTGGGGGATCTGAGGGCCCCGGCGGGGGTTTTTGCGGTGCTCGGCAACCACGACTGGTGGCAAGGGGGCGAGCGGGTCCGCCGCGCCTTCGAGGATGCCGGGATCACGGTGCTGGAGGGAGAGAGCAGGTTGGTGGGGATACGGGGGCAGCCGGTGAGGATCTTCGGCGTCCCGGACTACGCCTCCCGCCACAAGGAGATGCGCCAGGCGCTCCCCCGGATCCCGCAGGACGCCCCGGTGATCGCCCTGACCCACTCGCCGGACAGCTTCCCCCAGGTGCCCGCGCAGGTGAGGCTGTTGCTGGCGGGGCACACCCACGGGGGGCAGATCAAGCTGCCGCTGCTGGGGCCCCCGGCGGTGCCCTCGATGTACGGCAAGCGCTACCTCCGGGGCCACATCGCCGAGCGAGGCCAGCACCTCTACGTCACCTCGGGGCTGGGGATGAGCGTGCTGCCGGTGCGCTTCGGTGTCCCCCCCGAGGTGGTGCTGCTGCGGGTAAACTGAAGCTCAGGGGGCCTTGCAGAGGACGCCGCCGGCGGCCGCCCCGCCCGCGGCGGGGATGGCGAAGGTCTGGGCGCTCTCGTCGATGGACAGGAGGAACTGGATCAGCGCCTTGCGCTTGGCCCCGTTCGCGTCGTCCTGGAGGAAATTCTCCGAGAGCGAGCGGTGGTGGGCGCCGAAGATCTGGCTGAAGGCCGCCTCCAGGGTGCGGGCGCCGCCGTTGTGGAAGTAGGGGGCACCGACGCTCATCCCGAAGAGGGAGGGCGGGTTGTAGCCCTTGGCGTCCGCGGCGTTCCCCTGGGCCGGGGTGCTCATGTCGGCGCGCAGCTCGGAGATGCCCAGGTTGGCCTCCGCCACGTCGAAGGTGCCGACGTTGCGGATGGAGCAGAGGAGCTGGTCGTTGGCGGCGTTGCCAGCACGCATCACCTGCTTGGTGGGATCGGTGGTGGGAAGGACCGACGCAGGGATGTTGCTGGGCTTGGTCCAGGTCGCGGTGGTGAGCGCCCCGGTGGTGGCGACGGTGGGGTTGTAGAACAGCGAGGAGATGGTCCACTTGTCGCCGCCGTGGCACCCCTGGCAGTTGGCCCCCTGGAAGAGCTGGCGACCGGTGGTCACCTGGGCCGCGTCCAGGTTGGAGGGGGCGCGGGGGGCCCGGATGGTCTTCATGTAGTCGGTGATCTCCGCCCAGTCGGAGAGCAGCGAGGGGGTGTCGATCCCGAGGGGGTTGGATTTGTCCGCCACGTCCTCGGCGCTGCCGTTGAGGCCCGCGTGGTTCTGGTTGGCCCCCTTCACCGGGACCGCCGCCAGGTCGATGCGGTCGCCGGCCACCGGCGGCGTGCTCAGCGCCTTGACGACGGCGCCGACGCCGCCGGAGACGCCGCGGGTGTTCCCCTCGAAGTCGGTCACCTCGTCGAAGATGGAGGTCCAGTTGAAGATCCGCTGGTCGGTCGGATCCTTCTTGGAGAAGCTCCCGTCGAGGCTCGTCGACTGGCGAGGGCCGCGGGCGAAGTACCAGGTGACGTTGTCGCTCAGCCCATCGATGTGGCACGACTGGCAGGCGCCCCAGCCCTGCCCCAGCAGCGACCAGCGCCCCAGCCCGGTGTTGAAGAAGCGCTTGCCAAGGCGCACCCGGTCCTCCGCGGACCCCGCCGCCGGGAGCGGGCTCGTGGAGACCACCACCGGCGTCCCTCCCCCGGCCACCGACTGGACGCTGAAATCGACGACGCTCACGTCCCGGCTGATGTCGTTGGCGGCGAAGCCGTACTTCTTGCCGTTGTGATCCTCGCTGGTGATGGCGAACCCGATGGGGTTACGGCCGCTCTGGAGGTTGATGAATGGGTTGGCGTTGGCGCCCACCTCGGTGAGCTGCCCCGCGCTCGTGTCGTAGACCACGCGGAAGACCGCGTCCGTCCCGTTCGCAGGCACGTAGCCGATGCCCGTCCCCGGGACGAAGGCCAGATCGTTGGCCACCAGCGGGTAGCGCTTCTCGTTGTTCTGGAGGTTCTTGCTAGTGAACAGCTTGTCGAACTCGAAGTTGAGGTTCACCGACCCCGCCACCGCCGCGGTCTCCAGGTCGACCACGTGCACCGCCGGGGCGGTGGTGGTCTTGACGCTGGCGGTGTTGGGCAGGCAACGGCCAGTGGTGGTGTTGCATTGACCCCCCACCGCGCCGCAATCCGAGTCCTCATCGCACTGGGTCGAGCAGGTGCCCGCGTTGCAGGTCGGGACGACGCCCGACGGGGCAGGGCAGTCGGTCGGTAGCGCGCAGGTGGGCGCGGGCCCGGTGAACACGCCGACGGGCCCCTTGGGGGAGGCGCATATCGAGACCACGTAGGCCTTCGAGCCGTTGACGGTCACCGACTGGATCTGGTTGGGAAAGCAGCCCGCCGTCCCGTTGCGGTGATCCTTGAAGCCGATGTCGTTGATGGGGTTCAGGTCCACGGTCTTGACCGAGCTGTCCCCGAGCGACACCACGTGGACGTAGCCCTTCTTGCTGGTGTCCGCGTCGGCCCCGTTGGTCCCGTCGGAGGCGGCCCGGACCGCGTAGTACTCGGTGACCACCATCTTCTCGTCCGCGTCGTCCTGGTCACCGTCGTTGGTGATGGCGATGGAGCGCGGGTGGGACAGCGCGGGGCGCGCCTCCGCGACCCCCAGCGGCCCCTTCATCGCGTCGTTGAGGTCGACGGTCTTGGTCACCTGCATCGTGGCGGTATCGACCCGCATCACCGTACCATCGACCCAGTTGGCCACCCAGGCCCCAGCGCCCGTCGGCGTCAGCGCCACCGCCGTCGGCTCCGAGCCCACCGCCACCTCGGGCCCCTTCTTCGGCGTCCCGGAGAGGTCGTCGATCCTCACCAGCTTGCCCCCGTTGCGCAGCACCACGAAGGCGTGGTCCCCGTCCGGATGCACCGCCACCTGCCAGGGCTCCGAGCCCTTGCCCAGATCGATCTCCACCAGCTTGCTCGGCGACGGGGGATCGTTCGTGTAGTCGATCGCCAGCACCGTGACGCTGCCCACATCCCGGTTGACCACCACGGCCCTCGTGTCGTCCGGCGTCAGGGCGATCGCTGCCCCCCGGCTCGGCCCCGGCAGCACCGCCACGGGCCCGGACCCCG
>CAZSDX010000545.1:0-4910 GCA_964605685.1 uncultured Polyangiaceae bacterium
CGCGGGCAGCGGCGGCGCAGGCGGCGCGGGCGCAGGCCTCGACGAGCAAGCGGCCAGCAGCACCAGGAGCAAGGGGACGCGGCGGATCACGACCGCGCGTGCGCCGCGAGGACGTGCGCCACGCAGGCGGTGAGCTTCTTCGCGTAAGGAACGTGGAGAAACTCGTTGGGTCCGTGGGCATTCGACCGGGGACCCAGCACCCCGGTGATCAGGAACTGCGCCTGGGGAAACTGCTTCCCCAGCATCGCCATGAAGGGGATGGTCCCCCCCTCCCCGATGGCCGCCGCCGGGCGCTGGTAGAACGTCCGAGACGCCTCCTGGAGCGCCGCCTCCAGCCAGGGCGCGGTGGACGGCGCGTTCCAGCCGCTGGCGCTCTGATCGGGCGTGAAAACGACCCTCGCTTGGTAGGGAGGGTCCGTGGCGAAGAGGGACGCCAGCAGGTCGGTGGCCTTCTTTCCGTCGACGGTGGGCGGGAGCCGGACGGAGAGCTTGAGGGCGGTGCGGGGACGGAGCACGTTGCCGGCGGTGCGGATGGGGGGGAGGCCGTCGGCGCCGGTCACGGAGAGGGCGGGGCGCCAGGTGCGGTTGAGGAGGGCCTCGGCCAGATCCTGGGTGACCGGGCGTATGCCGTCGACCATGGGGAACTTCTGGACGACGCCACCGCCGAGGATCTCCGCGGCCTCCCGCGCCTGGCGGACACGCTCCTCGGGGATCTCGCCGTGGAGCGCGGGGAGGAGGACGCGGCCGGTCTCCGGATCTTCGAGGCGGTCGAGGAGGCGCCGGGCGATGCGGAAGGAGGAAGGAACGATGCCGGAGGCGTCCCCGGAGTGGACCCCCTCGGTGAGCACCTCGACGGAGAGGGTGCCGGCGGCGAGCCCCCGCAGGGAGGTGGTGACCCAGAGCCGCTCGTAGTCGCCGCAGCCGGAGTCCAGGCCGATCACCAGGTCGACCTGGCCCAGCCGGGGGGCGAGCAGCTCCAGGTAGGCGGGCAGGTCGTAGCTCCCGCTCTCCTCGCAGCACTCGATGAGGCCGACGCAGCGGGCGTGGGGGATCCTCTGCTCGGCAAGGGCCCGGAGCGCCGTCAGCGAGGCGTAGACCGCGTAGCCATCGTCGGCGCCGCCGCGGCCGTAGAGCTTGCCGTCCTCGTAAGCGGGCTCCCAGGGGCCGATGCCCTCGCGCCAGCCGGTCATCTCCGGCTGCTTGTCCAGGTGGCCGTAGAGGAGGACCGTGCGGCGGTCGTCCCCGGGGATCTCGAAGAAGAGCAAGGGGGTGCGCCCCGGCAGCCGGACAAGCTCCACCACGAGCCCCGGGATGGGCTGCTCCCGGCACCAGGCCGCGGCCTGCTGGACGACCTTCTCGATGTGCCCGTTGCTGGCCCACTCCGGGTCAAAATGGGGAGATTTCGCCGGGACCCGGATGTACTCGGTGAGCCTCGGGACCAGGTCGTCATCCCAGCGGCGGGCGATGAAATCGGAGAGAGCGGCGGTATCCATGGCGTATAGGTAGCCTACCACCGGAGACGCCCACGATGAGCACCTTCGCCTACCAGGACCTGCTCCCCCTCGGCCACGACGACACCCCCTACCGCCTGCTCAGCCGCGACCACGTCGACACCTTCGAGGCCGCCGGCACCACCTTCCTCCGGGTCGCCCCGGAGGCGCTGACGCTGCTCACCCGGGAGGCGATGCGGGACATCGCGCACTACCTGCGCCCTGGCCACCTGG
This sequence comes from uncultured Polyangiaceae bacterium, assembly GCA_964605685.1. Classification (GTDB taxonomy): domain Bacteria; phylum Myxococcota_A; class Polyangia; order Polyangiales; family Polyangiaceae; genus JANWXX01. The sequence goes on from CAZSDX010000545.1 coordinate 1,725, forward strand.
CCCAGCTCGCCCGCATCCTCGACGACCCGGAGGCCTCCCCCCACGACCGCTTCGTGGCCCTCGACCTGCTGAAGAACGCCTGCATCGCCGCCGGAGGCGTGCTCCCCATGTGCCAGGACACCGGCACCGCCATCGTCCTCGGCAAGAAGGGCCAGCAGGTCTTCACCGGCGGCGGCGACGAGGCGGCCATCGCCCGCGGCGTCTTCGACACCTACCTCACCACCAACCTCCGCTACTCCCAGCTCGCCCCCCTGGACATGTACCGGGAGAAGAACACCGGCAACAACCTCCCCGCCCAGATCGAGCTCTTCGCCACCGACGGCGACGCCTACAAGTTCCTCTTCATGGCCAAGGGCGGAGGCTCCGCCAACAAGAGCTTCCTCTACCAGGAGACCAAGGCGCTCCTCAACCCGGAGAGCCTGCTCCGCTTCGTCGAGGAGAAGCTCCGGTCGCTGGGCACCGCCGCCTGCCCGCCGTACCACCTGGCGCTGGTGGTCGGCGGCACCTCCGCCGAGCACACCCTCAAGACCGCCAAGCTGGCCTCCGCTCGCTACCTGGACACGCTGCCCACCACCGGCAACGAGCTGGGCCGCGGCTTCCGCGACCTCGATCTGGAGCAGAAGATCCTGGAGCTTGCCCGCCGCACCGGCATCGGCGCCCAGTTCGGAGGCAAGTACTTCTGCCATGACGTCCGGGTGATCCGCCTCCCGCGCCACGGCGCCTCCTGCCCGGTGGGCCTGGCGGTCTCCTGCTCCGCCGACCGACAGGCTCTCGGCAAGATCACGCGGGAGGGAATCTTCCTGGAGCAGCTCGAGACGGACCCGGCCAGGTACCTCCCGGACACCGCCGCGGCGCAGCTCTCCGACGAGGCGGTCGCCGTCGACCTGAACCGACCGATGAGTGAGATCCGCGCGCTGCTCTCCCGCCACCCGATCAAGACCCGCCTCGCGCTGACCGGGACGCTGGTGGTCGCCCGGGACATCGCCCACGCGAAGATCAAGGAGCGCCTCGACCGCGGCGAGGGCATGCCCGACTATTTCCAGAAGCATGCGGTCTACTACGCCGGCCCGGCGAAGACCCCGGAAGGGATGCCCTCCGGCTCCTTCGGCCCCACCACCGCCGGGCGCATGGATAGCTACGTGGACGCCTTCATGGCCGCCGGCGGTAGCTTCGTCATGCTGGCCAAGGGCAACCGCTCGAAGGCGGTGACCGAGGCCTGCAAGAAGCACGGAGGGTTCTACCTGGGGAGCATCGGCGGCCCCGCCGCGCGGCTGGCCCAGGATTGCATCAAGAAGGTCGAGGTGCTCGACTACCCGGAACTCGGCATGGAAGCCGTCTGGCGGATCGAGGTCGTCGACTTCCCGGCGTTCATCGTGGTCGACGACAAGGGCAACGACTTTTTTGCTTCGCTGACCGGTGGCGGAGGCAAGCTGCCGGTGGCGGGCTGAGCCTCAGCGAGAGGCCATCACCAGCAGCACGCCGCCGAGCGCCGCCAGGAACAGGAGCGCCCGCCATCGCTCGCGGGTGCCGGTCATCGGGTCAGGGGGCTCGCAGTTGCATCCAGAACAACCCATGGTCGTCTCTCCTCGTAGGGCCTGGAAGAATCGCACATCCCGCGGCCGGCGGCCAGCACCTCGCGCACGGCGGAATTGACCGCCCCGGGGGGTGACGCTAGGCATCGGCGCCATGCAGTACGTCAAGCTCCTGGCGCCCCCCCTGGTCGTGGCAGCATCGCTCCTCACCGCCGACGAGGCCAGCGCCCAGACCAAGATGGCCGTCATCAACATGCAGAAGGCCATCAACGAGACCAACGAGGGCGCCCGGGCCAACGACAGCCTCAAGAAGCTCTTCGACAAGCGGCAGATCGAGCTGAGCAACCGCGAGGAGGCCCTCCGCAAGGAGAAGGTCCAGCTCGAAAAGCGCTGCCGTAACTCCGCTCAGGCCCAGTGCCAGGCCGGCATGGAGGAGCTCCAGCGCAAGGCCATCGAGCTCCAGGAGCTGATGGGCCAGTACCAGCAGGACATCCAGAAGCGCCAGGCCGAGGCGACCCAGCCCATCCTCACCAAGATGCTCACCATCATCAGCCGCCTGGCCCGCCAGGGCGGCTACGACATGGTGATCGACACGGCTGCGGTCCACTTCCAGCAGCCCTCCATGGACCTGACCGAGCAGGCCATTCGCCTCTACAACAGCGAGTCCAACGTCCCTCCGCTCCCCCCCGAACCTCCCAAGGCTGACCCCAAGAAGAAGCCCGGGAAGAAGGGTTGATCATGGCCTCCCTCCGCACTCACCTCGCCGCCGTCGCCCTCGGCGCCCTCGGCCTCGCCGCTGCCATCCTCCCCTCCTCCGGTCATGCCGCCGACACCAGGCCCCCCCGCATCGCCGTCGTCGATATGCAGCGCGCCGTCATGGAAACCGAGGATGGCCTCCGCGCCCAGTCCACCCTGCGGAAATACTTCGAGCGCCGCCAGCTCGAGATGAACTTCCGCCAGGAAGAGCTGGCCAAGAAGAAGGAGGACATCGAGAAACAAGCCAAGGTCATCTCCAAGGAGGCCCTCCAGCGTGCCCTCGAGGACTGGCAGCGCCAGCTCAACGAGCTCCAGCTCGCCTTCTCCGAGTACGAGCGCGAGCGCGTCCGCAAGCAGAACGACGTGACCGCCCCCATCTACAACCGCGTCTCGAGCCTCCTCCGCAAGCTCGCCCAGCGCGAGGGCTACGACCTCATCCTCGACCGCCAGGTCGTCCCCTACGCCAAGGCCGACCTCGACCTCACCGACCAGCTCATCCTCATGTACAACAACAACGAGGAACCCTCCGCCCCCCCGCCCGCCAGCGCCGCTCCTCCCACCAGCGCCGCTCCTCCCGCCAGCGCCGCTCCCCCCGCTGCCTCCAAGTAGCGCGTGCCTCTCCCCCTCCCCGCGCCCCTCCTCCTCTCCTCCCTCGTCCGGCGCCTCGGCGGCTCCCTCGACGACGACCTCGCGACCCAAACCATCCTCTCCCTCGCCTCCCCCGACGGCGACCCGGACCCCTCCTCCCTCGTCCCCGTCTTCCGCCCTCGCCTCGCCGCCCTCGCCGCCTCCCGGGTCGGTTCTTTCTTGACCCACCCTTCCCTGGCCCCGCGCCTCCCGGTCGGGCGCCGCTGGCTGCACCCGGAGCCTCCGGCGGCCCTGGCCGCCTTGCTGCGGG